>JAAYIU010000004.1 GCA_012523265.1 Bacteroidales bacterium | reverse complement strand
TCCATCCCCTCCCACAGTGTGGTGATAAACCCCGGGAATTATCAGGATAAAGCGCGGCATTTGCGTCAGGCAAAAAGGTGTGTCTGTCCAAAAATCGTAGCTCCTCAGACCTCCATCAACACTTTTTTTTAAGCTGTGGCTAATAACATTGTAATTATGTATTTTATTATTTTACTTTTGGCCGCTAAAAGCGATCTTTATTATTCATTTAAAAACGTAACCATTGTTACACAAAACAATTTTATTATGGATAACATTTTCTTAATAATTCCTTTGGCTTCCTTGCTGGCACTGGCTTTCGCATGGATCTTCTTCAAGTCGATGATGAAGAATTCGGAAGGCACGCCACGTATGAAAGAGATAGCACAATACGTAAGAGAAGGGGCCATGGCCTATCTGAAAAGGCAGTATAAAGTGGTGGCTATCGTTTTTCTCATTTTGTTTGTACTGCTTACTATCATGGCCTACTTCAATGTGCAGAATCCTTTCGTACCGGTTGCATTTCTTACGGGTGGTTTTTTCTCGGGGCTATGTGGTTTTTTGGGAATGAAAGCCGCCACCTTTGCCTCCGCGCGCACTGCCCAAGGGGCATCGCAGTCGTTAAATAAAGGGTTGAAGGTTGCTTTTCGCAGTGGCGCCGTCATGGGTCTGGTGGTGGTTGGTTTTGCTCTTCTTGATATTGCCGCCTGGTTCTGGATACTAAACGAATACGTTTACACTCCCTACAATATGGCAAATGGCCTTCATTTTGCCGGCCTTAACCTGGTGCATATCCATCCCGAATTTGTCACCGACGGGGTAATTAACGCGGCTGGCGAACGCTTTAAACTAATTGAGATTACCATCACCATGCTCACTTTTGGGATGGGCGCATCTACCCAGGCATTGTTTGCACGCGTTGGCGGAGGCATTTTCACCAAAGCTGCCGACGTGGGCGCCGACCTGGTGGGCAAAGTGGAAGCCGGAATCCCGGAAGATGACCCGCGCAACCCCGCCACTATTGCCGATAATGTGGGCGACAATGTAGGTGATGTGGCAGGCATGGGTGCCGACCTGTACGAATCCTATGCCGGCTCTATATTGGCTACTGCGGCGCTGGGGGCTTCGCTGCCCGCACTGGTGATGAGCGATGCCGGACTTACTGCCTACCAGGCCGTTCTGGCGCCAATGATCGTTGCGGCCATCGGAATTATCTTCTCCATTGTCGGAATCTTCATGGTACGCACCAAAGAGACGGCTACCCAGAAAAATCTTCTCAACGCTTTATTGATCGGCACGGGAGGCAGCTCTTTGCTCGTTCTTCTTGCAATGATAGGACTGGTAATGTTAGGTTGGGTAACATGGGGTGTTTTCTGGGCTGTGGTAATTGGCCTCGGTGCCGGTGTTATTATCGGGCAGGCAACTGAATATTTTACTTCGGATGAGTATAAACCAACAAAGGATATAGCGAAAAATGCCCAGCATGGGCCGGCAACTACCATAATAGAAGGTCTTGCAGTGGGAATGTATTCAACCTGGATTCCGGTTCTGACCATCGTACTGGGCATCATGGGTGCGTTTTGGGCAGCCGGAGGCGCACAACATTTTGCTATGGGAGTTTATGGAATTGGTTTTGCCGCTGTAGGTATGCTCTCAACACTGGGCATCACCCTTGCCACCGATGCCTTTGGCCCGATTGCCGACAATGCCGGTGGCAATGCCGAAATGGCCCACCTGCCTCACGAAGTACGCGAACGTACCGACGCCCTCGATATGCTGGGAAATACTACTGCGGCCACAGGTAAAGGTTTTGCCATTGGCTCTGCCGCCCTTACCGCCATGGCGCTGATATCAGCTTACATGGAAGAAATCAGGATGTGGTTTGATAAAATCGCCAAAAATGGTGAAGGCTTTGTTACCAAAGGAAGCTACGTTTTTTATCATGATGTGGCTCCGGCAGTGCAGGAAGGAATTGAAGTGATAAAAATTTCGACAGCTTCGGTAAAAGATTTTTCAGCAGCGTACGATATCACCCTGTTCAACCCGCTGTTTCTTGGAGGAATTTTTCTTGGCGCGATGATGGCATTTCTTTTCAGCGCGATGACCATGAAAGCAGTTGGCCGCGCTGCCGGTGCTATGGTAGATGAAGTGCGCAGGCAGTTCCGCGAAATCAAAGGAATTATGGAAGGCACCGGAAAACCGGATTATGCCAGATGTGTCGCAATATCCACCAAAGGTGCACAGCGCGAAATGTTGCTGCCTTCGCTCGTAGCTATAGCCGTACCGATAATTGTAGGCGCAAGCATGGGCGTAGCCGGCGTAGTGGGTTTGCTGGCCGGCGTTCTCACATCCGGGTTTTCCCTGGCTGTGTTTATGAACAATGCCGGAGGTGCATGGGACAACGCCAAAAAATTTATTGAAAAAGGAAATTATGGCGGCAAAGGCAGCGAAGCCCACAAAGCAGGCGTAGTTGGCGATACCGTTGGCGATCCGTTTAAAGATACTTCAGGACCCTCGTTGAATATCCTTATTAAACTGATGACAATGGTTTCGGTGGTAATGGCCGGGTTGACCGTTACACTAAGCCTTCTTTAGCAGAGGCTTGAAGAAAACCAGGAAATTCGATTTTCGACAGTTTGTTTATCCCAACCCAAAAGGGAGCAAACTGTTGAAAATCTAAACTCCCGGAATTTATGCCGACACTTCGGGCGAGGCGGGGGTTTGAGATCCCTTCATTTCAATCCCGGGTATAAATGCCCGGGCTATGGATTTCCTCAATAATCCTGACTTTACGGACAGACGCTAAATAATCAACAATTCCAAAATCGTAATTCTAAAATCGTAAATCGTCACTCCCCCTTCTCAAAAGTTACTTCCGGCAAAATGATTTTCACCTCCTGCTCCGCGTCCTCTTTGGCCCAGTAAACGATGAAGCCTACCACTGCCCGCCTTAGGCGTAGCTTCGCTGCTGCATCATTTCTATCTGACCGATAAACTGCTTTGAGAATTTCAGGCCGCAGCGCCCCTTTTCGTCGATACATTCGTTGTTGCGTACCGTCAACGCTTCGCCGCTGATGAGGTGCGAAACCAGATATTGCTTGTCTGCAAAGTAATCGAGCCAAATATCTTTGTGCGCCAAAACCATCACCAGCTCGTCGGGGGGCAGATAAATTTCCGTATCGGTGATTTGCTCAAAGTTTTCAGCCGTGATGTTATCCAAATAAGTGGTGTTGGTGTGGATAGTCAGCGTTTGCTTTGCGCGCGTCATTGCCACATAAAGCTGCCGTTTGGCTTCGTCGGTGTCGGCATAAAAGTTTTCGAGCATCAAAAAAACATTGACGAACTCTTTGCCTTTTGCTTTGTGGATGGTCGAAACGAAAATGGTTTCGCCCTGCGCATCAAAAAAGTCTTCGAGCTTCGATTCGCGGATAAAAACCTCCAGGTCGGATTTGTATTTCCGCACAGGATTGGTCGCTTCAAAATCGCGGAGGATGTTGAGGCATATTTCCAGTTTTGTGCTGCTGCGAAATTTGTCAGTAAGCGCGCGTTTTGCCTCTGCCCAGGCGTCGTCGCTGATGATGAAAACATCGTCGGCCAAATGCAGTTGCGACAAAAAGTAGCGCACTTCCAAAATATTGTACAAACTAAAGCGGTCGTTGGTCTGGATGAGTTTGGCCGGCATCCCGTGTTTCAAAAGTAGCCCGGTGATTTGCAGCGCTTCTTCGTTGCTTTTGGTGAGCACACAGGTGGTTCCGGTAAGTTCGGCGGTAAGAATATCCCGCACCAGCGGCGTGATGAGATTTTCGCTTTGGTAACGGACGAGTTTTATTTTTCCGTTGTCGGGCAGCATCGAAATGATCGGCGTGTTTTTGAGCCGGTGGCGGATTCGTTTTACAAACTGATTGGTAAACTCAACCAGGTTGGGCTTGCTGCGATAGTTCTCCACCAGCTCGTGTTTGGTTGCTTTATTAATCTCAATAAACTGTTCGAGATATTTTGAGCTGGCCCCTCTGAATTCATAGATATTCTGGTCGTCGTCGCCAACGGCAATCACGCGCATCTCTTCATTGTGCTGCATCAAAGTGCGGATCAGTTCAAATTCGTCCTGGTCGATGTCCTGCGCTTCGTCGATCACCAACACGGTTTTTGTGATGCGGCTCGGCTCCACCTCTCTGCTGCGGATTTTTTCGATGGTCGTTTTCAAAATGGCATCCGACTTCTCCAGGCTCCCCACCCGACCCAGCAAGTCGAAACAGTAGGAGTGGAAAGTTTTTATCTCAATATAATTGGCGGCATTGCCGATGAGTGCGAGCAGCCGTTTTTTAAATTCTGTGGCTGCCGCCCGCGAAAAGGTGACCATCAGCATTTGCTCATGCTTTACGTCTTCCATCAGGAGCAGCGAGGCAAGTTTATGCACCAGCACGCGCGTTTTTCCGCTTCCGGGGCCGGCGGCCACCACCATATATTTTGTAGTCTTGTCGTTGATAATTTTTAGTTGCGTGGGCGAAAGCTCCCCAAAAAGCTGTCTGAACTTGGCCGGCGTGAGGTTGCGCCGGATTTCGTTCTGCCGGCTTCCTTTGAAATATTTATTTAAAAAAGAGCCATAGTTCAACTGAAAATAATCTTCTACAAACTGCAGCGCGTCGCGATAGTCGGTGAGCATCCGCTTGGCATACTCGCCCACGATGTGGATTTGCTGTACTTTATTTTCGTAAAATTGATTCAGGTTTTGATAATCTTCCGCCTTGTAGCGCTTCTTGTTGTCCGGCTCCAGACGCTCGATGGTGAGCCGGTTGTAAACCACCAAAAAGCCCCCTTCGATTTTTATCGCTTCAATGCGCGACAGGTAAAAAAGTGCATCCTCAACATCCTCTATCGTCACCTTTTTGCCATAGCTGGCCAGGGCGTTTTCAAAGGCATCCCGAAGCTCATGCAGCGAAAATTCGACTAAAATCTCCTCTTTGCCGCCATCGGCTCCCGCGATATTCAGATTGCTTTTTTCGTAAAGAAATTCAACGATAAACTTTGCCAGTGCATGGCGGTTTTCGAGTTTCTCATGCAGGATTTCTTTGGCGTGTAGCCCCAGCACCACCACATGGTTTTATGAATATTCGAGCTTGCGACGTTTGATCCAGTTTTTGATTGCCCAAAAATTGAGGATGGTTTTGATCTTGTTGGGCGTCACCTCGCCTATTCCGCCGGCCTCCGCTTCTTCGTTCAGCTCTTTGAGGTGCAGCGTTTTTTCGCGTTCTTCGATAAAAGGCAAAAGGTAATTTTCGATTCGACTGAATGTCCCGACAATTTCCAGCGAGCTTTTAATGCTCTCTCCTTTTTTTATAAAAGCTGTCAAATCTTTGGCGTCGGCCAGGATTTTTTCTTCGCGCAAAAGATTCACAATATTTATCACCTCCTCCTTCACAATGCCGAGGTGGTCGCTGATGTAATCTATCCGGGTTTCGCCGGCATCCTCAACCGACTGCTTGCGGCTTTTGCCCGAAAAAAGTTTCTTGATAATCCGGATTCCCATTTCCTTTTGCCGCTCCTCAAATTTTTCGGAAGCATTTATTTTATCGATGGCTTCCTGCGCATTTTTGGAGAGGATGCTGTTGGCAAAAATCCGTGGCATATTCTGGCCGCGTTTCAGGTAGCCTGCATTCTCCAAGGCGGCGATGGCGGTGGTTACGCGTGTTTCTATTTCCACCACGCTGTCGTCCCATCCTGCCTTGCGCGCTATCTCCAGCGCCGAATTCGACACCGTGGAACGAAACCGCGTGATCTCTTTTATCGCCTTCCAAATCTGCTGAATCTCTTTGATGGAGAGCTTGGTCTGGTTGAGCAGGATAAAATGTTTGCCCAGGTCTTCTTCGTTGAAAAGCACATAACAATCGGCTTCAATATTTTCGTCGCGGCCTGCCCTGCCAGCTTCCTGCACGTAATTCTCCAGCGAATCAGAAATCTCATAATGGATCACCATCCCCACATCTTTCTTGTCCACGCCCATCCCAAACGCCGAAGTGGCAACCATCGTGGAGATGTCGCCTGCGATAAACGCATTTTGATTGGCTGTTTTTTCGCGCACATTCATTTTGCCGTGGTAGGGCCGGGCATCAAAACCATCTTCGCTGAGCCGCCGGGCAAGCAAATATGCCGTGCGTGTGCGCGAAACATATACGATTGTCGGGCAGTTTTTTTGTTCTATCAAATCGCGAAGCGACTGGTATTTTTCTTCTTCGTTACCTTTTTCATACACCTTAAAATGCAGGTTGGTGCGCGAGGCTTTGGAGGTGAAAAGTTCGAGTTGTAGCGACAGCTTTTGGTTGAAATAATTGCGGATGTCTTCTATCACCTTTTGTTTGGCGGTAGCCGTAAAACACGAAACAGGGATGCCCTCGGCAAGGTTTTTCTTCTCTTGTATGTTTTTAATAAAATCACCAATGTACAAATAATCCACCCTAAAATCCTGTCCCCACGCCGAAAAGCAATGCGCCTCGTCTATCACAAAGCGGACGATTTTGCGGCCCAGCAGCAACCTTTCGATGGTGCGCGAACGCAACGATTCGGGTGAGATATAAAGAATGGAAGCCGAGCCATCTTCCACGCGCTCAAAAGATTTGGCTCTCTCTATCGGGTCGAGCAAGCCGTTGATGGTAACCGCCTCTGTGATGTCTGCTTTTTCGAGGTTGTCCACCTGGTCTTTCATCAACGATTGCAGGGGCGAAATTACCACCGTTAAACCTTTGGCACTTTCGCCGTGCATCAGTGCCGGCACCTGAAAGGTGATGGATTTACCACCGCCGGTAGGAAACACCGCCAGGATGGATTTGTTGCTGATGGCTGCCTGCACCGCATTTTCCTGCAGTGGCTCGCCGGCAAAACTGCGGTAAGCATCGAAGCCAAAAAAGCGTTTCAGCCCCCGGTGAATGTCCAGCGCTTTGTCGCAATAAGCGCAGCCACGCAGGCAGGGCGTGTTGCGCAACTGAAACATGATTTGCTCCGTTTCCGGATAATTTTTCAGCACCCAGGGCGGCGTGATGGAGTAGCGGCTGTTGGCATCAATCAGCGCCAGGCAATAAGCCAGCTCAATGGGATGCTCCAAAATCCTTTTTGAAAGATCAGCATGTACACAAATTTCGGACTGAAACCTTTGCCGGATTAGCTCCTCCGCCGCTGGCGCCGAACCTGCATAACCGATGAATCGAAAAAACGCGCTGAACTCCTCCCGGTCTTTCAGCAGCAGCCAAAAGATTTGCTTCAGCGTTTCGTCCAACTGACTGAAGGCAGCCACCTCATCAAAAAACAAATCCCGTGCTTTTATCGAATCGTTCAGCGGATTGTTGCTGTCGTCGGATTGCAGCTTGTCGTCTTTGAGCAGCGCATGGTAAGGCCGCGCAGGAAACAAAAGCGGCGACAGGAAAAGTGTGTCGATGGCATTTTTCGTATTCACGCCCGCCCCGGCAAGCGCCTTGCCGAGATAAAGCAGGTCGTGCCTGAGGATGTTGTGTCCGCATACATACTGCGTACCGCTGAGAAACCCGACAAACTCAGCCAATGAGCTGCTATGGAATGTGCTCCCGTCATTTTTCACACAGCCAATATCAACCACCTGCCGTTGCTTTGGCGCAATCTCACTATCGAAAAATGCGATGGGGTTCATATTCCTTTGTTACATTTCAAAAAATTACCAGCACAAAAGTGGGATAATTTTTCAAGGGTGGGATGGGTGGTGAGGAATTGGATTGCAGCAGGGGGCTTAGTACAAAACCACTGCTGACCGTGTAAAGTTATTCTGAAGTTCCAGAACCATTGATCTCTTAAACCTCTACGAGGTATTTTAAAAAATGGAGTTACTTTTTGGCTACAATACTTTATCGCCTACGGCGAATTCGCCGTAGGCGATAAAGTATTGTAAAACTGTAAGATACAAACTGATTAATTGTTTCCCGTAGAGCCTGCCCCGCCTAAGCGGGGGGATAAACATTTCTCTCGGTTAGTAGTGTTGCAAAACGTTCTCATTTGGCTACTACAAACTAAAAGATTGGACTTGGAAACGCAGCCCGCAAGAAGGTATTATGCTTTTTTGTACTTTGCTTTTCTATTCTATTTGTTCATTTCTCAATATGATTCTACACTCACAAGTTCCGCCACTTCCATAAGTTTTATTCAGAGCAGAAAAATTCCAAAGTGATAGGTTATTCAAATCATAAGTTAATTTTAATGAGTCGGAATTCATGACTTCTGAAGTTATCGAATCAGCATAAATACTGCAATCTTCAAATTCTAATGTTTGACCCAGCCCACTATGTGTCATGATCGTTTGTTCGGAATGTTTTTCAATATAAAAACTATCTGTTGAATAGTAATAGGGTTCACCTCCATGCACTATAATGCTGATGTCGTAATCAGAATCGTTTTGTATTATCTTAGCGTAACTTACACCAGGATCGCATGACGTAAGCTGTACAATGATTATTAAAATGAAAAGAGAAAAAACAAAACTGCCGGACGTTGATTTTGTGCTCATATTTTTTTACTAATTGCCTGTTTTTATTACAAATCTATTGCGTACAATTTCAAATACTCATTCCAACAGTCGTTTGCTTTTATGTTGTTTTCAAAATCTTTGAGCGTAACAAAATGATTAGGCACAGAATAAGTTTCTCGAATAATTTTAAGCAGTTTGTCTTTGCCGATCATTTTTTGAAATTCATGAACAAAAGCTACCCCCTTGTGATATATAATTTCATCTGCCTGCGCGTTTCCTTTCCTTTGGTTTAATACCCGCTCAAAAGGTACCGCGTAAAAGGGTACTTCAAACAATGTCAGGTTTATTTTGTCTTGTATCGCTTTTTCGAATGCATCATTTCCTGCCCAACTTTCGTAAAACAGAAGATTGACATACTCCGGAACAGACTCGCCCATGAAGAACTTCCCTTTTGCAAGATATGCGGTGTGGATGCCCAGCCAAATATGCGAAAGCTCGTGCGATAGTGCATATTTCTCAATTGCTTCCATGTTCATCAACATCCTGTCCATCAAAATAAAATTTCCTAAACCAGCCCCCAATCCAAGAATATCGGTTTCAACAAAGCTGAGGGTTTTGATCTCTTTATGCCACAAATTGGCGTTGTACCAGTCTATTGCTGCAATGGAGCGATTAATGCTCTCACTCAACAACGAATCGATTTGCTTTATATCGCTAACGAAAACGGGTTTATTATCCGAAACATAAACCAAACGTCGTGCGCGTGGCAAAAAGTAAAACGCATAGGTGGTGTTGTTGTGCTGTACTTCTTTATGCTGCTGAAAAATTCCGGTTGGCGTAATGAAAAAAGGGAAGTCTTCGTCGTAATAATGATAGGTGTAAACAACCTCTTCGGCAATGTACTTGCAATCTATCTCAGGAAAATACGAAAATACTTTATGCCCCTTTGGAACAGTGATAGTTACATCATAATCCGAAAAATTATCATACAAAACCGGATACCATTTGTTAAATCGCTCGCAAAAGATTTGACCCGCATCAAACAGAACCGGATAAGCGTACGTGCTATCACCATACGATGCCACAACTTTTGAATATCCCTTCACCGAACAAGGAATCTCATATTGCATCGAAAGCGTTATTTCATTACGAACAGGTTCAAAATAGAGCGTGTCGTTGCTACGGATGTATTTTAAAGGTGCTTCATCGAGTAATGCTTCTTTAATTTGGATGTAGCGATTAAATAATAAAAACTCTTTTTGTCCGGCTTCTGCTTTTGTTGCTTTGATGCTGAGATTGATCAAAAGAGTCGAATCAATTAATTCGATATTAATATTGTACTTCCACGGTTCAATTTCAATCTTTTGAGCTTTTAGACTGTTACTACCAAAGAGGAATAAAATACTACTAAAAATCACTAATCTTTTTTTCATATAGCTTCTAAGTTTTGCAAATTTTGGCAACAATTAATACTGTAACCCTTATTGACTTTACCGTTTGCTACCGCCTGGCATTTTTGTTAGTTCATAATTTGTGCTTCGGCCTCCGCTTGCTTCTTTTTGCAAAATGTTCTTCTTTATCAAGTCCTGAATATCTCTAAGTGCAGTATCTTGTGAACATTTATTAATCTTACTCCATTTTGAAGAAGTCAACTTTCCGTCAAATCCATCCAATAGCCTGTTGAGTATCTCTTGTTGTCTTTCATTAAAAATTGTTTTGGAATGAAGTTTCCAAAATTCTGCCTTACGAAGTATTTTGGAAAGTAACTCTTCTGTCGAATTAATTGCATTTATCAGGCACTGCAAAAACCAAAGTATCCACTCTGTAATATCCCGATCACCCTTTTGTGTTTTTTCGAGCATGTTGTAATATTGCTTTCTTTCTACCCGAATTTGAGCCGACATACTATAAAAGCGTTGAACACTTTTGTCGGAGCGAGCCAGCAACATATCGGTAATGGCTCTTGCTATGCGTCCATTTCCATCGTCGAAAGGGTGTATCGTTACAAACCACAAATGAGCAATGGCAGCTTTTAGGACCAAATCTACATCTGTTTCATTTTCAAACCAGAATAGAAATTCTTTCATTTCATTTTCTATACGTTCGGAGTTTGGTGCCTGAAAATGCACTTTTTCTTTGCCCATAGGTCCGGATACAACCTGCATGGGACCGGTTGTGTCCTTTCTCCAGTCGGCAACGGTTATTTTATATATGCTACTCCTTCCGGTCGGAAATAATGCTGCGTGCCAATCAAACAATCTTTCAGTGGTAAGCGGAGCATCATAACGTTGCGTTGCATCAAGCATCATATCCACAACTCCGTCAACATCTCTTTCTGATTCTACTGCACCGGCAATATCCATCCCCAGGCGCCTTGCAATCAACGAACGAACCTGTGCTTTTTCCAGGTATTCTCCTTCAATTTCTGATGATTTAAGAACGTCCAGTGTAAGGGTGTTTAACACGGCTTCGTTCCGTAATTCGAAGCCAAGGCTTTCCATTCTTCCCAAGAGCCTTCCTTGCAGGTTTCTTGCTTCTCCTAACTTTAATAACACTGGTTTATCACTCCAGGTAAAATTAGCCCACCCATCTTGTTCGTGTATGTAAATCTTCATTCTTCGCATTTTATCAAACAAAAATACAAATTATTCTCCGCACATTTTACCTGGTTTAGCGCTCTTAATCTCCGCATTTCTTCACCATAAATGTGCATCAGGCGATTTGACAGGGTTGAGATATTAAAGTTTCTTTTCCCAGAAATTCACGATTAATACACCTCCGGCACAAAGGTCTGCTCGTCCATGGGCGGGCGTACGTAGCCTTTGCTGTCGGGGCGCTCGGGCAGCTCAAAATGTTCGGGCGTCAGGTCCTGGTAGGGCACTTTGCTTAGCAGGTGGCTGATGCAGTTGAGGCGCGCCTTTTTCTTGTCGTCGGAGGGCACCACAAACCACGGCGAGAGCTTGGTGTCGGTGTATGAAAACATCTCGTCTTTGGCGCGCGAATATTCCACCCAGCGCTGCCGCGATTCGATGTCCATCGGGCTGAGTTTCCAGCGCTTGGTAGGGTCGTTGATGCGCGCCTGGAAACGTCGCTCCTGCTCTTCCACACTCACCGAAAACCAATATTTTATCATGATCAAACCCGAGCGGATGAGCATGCGCTCGAAGTTGGGACACGAGCGCAAAAACTCCCAATATTGCTCTTCGGTGCAGTAGCCCATCACGCGCTCCACGCCGGCGCGGTTGTACCAGCTGCGGTCGAAGAGCACCATTTCGCCGGCAGCGGGCAGATGCGGCACATAGCGCTGGAAATACCACTGCGTGGTTTCGCGTTCGGTAGGCATACCCAGCGCCACCACGCGGCAGATGCGCGGGTTGAGGCTCTGCAGGATGCGCTTTATGGTGCCACCTTTTCCGGCAGCGTCGCGTCCCTCGAAGACCACCACCACGCGCAGACCTTTTAGCTTGATCCACTCCTGTAGCTTGACCAGCTCTATCTGCAAACGCTGCAATTCTGCTTCATAAAACTCATCTGTCAGCGGTGGCCGTGGCTCGCGAGGTGCCTCAGGTTGCGCAACATGAATCTTCTCCCCCTGGTCCACACGATGACTCTCGTGATGCTTCTCTTCCTTTTTTTCTTTGTTGTGTTTTTTCTTGTTTCCCACGGTGTTATGAATTTTGTGTGGCTATGATAATTTCCGGGCGCCATCGCCGGGTTCTGTCTCATAAAATTCGGCTTGCAAACCGGTGGCCTGGTGGTATTGCTGTGCGACGCTCTCTATGAAATTTGCTATCGCATCTTTGTGCACCAGGCTGATGGTACATCCGCCAAAGCCGGCGCCCGTCATGCGCGAGCCGAGAACGCCGGGGGTGCGCCGTGCCGCCTCTGCCAATGCGTCAAGCTCCGCTCCGGTCACTTCGTAATCGTAACGCAGGGAGTTGTGCGAGGCATCCATCAGTTGGCCCAGCAGCGGCAGCTCGCCCCGTCGCAGCGCTGCCACCGCATCCAGCACCCGCTGATTTTCGCTGAGGATGTGCGCTGCGCGTTTGCGGATGGTCGCTTCGGGGATAAGATGTTTTACGCTGATGAATTCCTGCAGACTCATGTCGCTCAAAAAGTCGATGGGTCGTACCTGGCGGAGATATTCCACAGCTTTGCGGCACTCCTTCACGCGCTCGTTGTATTTGCTGTCGGCCCGGCCGCGGCGCTTGTTGGTGTTGGCCACGATGATGCAATAATCCGCCAGCATCAGCGGCACCAGCTCATATTTCATGGTAGCGATGTCGAGAAACAGAGCGTGATCTTTTTTACCAAAGCCTACGGCAAACTGATCCATGATGCCGCAGCAGACACCCACAAACTGATTTTCGGCCTGCTGCGAAAGCTTCACCAGCTCCATCATCGGCAAATCCGTCCGCGCCTGATCGTTGAGCATCACAGCCGTGGCCACCTCGATAGATGCCGACGACGAAAGCCCGGCGCCATTGGGAATATTACCATAATAAAGCAAATCGGCACCCTGCATTTTCACTTTGTGCTGTGCAAATTGGTCATAAACGCCCAAAGGATAATTCACCCAATGTTCGCCTTGGCGGGAAAGAGGTTTACCGAGTGTTACCTCGGCGGCATAATCAAAATTTTCGGAAGCCAGCCGCACCACCCGCTCATAGTTGGGTCGCGCCAGCAGATAGGTCCCGAAGTTGATGGCGCAGGGCAGCACGTAGCCATTGTTGTAGTCGGTATGCTCGCCAATAAGATTGATGCGGCCAGGCGCAAAAAACACTTCCAGCCCTTGCGCTGTGCCGCCGTAGCGAGCTAAAAAATTCTTCTTCAGTTCATCAACATCCATTGCTTTGTAATTATTATTTTCAATCCACTAAACTAATATTAATATGGAAATGAAAAGAAAGTCGCACAGCTCTCAACAAGAGGCAGAAAGGAGTGGTGAGTGGTGAGAGATGAGAGATGAGCGGGAAAAAAGTGTTTTCTTTGCATAAAGCAGCAGTCATCTTTAGTATTATGAGAAGAAATCATATCCGGTTTATCGTCATCCTGGGCACCTTTGCCATCATCGGCATCTTCGTCATACAAATTTATTGGTTGCAAAAGGCCTGGAACATCAACGAGAAGGAGTTTACACAAACGGTTTTTATCGCTTTGCGCAATGTAGCCGTCAAGCTTAGCGACTACAACCAAACCGAGCTGCCCGACGAAAATCCGGTGAGCCGCCTGTCGAGCAACTATTTTGTGGTAAACACCAACAGCGTCATCGATGCCAACATTCTGGATTACTACCTCCGTACCGAATTCGACAAGCTCAACATCAACACCGACTACGAGTACGGCATCTACGACTGCCACACCGATAAGATGGTGTACGGCAACTACGTAACTGCCGGCGGCCACGACAAGCAGATAAAACTGTCGACCACCCTTCCCAAATACAGCGAGTATGTATATTATTTTGGTGTTAATTTCCCAACCAAAAGCAACTACATCACCGGCGACATGAGCCTTTGGTTTATCTTTTCGGGTATCCTGCTGGTGTCGGTGATTTTTTATGCCTGGGCTATTTTTATCATCCTTCGGCAAAAACGCCTGTCGGAGCTGCAGAAAGATTTCATCAATAACATGACGCATGAGTTTAAAACGCCTATCTCGAGCATCAATATTTCGGCTGACGTCATTCTTTCACCCGACATTGTTCAGCAACCCGAGCGTTTGCGCAATTACGGCGCCATCATCAAACAGGAAAATACGCGCCTCAACCATCAGGTAGAAAAAGTGCTGCAGATTGCCCGCATCGAACGCAATGGCTTTGGACTGAAATTAGAACCCGTGCAACTCAACGAGATCATAGAGCTGGTGGTGAATAATTGCAAAACCGGCAACGGCGCCAGCATCTCCATCGAAAAACATCTCGACCCTTCAATCCCCGAAATCAATGCCGACAGGCTTCATCTTACCAACATCATTCACAACCTGATGGACAATGCCATCAAGTATTCGCCCGGTTCGCCTCACATCATTATCCACACCCACAAAAGTGCCCGGTCTGCTATCTTTAGCATTGCCGACAACGGTCCGGGCATCCCCAAAGAATATCAGAAAAAGGTGTTTCAGAAGTTTTACCGCATCCCCACCGGCAACGTGCACGACGTGAAAGGCTTTGGACTGGGGCTTTATTATGTAAAAAATATTTGTGAGGCGCACCGCTGGGACATTTCTCTGGAAAACCCGCCTGACAAAGGAGCCGTTTTTATTATTCAAATACCTGCATCATCATGGATCAACAAATAAAAATCCTTTATGTGGAGGACGACATGACGCTGTCGTATGTTACGGGCGACAACCTGCAACTGCACGGCTACAGCGTCGATTTTGCCGAAGATGGCATCGTTGGCTGGAACCTGTTTTGTGAAAACAAATACGACCTCTGCATCTTCGATGTGATGTTGCCACGCATGGATGGTTACGAGCTGGCCATGAAGGTGCGCCGCGAAAATCGCGAGATTCCCATCATCTTTCTAACGGCACGTTCCACGCGCGAAGACAAAATCCACGGGCTGCGTATCGGCGCCGACGACTACATCACCAAACCATTTTCCATCGAAGAGCTGGTGCTGAAGATTGAAGTTTTCCTCAGACGCACCGGCTTACGCAAAAAAACCGAAGAGCTTGCAGGATCCTGCACCATTGGCAGCTTTACCTTCGACATGTCCAACCACCTGCTGACCAGAAATGATGATAAAAAACAGCTAACCCATCGCGAAGCCCAACTGCTGGCAGCTTTTTGCCGTTATCCTGATACGCTCATCAAACGCAACGAGCTGCTGATGAAAATCTGGGGCGACGATCGTTATTTTGCCAGCCGCAGCCTCGATGTTTTTATTTCGCGCTTACGCAAATATCTAAAAGACGACCCAGCGCTCAAAATCGAAAATGTACACAACGTGGGCTATCGCCTCGTGACCAACCAAAGCCACGCCTGACATCCATTTGTTGGTATATATTTGCAGCCATGAATAACATCCTTCTCATCGAAACCGCCACGCCTTTTTGTTCGGTGGCGCTAAGCCGCGACGGCGTCACGGAGCAGGTGCGGCAAATCAGCGAAACCAATGCGCACGCACGCGTCATCACGATCTTTATCGATGAAGTACTAAAAGCATGCAATCTGCAGCCCGCTGATCTTTCGGCGGTGGCGGTAAGTATGGGGCCAGGCTCCTACACCGGCCTGCGTATCGGCGTGTCGGCGGCCAAAGGCTTGTGTTATCCGCTGGAGTTGCCGCTTATCGCAATAAGCACTTTGCAGGCGATGGCCTGGGGAATGGCGCAGAAAGCACGGCAAGAAAACCGGTTGCCCGATAATGTTATCTATTGCCCGTTGATAGATGCACGACGAATGGAAGTTTACACGGCACGGTACAACGCACGGATGGAACAGTTGGTAGAGGTGCAGGCCGTGGTGATCGACGAGGATAGTTTACAGCAATGGCCCACCGAAAGCAATCTGGTATTTGCAGGCGATGGCATGGCCAAGGCCAAACCCATTTTGCAACAGCTCCCACGGGCAATTTTTGTCGATGATTTTACACCTTCGGCTACCTACATGGCCGGGCTGGCGCAACGAAAATTTGAAAACAACGATTTTGAAAACCTGGCCTACTGCGAACCATTTTATCTGAAAGAATTTAAAGCGGCAGCGCCCAATGTAAAAGGATTGCGGTAAATGGGCGAATCTGCGAAGTATTTACAAGAAATAAAAACCTTTAGAGGTAAGTAGATAGTTACATATTTTAATTATCTTTGACCCCAATTAAACAAAGGATTCTATGAAATTATTTCAAGGCCAAAACCTCTTAGAGTTTGCTGATCGCTTTAAAACCGATGAAGAC
>JAAYIU010000291.1 GCA_012523265.1 Bacteroidales bacterium | reverse complement strand
GAGAAATCTATTCCGTTTTGTCATTACCTCATTATGCCCAAAAACTTTGGGTGAACTCTCAGAATGACAAAGGTTTTCATGGGTTTGTGAAGGTGATGGGGTGGGTGGCGGCTTCGCCGCCACCCACTCCATCACCTAAGAACCTAAACCTTTGTCATTCTGAACGAAACGCAGTGGAGTGAAGAATCTAAAACCAATATTATTAATTTAATCGGACAGTAGTGGTCATTAACGCCGGCTTCTGATAAATAAATGTACCGCTTGTCACTTCAGCCCCATCCACTTCTATTCCCCTGAATGAGAAGGGGTATCCACAGCAGCGGCAAGTGCGCTGGCGTTCTCCTTCTCCTGCAAGAGCATTAGTCGGGGTGTGAGGTCTTTGACCTTAAAAACCTTATCCTGTTTCCTAAAACCTTAGTAGAGCATCTGATCCAATAGTAATCCTCCAACCTTATTACCTTATTTTCCGTGTTTAATAAGGTAATAAGGTTGTTGTGAGAGCTTGAATTTTTCTACTAAGGTTAATTAATTGGGAATAAGGTTTTTATCTCTTCGTCCGAAACTATCCACAGCAGCGGCTTGTGCGTCGGCACTCCCTCCCGATTGTCGAGAGGGCTGGGGGATGAGGTCTTTTTACATGTGGTGTGCTATAAAAGATGCCGGATAAAATGTCTGTACACCATAGCCCCCCTTCAGTGGGAGTTAGTGGAGGTCTAAGCTGGTGCCCATTTTACCAGAAGTTGATGAAAAACAGCTAAAGATTTGCCTTCTATCGCCGTATCATCATCATTACCTCATCGGCTATCTGGCGGTTGTATTCAAAAGTTATGTTTTGATAATTTACCAGATCGACGATGGTGCCAATAAAGCAAAGACCGGCGGTTAAAAGATAGAGGATTCCCAGCCCGATGCTTCGGGTCATAAATCGTTGTATCCCTGCAACCACAAAAAATCCCGCCAGTGTGGCGATCAAAATATGATTGGGATTCATGCGGCGCGCACGATAGACACGCGAAAAATCTTCGGCCTTCTCATCCGAAAAATTGGCCATGAGCTGCTCAAGAAAAAATAATTCGTTCCCTGTTGCTTCGGGAACATACCTGAATACTTTGTTCATAATGATTGAGTTTTGGATTGATAAAATGAAAATTTGATTAATGAAAATATTCTAAAAAAGATGACGATCAGTGCAAAAATGCCCAGCGGATGCATGGCCAGCGAAGCGCTGAGATTGCCTTGCAAAGCCAGATGGCAGGCGCGACCCACACCGCAGCCGGGGCAGTAGTGCCAGCCCAGATTGCTAAACGGGCACAAGGTGAAGTGTGTGTCGACGGGCATGGGCAGCAGCAGCAACACCACGATCAAGAGCCAGAGCAGCAGCTCCAGATGACGGTAAATCCACCAAAGTCCTGCTTTTATTTTTTTATCCATCGTTGCCAATAATGTTTACTTCGGGTTGCAGGCTTACGCCAAAAGCTTTTTCCACCGCATTCATAATTTCGTGTGCAAGCGCCAAAATATCTTTACCGGCAGCTCTGCCATAATTTACCAGCACCAATGCTTGTGTGGCACAAACGCCGGCATCGCCACGGCGAAGGCCTTTAAAGCCCAAATGCTCGATAAGCCAGCCGGCGGCCAGCTTGTAGTTGCCGTCGTCAGTTTCGAAAGCTACGATTTTGGGATATTTTTCGCGTAAGCGCAAATAATGCGCTGCCGAAACTACCGGATTTTTGAAGAAGCTGCCGGCATTACAAATCAAAACCGGATCGGGCAACTTGCTACGCCGGATGTTACACACCGCTTCGCTTACGGCACGGGAATTTATTTCCTTTACCTGCATGCGCGCCAGTTCTGATGCAACTGCCCCATAGCCGAGAATGAAAACCGGCTTTCGGCTCAGGCGGTAGGTCACCGACAAAATTAAAAACTGATCTTTAAATTCATTTTTAAAAATGCTGTCGCGATAACCAAAGCGACACTCCTTTTTGCTGAATTTCTTAATCTCGCCTGATGCAAGATTTACGGCTGTGAGCGATTCGAAGCAATCCTTTTGTTCCGTGCCATAAGCGCCTATGTTTTGGATGGGAGCGGCACCCACGTTTCCGGGAATCAACGATAGATTTTCCAGTCCGCCCAGCCCCAGCTCTATGGTGTGCAATACCAGCTTGTGCCATTCCACACCGGCCTGCGCTTCAATCATCACATCATCGCCATTTTCGCCGACAATGCTGATGCCCTGCGTATTGATGTGGATCACCAGCCCGGGAAAGTCATCCGTAAAAAGCACGTTGCTGCCGCCGCCCAGAATAAGTTTTTTTTGTCCCGAAAACTCTTCCTGCTTCAGCAACTTCTCTAGATCGTCAGAATTCTGCAACTCTGCAAAACAACCGGCAGTTGCCTCGATGCCAAAGGTGTTGAATTGTTTTAACGAATGATTTTTAAAAATTTCCATATTAATAAGGCCTTTTCATTTTCGGGGTTGGTGATGGCGCAATGCTGGCGAAAATATAAAAAATGCGCTTTGCGGATGTTGATGAAGCAAAAAAGAGTGTGGAAACGGAGGGAGATTCGTGGCCAGAGATTGGTTTTTTTTGCTGATAAGGCTCGGCTGTGATGCGTTGCTCAGGACGTTTTAGCGAAAGCGAAGAATGGGTTTGTCTCTTGCTCTAAACAGCGAAGCGTTTTTAACACGCGAAATTATTCTTCTCCAATTCTTTTTAGAATTTCACTTTTTAGAATTTCACTGATCCAAACTTCTTTATCTGTCAATTCGTCCAGCAATGGTTTTAACTTCTCTCTTAATCCAACCGTTTTGGCCTTTGTTAAAACACCAATCGTTCCTGTAACTTTTAAATCAGCATGTTTTGCGTGAAAACGGCCAAGTTTTCATCAAGTATAATTAAATCAGCATTAAGTTCTGTGGCTAGTACGATTGCTTCGGCCTCTCCGGCATCCAGGTCGAGAAAGTACTTAACAGCTTGCTTGTTCTTTATTTCAACAATGTTTATCCAATCAATTTTAGATAAATCTTTGTAATATTCTTTTGCTCTCCCTGCTTCACTCTCTTTATATACGGTGGTAGGAATGTAGATCTGTGAATAATGTTCTGAAGTAATTCCAGTCGATTTAGTTTTAACAGAGATATTAACGGTGTAGTATCTGATACAACCTTAGGCATTAGAGATATCTTCTTTTAAATCATCTGTATCAAATTCTACAAGGATCGAAACCTTGTATCTCGCAAGTAATTCAAGAAAATCGAGCCTTGATATCCCTAAAACTCGCGCTGCTACTCCCGATGATACTTTACCAAGTTCATAAAGTTTTACTAAAGAACTGGTTTTCATCTCTGATTCAAAATCTTTTCCGCTAAGTCGCAACGTGTTAGCTAACGATTGCGGATATTCTATGTTTATTATTTCTTCCATTTAAAATTCTTTTATTCAAAAGTAACAAAATTACTTTCGGTTCGGTTGTGGCGATAGCACTTATTTTTAAGTGTCCATCCACACCCGCCTTCCCGCTAAAACGCCACCAGATTGGCAAAGCCGCTGAAGGCCAGTGCCAGAATGCCCGCAACTACCAGTGCTATGGGCATGCCGCGCATTCCTTTGGGTACGTCCATGAGCTCCAGATGTTCGCGGATGCCGGCAAATAGCACCAGTGCGAGCAGGAATCCCAATGAGTTGCCCACGGCATACACCGTTCCCGATATCAGATCGTAGTCGCGCTGTATCACCAGCAAAGCCACACCCAGCACGGCGCAGTTGGTGGTGATGAGTGGCAGAAAAACGCCCAGCGCCTGATACAATGGCGGACTTACCTTTTTCAGGATGATCTCGACAGCCTGCACCAAAGCAGCAATCACCAGGATAAATGAGATGGTTTGTAAAAATCCAAGACCAAACGGGTTGAGGATATAGTTTTGAATGAGCCAGGTGACGATGGTAGCGATGGTCATCACAAAAAGCACCGCGCCGCCCATGCCCGCTGCCGTAGATATTTTGCCCGACACGCCCAGAAAAGGGCAGATGCCCAGGAAGTTGGCCAGCACGATGTTGCTAACCAGTACCGTTCCGATGATGATGAGAATGTATTCCATTTTCGTTTATACTTTTTTGGTGATACGGTTTACTAATGCGATCATAAATCCCAGCGCGATAAAAGCTCCGGGCGCCAGGATGAAAACGAGGATTCCGTCGGCTTCGATGAATTTGAAGCCAAACAGGGAGAGGTTACCCAGCAGTTCGCGCACGGCGCCCAACAGCGTGAGCGCCATGGCAAAGCCCAGCCCCATGCCCGCTCCGTCGATGATGGAACTAACCACAGTGTTTTTGCTGGCAAAGGCCTCGGCGCGTCCCAGCACCACGCAGTTGACCACGATAAGTGGAATAAAAATGCCCAGTTGCTCATGCAAGGCCGGCGCATAACCCGCCATTACCAAATCTACCACCGTAACAAACGAGGCAATGACCACGATAAATGTAGGAATGCGCACCTTGGCGGGAATCAGGTCTTTGATGAGCGAAATCGACAGGTTCGACATCACCAGCACAAAGGTGGTGGCCAGCCCCATGCCCAGCCCGTTAATTGCCGAATTGGTGATCGCCAGCGTGGGGCACATCCCCAGCAGCATGACGAAAACAGCGTTTTCTTTAAAAAATCCTTTAGAAAAATTTTGCCATTGGTTCATAGTTCCTCCTTATTGATTTTGTGGCGTGTTAGTCGATTGATAGGTTTCGTAGGCCCGGTTGACGGCGTCGCAGAAAGCGCGCGACGAAACGGTAGCCGCCGTGATGGCATCCACCTGGCCGCCGTCTTTTGTTACAGTACAATTAAAATCCTTGAGATTTTTACCAATAAACTGATCTTTCCACTTTGTGGTCATCTTGGTTCCCAGTCCGGGCGTTTCTTTTTGTTCGAGCACCACAATATTATGAATGGTGCCGTCGGGCGTAAAACCCACCATCAGTTTGATGAGTCCGCTGTAGCCTTCGTAGCTATAGGTGTTTACGGCTACGCCCACAGTTTCTTCGCCGGTGGTGCCTTTAAAAAGCAGCAGCGAATCTTTTCCGCTGGCGGGCATCACCGTTTGCATGCTGTAGGTATCGAATGGCGGCATCACCTGCTCGATGGCTTTTTGCTGCTTCATGCGCGCCACCTCAGCAATAGGCACCTTGGTGAGGTTGTAAACGCCGCTGGCTGCCAGCGACGAAACCACCGTTACAATGAGCAGCGTGAGAAACATATTTGTAAATGTCGATTCTTTTTTTGCCATGATGTATGCAGTGTTTTTTTAAAGTATTTTTATTAATAAAATTATTAACACCTAACTTTTTACAGCTTCTACTTTACCAAATCGGACAGGTTTAAAGGCATTGTTTATCAATGGTGCAAAGGCGTTCATGATGAGGATGGCAAAAGAAACGCCTTCGGGGTAACTGCCCCAGAAACGGATTACCATCGTAATGACGCCGCAGCCTACACCGTAAACGATTTGCCCGCGTGCCGACATGGGCGAACTGACCATGTCGGTGGCCATGAAGAAAATGCCCAGCATCAAACCGCCCGTCACCAGATGGAACAGCGGATTAACATATTGAGAAGGATCAATCCACCACATGATGGCGGCAAAACCGATGGCCGACACCAGATAAGAAATGGGGATGTGCCAGGTGATGACGCGGCGGAAAAACATATACACAGCGCCAAGCAGCAGCGCGATGGCCGATATTTCGCCCAGCGAGCCTCCCTGAAATCCGATGAGGTAGTTGATGTAATTCGGAGCATCACCCATGATTTGCTGAAGTGCTTCCGGCGCCGGGATATTTTCATACGACATTCCTTTGAGCATGCCCAGCGGTGTGGCGCCCGTAATGACGTCGGTGAGCGGGAAGTTGGGTTGAGGAACAGGCCAACTGGTCATTTGTGCCGGAAACGACATCAACAGAAAAACACGAGCCACCAGTGCCGGGTTGAAAGGGTTTTTGCCGATTCCGCCAAAAGCCATCTTGGCAATGCCGATGGCTACCACGGCGCCGATGATGATAATCCACCAGGGCAGGTTGGCGGGCACGTTGAAAGCCAACAACACGCCGGTAACGATGGCTGAGCCGTCGTTGATGGTCAGGTCGCCTTTGAGGATATATTTCTGAATCAGGTATTCGATGGCCACACATGCCGCTACCGAAAGCAGCAGCAACCGCAAAGCGTCGAGGCCAAAAAAGTACAACGACACAAGCATGGCCGGAATCATGGCATAAAACACCGTGAACATGATCTTGCGAACCGATTCGTCGGCGTGTATGTGTGGTGATCCCGAAATGGTGAGTAAAGATTTCATAGCTTATTTTTTTCCTCTCGTTCTGATGATGGTTCCTACTTTGGTTTTTCCCAGCCTGATGTAATCGAGCAAAGGGCGTCCCGACGGGCATGTGTAATGGCACGAGCCGCACTCGATGCAATCCATGATGCGGTTGTCTTCGGCTTTGTCCCATTTCTCGTGTTTTACGAGCTGTGCCAGCAGGTAAGGCTCCAGACCCATCGGGCAAACTGTGGTGCAGCGTGAACAGCGAATGCAGTTGCGTACGACAACGCGATGCGCTTCTTCATCGGGCATCAGCAGCACGCCCGACGATCCTTTTACTACAGGAGCTTCTACATCCATCAGCGCTTTGCCCATCATGGGGCCGCCGCCGACGACTTTTCCGAGGTTTTCGGGCATGCCGCCTGCAGCTTCTATCAGTGCGCTGATGGGCGTGCCCACGCGTACCAGATAGTTGCCCGGACGTTTGGCAGCCTTGCCGGTGATGGTCACGATGCGCTCTATCAACGGTTTGTTTTTTTGAACGGCTTCGTAAACGGCCACGGCAGTGCCTACATTATCCACCACGCAACCTACCTCGATGGGCAGTTTGCCCGACGGAACTTCGCGACCGGTAACTGCTTTGATGAGTTGCTTTTCGCCGCCTTGCGGATATTTTACCTTGAGTGCCTGCACGCTGATGCCCGGATATTTTTGGCTAAGCGCACTGAGTTTTTCGATGGCATCGGGTTTATTATTTTCAATCCCAATGATAGCTTTTTCCACACCCAGCGCCCGCATCAGGATGGTGATGCCTACCATGAGTTCGTCGCTGCGTTCGAGCATCAGGCGGTGGTCGGCGGTGAGGTAGGGTTCGCACTCTACGCCATTGATGAGTAGCAGTTCTGCTTTTTTGCCTTCAGGCACCATCATCTTGACATACACAGGGAAAGTGGCGCCGCCCAAACCTACCACGCCCATATTGTGGATGCGGTCGATGATCTCTTTTTTCGATAGCGTTATCTCGCGCAGCAGGTCGGGCGAAGTGTCGATGTCGTCCATCCATTCGTCGTCGGTGGTTTCGATGATGATGCTGGTGCGCTTGTAGCCCGATTGATTCATCACCACATCTATTTTGGCCACTTTTCCGGTGGCGGGTGAATGAATATTTGCGGAGATAAAACCAGTGGCTTTGGCCAGCAACTGGCCGGTTTTTACCAGGTCGCCACGTTTTACCTCCAAGGCTGCCGTCGCTCCCAGGTGTTGCGATACAGGCACCGTAATAGTCTTGGGCAGCGGCAGGATGCGGATGGCTTCGGCAGCCGAAATTTTTTGTTCGGGAGGATGAACGCCTCCCATTACGAAAGTTTTCAAACTCATGTTTTTGTTGTTATGAGATCGTGTGCATTTTTTATTAAAAACTAATGAACCTGCGACATGTTGGGTTGCTGTGGTGGTAATGGGGTGGGGGCGGGGTCTTTGGGTGCATCGTCTTTGGTCTTTTCCGGTCGTTCTTTGCGTGGCGGAAAATTTATCTCCAGGATGGCATTGGTTGGGCATACCGGTGCGCATTTTCGACAGAGCTTGCATTTCTCCGGGTCGATGTAGGCCAGGTTGTTTTGCATGGTAATGGCGTCGAACGGACATACTTTAACACAGGCACCACAGCCAATACATGCCACTGAGCAGTTTTTGCGGGCATGCACACCTTTTTCTTCGTTGACACAACTAACGTAGATGCGGCGTTCTTTTTTGCCTTTGGGGCGCAGTTCAAAAATGTTGCGCGGGCAAGCTTTTACACAGGCGCCGCAAGCCACACAGTTGTCGGAGATTACTATAGGCAGTCCCGTTTCGGGATCCATGTACATCGCGTCGAAAGCGCACGATTCCACGCAATCGCCCAGGCCGAGGCAGCCATTGGGGCATCCGCTTTCGCCCGAAAAAAGGCCATGTGCAAAAGCGCAGGTTGTGGCGCCTTCGTAATTGGCTTTTTTGGGAGCGTGGGCGTAAGAGCCATTGCAGCGCAATACAGCAACGAGCGGTTCTTTTTCTTCGGCTTCCAGACCCAAAATGCGCGCTACCGCCTTCATGGTTTCATTGCCGCCAACAGGGCAGTTAAATCCGTCCATGTTTCCGGCATTCACCACCGCCTCGGCAAAAGCGCGGCAGCCGGCGTAGCCACAGCCGCCGCAGTTGGCGCCGGGCACCTGCTCTTCCACCGCGTCGATGCGCGGGTCTTCGATCACTTTAAACCTTTGCGCCACGAAATACAATATTACGGCTGCAGCTACACCAATGGCGCTCAGAGAGATCACTGCATAAATCATTACATCGTTCACGTTTCAGCTCTTTTTGGTTGGTACTGAAATATTTTACTCAGGATGATCTGGTAGTTTTAAATAAAATCGTCTTGAGAAAGGCAAAATTATAACAAAACTTAATTTTTTGACTTAT
>JAAYIU010000422.1 GCA_012523265.1 Bacteroidales bacterium | reverse complement strand
GAACGTAGAGACGCACAGCCTGCCCCGCCCTGGCGGAGGACGTGCGTCTAAGGAATGGATGACGATTTACGTTTTTGCCGACAACCCGACAACATCAAAATGGATAACAAGGAAATTTTACCAGAACCTGTCTATTCGCCCTTTGTGCTGGAGTTTCTGGCAGTGGCGCAAAAGTATTGTTTGTTTATCGAGGAGATTGATAAATACAATGCTACCGAAATTTTTGATTACATGCACAAAGCGCTGTCGTTGTTGTATGTGCGCGGGTCAGTGCTGCCGGAGATTACTCCCGACGAATACGAAGCCAACGAAAAATATGTAACCGAAGAACAGTGGCAAAACGTTTTTAACGCTTTGCGCGAAAAGCTGGGCAGCCACGACGAATATTGGTTTAACGAAAACGATAACCCGCTCAACGAACTGATAAAAGGAAGCCTCGCTGATGGTTTTACGGATATTTATCAGGATATGAAGGATTTTGTGCTGTTGTATCAGAAACCTTTGCGCGAGGCCAAAAAGGTGGCCGTGTGGGAGATGCGCGAGTTGTTTCAGGCACATTGGGGGTTCCGGATTGTAAACCTGCTTAAGGTGCTGCATTATCATCTTTACAGCGAAAACCGTCCGACAGGAATACCTGATGCAGATGGGTTCCCTTTACGCGAAAGCGATGAGGAATGATTCCCTGCCAAAACTTAGATCGGCCAAAGTGGAATCTTTTGGTTTTTCGATTAGTCGAATGAAAAGACCCGCGCCAACTTACAATTTTCAACGAACCCTTGTGTGTCAGCATCTTC
The DNA here is from genome assembly GCA_012523265.1 of Bacteroidales bacterium. GTDB lineage: Bacteria > Bacteroidota > Bacteroidia > Bacteroidales > 4484-276 > SABY01. Next base: position 16,898 of record JAAYIU010000422.1, on the reverse strand, counting down.
ATTCTAAATAAGTAATTAGTTACCTAATTGATTATTAATACATTATTTTAATAATTTCCGGGCTTTCTAAATTAGCCGCCGGCAGGTTGCCATGTTGTTGTGGATTGATATTTGGGTAATTTTGCAATCTTTATTTATTCTAAATTACAATAGCCTGCCTGAGAGGGTGCAAAATGAATTTAAGCGAATTAAAACAAGGCGAAAAAGCCTTTATCTCGAAAGTAAAAGGACGTGGCGCTTTTCGCAAACGCATCACCGAGATGGGTTTCGTGAAAGGCAAAGAGGTGGAAGTAATCCGCAACGCGCCCTTGCGCGACCCCATCGAGTACAGGCTGATGAATTACGACGTATCGTTGCGGCGTAGTGAGGCGCGCCTGGTGTCGGTGGTAGCTAAAAAATCGCAGGTAAACAATGGCAACGGATTGCCTTTTCAGGGTACCATCAGCGACGACGTTCTCAAACTAAAGGCCGTCGAAAAAGGTAAGATCATCGACATTGCCCTGGTGGGAAACCCCAACTCGGGCAAAACCACAATCTTTAATTACGCCTCCCGTTCACGCGAAAAGGTAGGCAACTATGGTGGCGTAACCGTTGATGCCAAAACGGCTCATTTCAAACTCGATGGCTACACTTTCAACCTGGTAGATTTACCCGGAACCTATTCGCTGAGCGCTTATTCCCCCGAAGAGTTGTACGTGCGTAAGCATATCCTGGGACATTATCCCGACATCGTCATCAACGTAATCGATGCTTCCAATCTCGAACGTAATCTTTACCTCACCACCCAGCTCATCGATATGGACATAAAGGTGGTGGTGGCGCTCAACATGTACGATGAGCTGAGTGCCAAAGGCGATAAGTTCGACTTCCAGGCGCTGGGCAAAATGCTCGGGATTCCGTTTGTGCCTACCATTGGTTCCAAAGGAAAAGGCATCCGAACACTTTTTCGTAAGGTAATAGAGGTGTACGAAGACCGCGACCCCATCATGCGGCACATCCATATCCATTATGGAAAACCCATGGAGCGCGGCATCGGCAAGATTCAGGACGAGATTTGGAAAAATAAATCGCTCACCGATAAAGTTTCGTCGCGCTATTATGCCATCAAGTTGCTCGAAAAAGACGACTCGGCGCATTTTTCGCTGGGCAAGCTGCCCAACTATGCCGACATCAGTCGTGCTGCCGAACGCGAGATAGCCCTTTTGGAAAAAGATTTCCAGGACGACACCGAATCCATGGTCATCGATGCGAAATATGGTTTTATTGCTGGCGCTTTGCGCGAAACATTCCAGGAAAATCGACATAGTCGCAGCACCCGCAGCGAAACGGAGCTTGTCGACAACTTCCTGACGCACCGTCTTTTTGGTTTCCCGATCTTCTTGTTTTTTATGTGGCTGATGTTTTACAGCACCTTCACCCTGGGCGAATATCCCATGCAATGGATCGACGCCGGTTTTGGAGCACTCAACCAATTTGTCAGCGCCTACATGGCTCCCGGCATGCTCAAGGATTTGCTCACCGACGGAATTATTTCCGGGGTGGGCAGCGTGTTGGTATTTCTGCCCAACATTCTCATCCTCTTCTTTTTCATTTCCTTGATGGAAGATACCGGATACATGGCCAGGGTGGCTTTTATCATGGACAGGATCATGCACAAAATCGGTTTGCATGGCCGATCATTTATTCCACTTTTGATGGGCTTTGGGTGCAACGTGCCGGCCATCATGGCCACGCGCACCATCGAGTCGCGTACCGACCGCATCCTCACCATTCTCATCAATCCATTTATGTCGTGCAGCGCACGTCTGCCTGTTTACATTCTTATTATCGGAGCCACTTTTCCGGATTATCCCGGCACCGTTCTTTTTGGCATCTATGGGTTTGGTATTTTGATGGCCGCCCTGATGGCCGTACTGTTTAAGAAAACAATATTTAGAAATCAGGAAGCGCCTTTTGTAATGGAGTTGCCGCCCTATCGGCTGCCCACACTCAAAGCTATTGTGCGCAACATGTGGTTCAAAGGGTCGCAATATTTGCAAAAGATGGGTGGCGTAATTTTGATTGCGGTAATTATCATATGGGCTGCCGGCTACTTCCCTTTACACAAAGAGCGTATGGCCGCTTTTGATCAGCAGATAGCGCTGGCAGAGCAGCAACACGAAGATCAAATTTCTGATCTGCATTTGGCCGACGATGCCGGTCGGGTGTTGCAACTGCAACATGATGCGCAATTACAAATTACACGTTTGCAACAGCAAAAAGCTAGCTTTCGTTTGGAAAATAGTTACATCGGAAAGCTGGGCCATTGGTTTCAGCCGGCGATAGCGCCGCTGGGTTTCGATTGGAAAATGGGTGTATCGCTGATAACAGGAGCAGCAGCCAAAGAAATTGTGGTAAGCACCATGGGGGTTTTGTATCAGGATTCTGAAGAGGGAACAGACAGCAGCACGCTCTCGCAAAAAATCCGACACCAACGCTACACAGTGGGGCCGCTCGAAGGCCAGCCCGTATTTTCGCCCGCGGTGGCTTTGGCGTTTTTGATTTTTGTGTTGATCTATTTCCCATGTATCGCTGTGGTTTCTGCCGTTAAAAAAGAAACCGGCGGCTGGAAATGGGCTTTGTTTCTGGTTGGCTACACAACGGTGCTGGCTTATGCCCTCTCATTTTTGACTTATCGCATAGGACTTTTACTGTTTTAAAATTACATGAATTATGGTACAGGAAATTTTAACATATCTCATTTTAGCCGTCACCTTTATTATTATGGTGGTAAAAATGGTTCGTTTTTTTTCACAAAAAGAGCCTTCGGCCTGCAACACCTGCTTTCAGGCACAAGGTTGCAAGATAGCGCATCTTAAAAAAGCTGCCACCCATTGATCTTTTTTTCGGACCAGACAATTATTTGAAATCCGAAAATTGAAGATTTAGATTATTTTTGGCCTTCAAAAAAATGATTCATGTACAAGTACATTAATATCAATAGCAAATACATCAGGGAGCTGCAGGAGTTTAATCCGGAGATGGTTGTCGAAATCGCCGCTATGTTTCCTGACGAATGCAAAAAATATTTGTCGCTTGTGGAAGAGGGGATAGCTGCAGCAGATGTCGAAATCATTCTGCGGGGTGTACACAGCCTGAAATCGAATCTCAATATTTTTATCGATGAGCAGCATGAGGTGATTCAGTACATGCAGCAAACCGAAGCAAGTTTGCGAAGCAGGTTAGAATCTCAGGATACAAATCAATCAGGCGCTGGCCCTGACGATTACAAAGAAATGCTATGCCAACTAAAACAGCGGCTGCAGGAACCCATGGACGAGATCGCGCATTTTGCCTGCCAGCCACAGAAATAGTTTCTACTTCTCATCCAGTCGGTTGAGGCCTTCGATGGCTTTTTGGAAGTTGTTTGTTTTCTCCAGCGCCGTGTTGTAGTCGGTGCGTGCCATGTCGTATCGCCCCATTTGCTCATAGGTATAGCCACGATTATACCACGCCTCGGTGTATTGAGGCGCCAGAGCGGTTACCTGCGTGAAATAATCGGCTGCTTTGGCAAAATCATTTAAATACACAAGCTGGATGTACCCAAGGTTGTAAAGTGCGGGAACATATTCGGGAGCTATGTCGAGTATGTTTTGGTAGGTGCTGATGGCGCTTTCTATCTTGTCGTTTTCCTGAAAAAACAAACCGAGCTGATAATAAGGCTCAATCGTTCGCGGGCGCAGCTCGATGGCATTGCGGAGATAGCTTACCGCAATGGGGTTTTTTTGTGTAGCAAAGATGATTCCCAACTCAAGCTGTGCCTCAAAATATTCCTGATCCTGATCTACAGCAGTCTGAAGGCTGCGGATGGCAGCAGCAGTATCGGCTTGCTCCAGTTGGCCGATGGCGGCAATAAAATACGCTTGCGGGTTGATGCCATCCAGGTCGAGCAGTTGTGTAAGGGTGGCGCGGCTTTGTTTGTAATCGCGCATAATCAGATAAAGCTGTGCTTTTTTGAGCAATGCCTCGCGGCTGTCGGGATTCAGGCTAAGCGCCTTGTCGAGTGCGTCGAGACATTTATCTGGATTGCCAGCCGACAGGTAGGCATCCGACAGGGTGATGTAATGATTGGCATTCTGATGGTCGATGCTGATGGCGATAAGAATATCGCGCAAAGCACTATCTACATTGTTCATCGAGAGATAGTAGTCGGCGCGACTGATGTAAGCAGCGTCGTTATCACTATTCTTAGCAATAGCCTTATTCATTGCCGACAGCAGGCTGTCAGCATTTTCAGATGTGGCGTTTTGCTGTTTTGTAGATTCAGAATGGCATCCGCCTGCTGCAAAAATCAGAGCTGCAAAAGCCATCACAGCTACCCTTTTTAAAAATTGTATAATCATATTGAAGCGCAACGATAGTAGCAATTTTAAAGCTGCTACTTTGAAACGTATTTTATTTATTTAATGACTTCACGGATTTTTGCTTCGAGTTCGTCGGCGAGTTCCGGGTTGTCTTCCAGGAGTTTTTTCACCGCGTCGCGTCCCTGTCCCAGTTTGGTGTCGCCGTAACTATACCAGGAGCCGCTTTTCTTGATGATATCATACTCGGCGCCCAGGTCGATAATTTCGCCCAGCTTGGAGATGCCTTCGCCATAAATCAGGTCGAATTCGGCGCTACGAAATGGCGGGGCAACTTTGTTCTTTACCACTTTTACGCGCACACGGTTACCACTTACTGATTCGGTATCTTTTATTTGTCCGGTGCGGCGAATGTCGAGACGGATAGAAGCATAAAACTTCAGCGCGTTGCCGCCGGTGGTAGTCTCCGGGTTGCCAAACACGATGCCTATTTTTTCGCGCAGTTGGGTGATAAAAATACAAATTGCGCCGGTTTTGCTGATGGTGGCGGTAAGTTTGCGCAAAGCCTGCGACATAAGCCGCGCCTGCAAACCCATCTTAGAATCGCCCATTTCGCCTTCTATTTCAGCTTTTGGGGTGAGGGCTGCCACCGAGTCGATGACGATGATGTCGATGGCTCCTGAGCGAATCAGGTTGTCGGTAATCTCGAGTGCCTGCTCGCCGTTGTCGGGCTGCGACACCAGAAGGTTTTTTGTGTCCACGCCAAGCTTCTCGCTGTAAAATCTGTCGAAGGCATGCTCGGCATCGATAAATGCTGCAATGCCACCGGCTTTTTGTGCTTCGGCCAAAGCATGAATGGCCAGGGTAGTTTTGCCCGACGACTCCGGACCATAGATTTCTATGATCCTTCCTTTGGGCAGCCCGCCTACGCCAAGGGCTGCATCCAAACCGATGGAGCCGGTGGAGATGGTCGGCATGTTTTCGATGGCCGTATCGCCCAGCTTCATGATGGCGCCTTTGCCGTAATGTTTCTCTATGTTGCCCAGCGTGAGCTGCAATGCCTGCATCTTATCCGATTTTATTTTGTCGGTTTCATCTTTTTCTTTAGCCATGATCCTGGTTTTTATTTTGATTTATAAAACTTATTCTTTTTCCATCGCCTGCAATATCTGCGCAGCGTGTTCTTTGGTTTTTACTGATGTAATTACTTTCTCAATCTTGCTCTTTTCATCTATCACATAGGTGGTGCGCAGCAGGCCTTCGTAGCTTTTGCCATACATATTTTTCGTTCCCCAGGCACCATATTCTTTTATCACTTGCAGATCAGTATCGGCGAGCAGTGGGAAAGGAAGGTTGTATTTTTCAGCAAACTTTTTTTGTTTTTCTACTGTGTCGGGACTTACGCCAATAATTTTGTAGCCGCGCTCCAGAAGGTCGTCATAGTTGTCGCGAAGGTTGCAGCTTTCGGCAGTGCAGCCGGGGGTATCAGCTTTTGGATAGAAATAAAGAATCACTTTGTGACCCAGATAATCTTTGAGAGCCACCATCTTGCCATCCTGATCCTTCACCTGGAAGTCGGGGGCTTTATCGCCTTTGTTTAAAAATGCCATAATAAATGTGTATTAAAAATTTAGCAACAAAATTAATGAAATCATCCGCTTAACGGGTGGTTTAAGATTTATTAAGAGCTGCTTTTTTTTGCTGATAAAATTTGCAGATATTGGCGATGGCGCATTGGTCGCATTTGGGCTTGCGTGCCTGGCAGATGTAGCGGCCGTGCAGGATAAGCCAATGATGTGCCCGCGAAATATACTCTTGCGGAATGTGCTGTACGAGTTGCTTCTCTGTGTCGAGCGGTGTTTTGCCTCGGGTGGGCAGGCCAATGCGTGCGGCAACTCTAAAAACACGTGTATCCACAGCCATGGCAGGTTGATCGAAAGCCACGGAGGCAATTACGTTGGCCGTTTTGCGTCCTACCCCCGGCAGCTTTTGCAGTTGGTTCACCTCTGCCGGCACGATTCCGTCAAAATCTTTCAGAAGCATGGTGGCCATGCCTATCAGGTGTTTGGCTTTATTGTTAGGGTAGGTGCAGCTTTTGATGAATTCGTAAACCTGATCGGCCGTGGTGTCGGCAAGTGCAGCAGCGTCCGGGAAACGATCGAAGAGGGCCGGCGTAATCATGTTGACGCGCTTATCGGTGCACTGCGCCGAAAGTATTACCGCTACCAGCAGTTGGTAAGGTGTGTAATATCTCAGCTCGGTTTCAGGCTTTGGCTCGTGGTGCGAAAAATATTCGATAAACTGCCGGTATCTCTCTTTTTTTGTCAATGCAATCGGTTTTTTTACAAAAATAGAAAAGCCACCTGCAATGGGTGGCTTTTGTCGAAAATTCTTTTCTCTGTGTAAGAGTTTTGTTAATTCAGCATCATGCTGAAGTTTCCTGTCCTTTGTGTTTTTATCACCGACAAGGCTCTGGAATAATTCAAGATGTTGTTGATGGCTCTTTGACTAGGCTCGACTTTCAGCTTGGCGACATATCTTTTGACACGCAGGACTGTGTTGAATTTTTTGGAAAGGTTCTCATCAGTCTCAATCATGTTTCGATACCTGTTGCCTTCGGAAAATTCCGGGTCACTATAAGCAAAGAACATCAAATCATTAAGAGTAAAAGGATTCTGCATAGGCTATTTTGTTGATGATTGAATCAGTGAACAAAATAGCAAACGAACCGCCCGCGCGCTTTATTACATGCCCGGGGAATTACTTGGTCAGGATCACATTTTTTTCTTTGATAAGCTTGCGCAGATTGATCAGCGCATAGCGCATACGCCCCAAAGCAGTGTTGATGCTCACATCGGTTTGCTCGGCAATATCTTTAAAACTCATCTCTGAATAGTGGCGCATAAAGAGCACTTCCTTTTGTTCGGCAGGAAGGTATTCGATAAGTTTACGCACATCTTCGTGTATTTGTTCGGTGATCATGCGGTCTTCTACACTGGGATCGGTAAAGCGAATGGTGTCGAAAATATCGAAATCATCTTTATCGTTTTCAACGGTAGGCAAGCGCTTCGACTTACGGAAATGGTCGATGATGAGGTTGTGAGCAATACGCATCACCCACTGGATGAATTTCCCCTCCTCTTTGTAAGCGCCCGATTTTACGGTGTTGATAACTTTGATAAACGTGTCCTGAAAAATATCATCAGCCAGTTGTTTATCTTTTACTACCATAAGGATGTAGGCAAACACCCTGTTTTGATGGCGTTGGATTAACTTTTCAAGGCTGTACTGATTACCTTCCAAAAATTGACAAATTAAGTCCTTATCACTTGGAAATTGAGCTTTCATACGGATCTCCTTTTTATGTTTGTTTCACAAGCGTAAATTTTTTTCGATAATCTGTCTCCTATTTTTTGTTATTAATTTATTTAATACTCAATCTTTACTCTTGAAAAGTTGGTGCAAATATAGACAAAAATTAACACCACCAAATTTTCTTTTACTTTTGTTGCCTTACAAATCGGCAATTTTTGAAGGTGAAACTTTCAACAATTATGCCACGAACCGATAAAAACAGATTCCATGTCAATTGATACTATCGAAACCTTAGACGCGCATAAATTTATTCTCATCAAAGGTGCCCGTGTGCACAATCTCAAGAATATCGACTTAGCTATTGCGCGCAATCAATTGATTGTAATTACCGGCTTGTCGGGCTCCGGGAAGTCATCTTTGGCTTTCGATACCTTGTATGCCGACGGCCAGCGCCGTTATGTGGAGAGCCTGAGCGCCTACGCCCGCCAATTTTTGGGGCGCATGCACAAGCCCGAAGTCGATTACATCAAAGGCATCTCGCCCGCTATTGCCATCCAACAAAAGGTGAATGTGCGCAACCCGCGCTCTACTGTGGGCACCTCTACCGAGATTTACGAATATCTTAAACTTCTTTTTGCACGCATCGGACATACTATTTCCCCGGTGTCGGGGCAGGAGGTGGTGCGTCATTCGGTAACGGATGTAGTAAATTTTGTAGTGGCTCTGCCCGCCGATACCCGTGTGCTCATCACCAGTTGCATCACCAGTGCCGGCACCCGTAAATTGTCCGCACAACTTACCGTGCTTTTGCAGCAGGGCTTTACTCGTTTGCTTGTTGGTGAAGAGATTATCCGCATCGAAGACATTATCAAAAACCCAGAGCTGGCAGGTAATGCTGCTGAAGTAGAAGTGGTGATAGATCGTTTGGTGGTGACCGAAGATAACGACCTGCGCTCGCGCGTAGCCGATTCGGTTCAGATTGCTTTTTACGAAGGCAAAGGGCGTTGTTTCGTAAAGGTGTACGATGGTGATGATCTTCTGTCGCATGAGTTTTCCAATAAATTTGAGATCGACGGCATCACTTTCGAGGAGCCGTCGGAGAATCTTTTTTCCTTTAACAATCCTTTTGGGGCTTGTAAACGCTGCGAGGGTTTCGGCAACGTCATTGGCATCGACGAAGACTTGGTGATTCCCAACAAAAGCCTTTCGGTGTATGAAGGAGCCGTGGCTCCCTGGAAAGGCGAGAAGATGGGGCAGTGGCGTGAATGGTTCGTAATGGCGGCGCCTAAGTTCAACTTTCCGGTGCACAAGCCTTACAGCCAGCTCACGCAGGAGCAGCGCAACCTGCTGTGGACAGGCAACAAGCATTTTGAAGGAATTGATGAGTTTTTCAGGCAGGTAGAAGAGCAGACCTATAAAATTCAGTACCGGGTGATGCTTTCGCGCTATCGCGGCAAAACCATCTGCCCGGAATGCCGCGGCACACGTTTGCGCAAAGACGCCCAATACGTCAGGGTGGATGGCCATTCCATCAGCGACCTGGTGCTGATGCCTTTGGATAAACTTTTGAATTTTTTTGAAAACATTCATATTTCCGACTATGAAATAGAAGTGGCACGGCGTCTTTTGATGGAGATCAAGGACCGGCTTGGATTCCTGTGCGATGTGGGCTTGGGTTATCTCACGCTCAACCGCTTGTCGTCGTCGCTTTCGGGAGGTGAATCGCAGCGCATCAATCTGGCTACGTCGCTTGGCAGCAGTCTGGTGGGATCGATGTACATCCTCGACGAGCCAAGCATCGGCCTGCATCCGCGCGATACGCAGCGCCTGATAAGGGTGCTTCAGCGTTTGAAAAAGCTTGGCAATACCGTGATTGTGGTAGAACACGATGAGGACATCATGCGGCAGGCCGATCAGATCGTCGATATCGGGCCGCTGGCAGGTGTTCATGGGGGAGAAGTAGTGTTTTCGGGAACGCTCGCCGAGCTGTTGCAAAATGATAAGAGCCTTACGGCAAAATATCTGAATGGTAAGCTGAGTGTTCCTGTGCCATCTGTTCGACGCAAGTCCAACGATTTTATTGAAGCCACCGGGTGCCGCGAAAACAATCTCAAAAACATTTCTGTAAAGATACCTTTGAATATTTTTACGGTGATAACGGGTGTTAGCGGCTCGGGAAAGTCGTCGCTGGTGCGGCAGATTTTATATCCTGCCATCAAAAGGCATCTTGGAGGATATTCCGAAAAAAGCGTGAAATATGATGTGCTTCAGGGCGACCTCAAGCGCATACAGGCGGTAGAGTTCGTCGACCAGAATCCCATCGGTCGGTCTTCGCGATCCAACCCTGCCACTTACGTAAAAGCTTACGACGAGATCAGGGCGCTTTACGCAAATCAGCAGTTGGCCAGGGTGCGCGGCTACAAGCCGGGCTTCTTTTCGTTTAATATCGAAGGCGGGCGTTGCGAAGAGTGTGAAGGCGAAGGCGTGGTAAAAATAGAGATGCAATTTATGGCCGACATCTTCCTCACCTGCGAAGCCTGTGGCGGCAAGCGCTTTAAAGATGAGGTTTTGGATGTTAAATTTAAAGACAAAAATATCGCCGACATCCTCGACATGACCATCAACCAGGCAGTCGATTTTTTCGGCGCCGACAGCCCAAAAGCTTCGGCTACCGAAAAACGAATCATGACCCGCATGCAGCCATTACAAGATGTGGGGTTGGGATATTTGAAACTGGGGCAATCCTCAAGTACGCTTTCCGGTGGTGAGGCGCAGCGCATCAAGCTGGCTTCGTTTCTTACCAAAGGAGCCAACGAAAGCCCGACACTTTTCTTTTTTGATGAGCCTACCACAGGACTGCATTTTCACGACATCAGCAAGCTGCTCGAAGCATTCAACGCTTTGATAGCAAATGGCCACACCATTGTGGTGATAGAGCACAATCCCGAAATCATCAAATCGGCCGATCACATCATCGACCTGGGGCCCGAGGGCGGCGAGCAGGGCGGATACGTCGTTTTTGAGGGAACGCCCGAAGAACTTGTCAAAGCCGAAAATTCCTACACAGGCCGGTTTTTAAGCAACAGGATAAAATCTTAAAAATTTTGGTGGCTGCCTTTTTTTCCGGACAATATGTAGGAGGGGCATTGTATAGGTGGCGGAAAAAGAGCCGCTGAAGCGATTGTCGCGGCAGAGCTTTAGCATTTCTTAACAGCTCGCCGCCAGCGATTGTTGCTACTTTTGCGGTTTTATTAACAAAAAAATTATAAACGATGCTTTTCGATCTCGACCTCATCCAAACTGTTTACGAGCAATTTCCTGTGCGAATCCAAAAGATGCGTCAGCTTTTGAAGCGCCCCCTGACGCTTACCGAAAAAATCCTGTATGCCCATCTTTGGGGCGAGGTAGAAAAAGAGTATCAGCGTGGCGCTGATTACGTGGATTTTGCCCCCGACCGTGTAGCCATGCAGGACGCTACCGCGCAGATGGCGCTGCTTCAGTTTATGCAGGCCGGCCGCGACAAAGTGGCGGTTCCCAGTACCGTCCATTGCGATCATCTGATACAGGCTAAGGTGGGAGCCAAACAAGATTTGCAAGTTGCTAAAGATAACAACCGGGAAGTTTTCGATTTCCTTTCGTCGATATCTAATAAATATGGTATAGGATTTTGGAAGCCCGGCGCCGGCATCATCCATCAGGTAGTGCTCGAGAATTATGCGTTTCCCGGCGGAATGATGATCGGAACGGATTCGCATACCGTAAATGCCGGCGGACTGGGTATGGTGGCCATTGGCGTGGGCGGCGCCGTCGCTGTGGATGTGATGGCCGGCATGCCCTGGGAGCTAAAGATGCCGCGCATCATCGGCGTGAAACTTACGGGCAGGCTCAGCGGATGGACATCCTCCAAAGACGTCATCCTTAAAGTGTCAGGTATCCTTACGGTAAAAGGCGGAACAGGCGCCATCGTCGAATATTTTGGCCCCGGCGCCGAGCATCTGAGCTGCACCGGCAAAGGAACTATTTGTAATATGGGCGCCGAGATTGGCGCCACTACTTCTTTATTCGGCTACGACCGTCGTATGGCTGATTATCTGCGTGCCACCGGACGTGCGCAGGTAGCTGACGCTGCCGATAAAGTTGCCGGCCATCTTACCGGTGACGAGGAGGTTTATAATAATCCGGAAAAATATTTCGATCAGGTTATCGAAATCGATCTTTCAACGTTGGAGCCACACATCAACGGTCCATTCACTCCAGATCTCGCTACGCCGGTGTCGGAGTTTGCACAGGCCGCACGCGACAACAACTGGCCACTGACGCTGGAGGTGGGCTTGATAGGCTCCTGCACCAACTCCTCCTACGAAGACATCACACGTGCAGCTTCGGTGGCACAGCAGGCGCTCGACAACGATCTGGAAGTGAAATCAGAATACACCGTTACGCCCGGCTCCGAGCAGGTGCGTTACACGGTAGAGCGCGATGGTTACCTCGACATTTTTGAGAAAATCGGCGGCGTGGTGCTGGCCAATGCCTGTGGCTCCTGCATCGGGCAGTGGGCGCGCCACAATGCCGACAAAAAGGAGAAAAACTCCATCATGACTTCCTTCAACCGCAATTTTGCCAAGCGCAACGACGGCAACCCCAACACGCATGGTTTTGTGGCCTCGCCCGAAATCGTAACGGCTTTTGCCATTGCCGGTACCCTTGAGTTTAATCCGCTCACCGACAGCCTTATTAATAAAAAAGGAGAAAAGATAAAGCTGGAAGAACCACAGGGCATCGAATTGCCGATAAAAGGTTTTGCTGTGGAGGACAATGGCTACCAGGAGCCTGCCCGCGATGGCAGCAACATCAGCATAGAGGTGCGTCCCGATTCCGACCGGTTGCAGTTGCTTACTCCCTTTGCACCCTGGGAAGGACGCGACATAAAAGGACTTCGATTATTAATAAAAGCCAAAGGCAAATGCACCACCGACCACATCTCGATGGCGGGACCCTGGCTGCGTTACCGCGGGCACCTGGATAATATTTCTAACAATCTGCTCATTGGCGCCGAAAACGCCTTTACAGGAAAAACCAATCTGATCAAAAACCAGCTTAGCGAGCAATACGATGCTGTGCCGGCGGTGGCAAGAGCCTACAAAGCCGCGGGCATCGGTACCATCGTGGTGGGCGACGAAAACTACGGCGAAGGCTCTTCGCGCGAGCACGCCGCCATGGAGCCACGCCATCTGGGTGCGCGGGCAGTGGTGGTGCGTAGCTTTGCACGCATCCACGAAACCAACCTGAAAAAGCAGGGAATGCTCGCACTTACTTTTGCCGACAAAGCCGATTACGGTAAAATCCTGGAAGACGACACTTTCGACATAGCAGGCCTCGAAACCTTTGAGCAGGGACGTCCGCTGCAGCTCATCGCTCACCATGCCGATGGCACCACCCACAAGATGGAGATGCTCCATACCTACAGCCCGATACAAATAGAATGGTTCAAAGCCGGCTCGGCGCTCAACCTCATCAGAAAACAGAATGTTTGACGAGAAGAGAGTAGATCCCATAGCCCAGGCATTTATGCCTGGGTTTGAAATGAAGGGTTGTCAACACCCCGCAGGTAGAAACAAATGACAAATCCTTTCATCTCTTTTTTGTAGATTTTTTAACCCAAATTTTGGGTAAGGGTATCCACAACACAGCAATTTTTCATTTTTTAAAAAATGAAAATAACAAGGATATAGCCAGCGAGTTATGCTGCTGATTTGCTTGTTTTCTTTTTCTAAATATTCTGGCACGAATCTCTTATCTCACCTTTCCAGATTTAAGTTTTTGAAAATAAATTGTTAAACCTAAAAAAGTAATAAGCCATGAACAAACTGCAATTAAAAGGAAACTGGAACAAAGTGAAAGGAAATCTGAAACAGAAGTACGCAGAACTTACTGACGACGATCTGATGTATGCCGAAGGCAAAGAAGACGAATTGCTTGGTCGCCTGCAAAAGAAAACCGGAAAGACCAAGGAAGAGCTGACGGACGAAATTAACAAAATGAAATAGTTATGAGAAGTCTGTTGTATATCATCGCGGTTATTCTGATAATCGGCTGGCTGCTCGGATTCTTTGTCTACACAGCCGGCGGACTGATCCACATCCTCCTGGTATTAGCTGTTATCTCTATTCTGATTTCGCTCATCCGAGGATGACGTACTGTGAATGCTGAACGAATGCAAATTTATTTTATTAAAGAAAGAGAAATCGAATTTTAAATTTAAAAAAACTGTTTTATGAAAGCCCGATTTAAAATCATTTCGTTAGCCCTGTTGTCAGTGATTTTTATCGCCACTGCGTGCAACAATCCTCAGCAGCGCAACGATTCTAATTACAACTCAGAACAAATAAAACAAGAACACAGAGAGGCACTGGATAATTTGCGTGCCGACATCAATCGTCTTGAGGCCAATATTGAGGCTACCCTGCGCGACAAGCCCGACGATTTTAAGGAGCGCATGGAAGAATCGCTCGAACGCATTGAGGAACGTATCGAAGATTTTGAAGATCGCTTGAAAGAGCGCGGCGAGGCAATTGATGCCCAGACCCAACGCACCATCAACAATATGAAACGCGAAACCCAACAGCTCGAAGACCGCCTCGATAAATGGACCGAGAGCGATTGGGAAGAGTTTAAAGCCGACTTTAACGAAGGATGGCAAAACTTCAAAAAAGAAGTACAAGAGCTTTTCGATGGTGACGACGACAATATGTAAAGCAAAGTTTGAGTGATTGATTAGTTGATTGAGTGAATAGAAAATCCCGGCAGCTGCGATGCTCCGGGATTTGTTTTTTTTTATTGATGAAAAGCAGCCAAATAGCTACCAATTTTTATCCAATCCCCAACTGCCTGAAAAAGGCAGCCACATAATCCGGGTTGATGACAATGGTGTAGGCGATCCCAAAAATAGCTCCCCAGAAGTGCGCGTTGTGCCCGATGTTGCTGCCGCCGCGTTTGCCCATATAGGCCGAATAGGCCAGGTAAAGAATTCCAAAAATCCAGGATGGAATGCCTATCGGGATCAAAAACAAAAAAATCCTGCCGTCGGGATAAAGAATGATGCTCGAAAAAACAACTGCCGAAACAGCTCCTGAAGCGCCCACTGCCGAGTAGTTGATGTCGTCGGAATGTTTGAAATAATCGTAAACCGACGAGAAGACAACGCCGCCAACGTAAAGCCCCAGAAACACCACAGTAGCCATCTGGCCAAAGTCGCGCAGGAAGAAAGTCATCACCACTCCGGCAAACGACCAGAACACCAGCATGTTGATGGCCAGATGCACCAGATCAGCGTGCAGTAAAGCATGCGACAAAAACCGGTACCATTGCCCATGATGCCTGATGTAATAGGCATTGAAACGCAGCTTGTCGAAAAGCTCTCCGTTTTTAAAAGCCATAAACGAAACTATGGCCGTAACGGCAATGAGCAGCAAAGTGATGGCGTCCATAGAATTATTGTTGTAAAGTTTCCTGCGTGAAGTCTATCTCCGAGCCAAACGTGCTGTGCGGAATAAGATATATCGCCAGCAGCACTACCGCAGCGGCGATCACCCAGCCACGACGCGTGGGATTGTTGCGCACCTGAAAGTATGCCGCCACCCACATAACCCAGGCTACCAGCGTTTTGTTGTCGGTGAGGTCCTGCCCAAAAGGCCATCCGGCCCAATAGACGTCAAAAGCATATTTCTGTACCAGCGGCCCAAAAATGAGTCCGCCGATGCTAAGCAGTATCACCGTCCACAATGCGTATTTAACCAGATTCTTTCCTTTGATGAGTGCTTCAAAACCCGTTCGCATCGAGAACATCATGGCCATAAAAATGATGATGATGTGCGGGATAAGTACCGAAAGCGGCACGTGGCCTTTGTAGCGGAGTATGAGTGGTTCCCCGGTAATACTGGTCAATTGATCATCGGTTCCCAGATAAATTTCGTACATCACTTTTCCTGCCGGTGGCTGTCCGGGCAGGCGCGCAATCAGCGAGTCGCCTTGGCGGCTCAGGGGCTGCCAGCTCCATTCGTCGTAGCTTTTGTAGCGCTTCAGGCGATACTTTCCGGTAATCGTCCGGTTGGGTACTTCTACCGTTATTTCGGCATCGGTGCTGCCTTCCCAGGTGCGGATGAGCTTATAGTTTATTTCTTCCGTGCCGATACTTACGGTTCCTCGGGCGGGGTAGGTGGGGCCGGTAGTTCGTTGATAAATGGCTGCTGAAGCCATGAGCAGGAAAGCGGCTATCCAGAGTAATAATGATTTTGTACGGTAGTGCATTAAGTGGATTTTATTAAAAAATGAATGATTAATCCTGGTTCAACAGCAAAGATGCCGGAGTTGTTGCAGGTGTGGAGGCTTTGATGATGTCGTAAACAAGCTGATGGAGCTTTGTGCGCAGATTGGATTTTGTAAGTCCATTGTTGCCGGCGTCAGGATACACTCTGTTGGACAGGAAGACGTACACGAGTTGGTTGTCGGGGTCGGCCCAGGCATAGGTGCCGGTAAATCCCGAATGGCCAAAACTATCGGCTGATGCAGCTTTGCAAGTGGGGCCAAGGCGATCGTAAACGGGCAACGGCTTGTCGAACCCGATGCCGCGCCGGTTGTCGTCGAGCGGAAACTGCTGCCGTGTAAATTCCTCCATTGTTTCAGGTTTCACATATTGATCGCCGCCATAAAACCCTTGCTGCAGATACATTTGCATCATCCTGGCCACATCGTTGGCATTGGCAAACAAGCCTGCATGTCCCGACACGCCGCCCAGCATAGCGGCACCCGGATCGTGCACGTATCCATGCACCAGTTGCTTGCGGAAAAGCGTGTCGTTTTCGGTGGGAACAATGCGCTGCACATCGAAACGCTGCCGTGGCAAATAGCCCATCGTCGTCATGCCCATCGGTTTGTAAAACGCATCTTGCATCCAAATATCCATCGGTGTTGCCGTGATTTTTTGAATGGCATCATACAAAAGAATAAACCCCAGGTCGCTGTATTTGTACTCTTTTTTCTTTAAAAGTTTCGAGGTGACAATTGTATCGAAAATGCTGTCGCGATAAGCATCCATAATGAAAAGCTTGTCGGCTACTTGTGTAGAAAAGTTTTTTTCCGTTTTGCTGCGGTATAGCGTTTTGTCGGGCTGGAAATCTTTTATGGTATTAATATAAAAAGGGATCCAGGCTTGCAGCCGTGCCTGATGCGTCATGATGTCGCGGG
>JAAYIU010000187.1 GCA_012523265.1 Bacteroidales bacterium | reverse complement strand
GGCATCTACGGCATGACCGGCGGACAGATGGCGCCTACCACCATAGAAGGCATGAAGACATCTACCTCGCCTTATGGTCGTAACCTCACGAGTATGGGAAATCCGCTGAAAATTACAGAGCTTGTAGCCCAGCTTCCGGGGACGAATTATGTTTCGCGCCAGGCTGTTCACACTCCCGCAGCAGTGCGCAGAGCCAAAAGAGCCATCCGCAAAGCCTTTGATATACAAAGAGAAAACAAAGGCCTCACTTTCGTCGAAATAGTGTCCAACTGCAACTCGGGCTGGAAACTCTCACCGGTGAAAGCTAATGAGTGGATGGTCGAAAACATGTTCCCTTTTTATCCTTTAGGCGATATCAAAGTGGACGGTCAGTTGGTAAAAACCGACAACAACTAAGGCTGCGAAGGAAAATTTTTAACAGATAAAAAAAAGAAATATCATGACAGAAGAAATAATCATCGCAGGATTTGGAGGTCAGGGCGTACTTTCGATGGGCAAAATTCTGGCCTATTCCGGAATTATGCAAAACCAGGAAGTGAGCTGGATGCCCTCCTACGGCCCGGAGATGCGTGGCGGCACCGCCAACGTTACGGTGATCGTTAGCGACGAACGTATCAGCTCGCCGGTACTCAACTTTTTCGATACCGCCATCCTGCTCAACCAGCAGAGTATGGACAAGTTCGAGAAATCAGTAAAACCAGGAGGCCTTCTGCTTTACGACCCCAACGGCATTACCCGGCATCCCGAACGCACCGACATCAACATTTACAGGATAGAAGGCTCACGGCTCGCTTCCGAAATGGGCAACACCAAGATTTTTAACATGGTCATTTTGGGAGCTTTCCTGAAAATAAAACCCATTGTAAAACTCGAAAATGTTATCAGCGGTTTGAAAAAATCGATTCCCGAACGCTATCATAAGCTCATCCCGATGAACGAACAAGCGTTGAAAGCCGGCAAGGAAAATCCCGAACAGGTGCAAAAGGTAGCGTAACAGAGTAAAGCCCTGAGCAAAATTTCTAAGACCGGATAAATCCCAAAAAGCAAGTCGACAAGATTTAAAGTAGTCGGGTTGTAAAGTTGTCGGGTTAAAATTGTGATTTTGGAAATTTTGAAAAAGGCAGGCCTCAACTAAAATGATTTTTAAGTTTCATGGCTATAAAATCAACAGCCTCGGCGGAGCAATTTGCCGGGGCTGCTTTGTTTTAGGAATATTATAATATTGTTTCGTAGCCCAGATCCGTAGCCCAGGTCTTCAGGCCTGGGAATTTTTAATAATAATTTGATTTTAAAAAATTGACTAATCTCAAAATCTTCCTCGATCAAAAGGCGGCGCAATATAATTCGTGTGCGTTTATCGAAACTGATCCCGTTTCGGTGCCGCACCTGTTTTCGCGTAAAGAAGATATTGAGATCGCTGGTTTTTTTGCTGCCACACTGGCCTGGGGGCAGCGCAAGGTAGCCATCAGCAACGCGCGCCGGTTGATGCAGATGATGGAGATGGAACCGCACGACTTAGGGCTTCATTTTACAGATAACGCTCTGAAGCCTTTCCGGCAATTTGTGCACCGCACCTTCAACGGCACCGACTGCGAATACTTTTTGTGGGCACTCAAAAACATCTATCAAAATCATGTCGATTTGGAAAATGTTTTTTGCGGAGGTCAGGAGGATGTGACTGACGTTGCTACGGCGCTTGTAAATTTTCGGGATACTTTCTTTTCGCTGGATCATCCGCCACGCACCGAAAAACATGTAGCCAATGTTTTGAAAAATGCCACCGCCAAGCGGCTCAACATGTTCTTGCGCTGGATGGTGCGTCGCGACGACAACGGCGTGGATTACGGCCTCTGGAAACGCTTCAGTCCGGCGCAGCTCATCTGTCCGCTCGACGTGCACAGCGGTCGCGTTGCCAGGAAACTTGGGCTGCTGCCGCCCGGAGCTGATAATTTTGCCGCTGCTCTCGGCCTTACCGAACGGCTGCGTGTCTTCGATGCCGACGATCCTGTGCGCTACGACTATGCACTTTTTGGCTTGGGCATATTCGAGGGCTTCTAAGACTTTTATTACTTTTGGCTGACATTAAACCTTAAGTGTCGTATAGCATGACATAGTTGACACTTTTGTACAATCATTAAGAAGGGGCTTTTTTCAAGCCCCATCCCCCTTAAGGGGGCCCTAATGGTCAATTTCGTAGCATGAGTTCATTGACATATT
>JAAYIU010000450.1 GCA_012523265.1 Bacteroidales bacterium | reverse complement strand
CTCCAAAGCTAAGGCCCGCATCAACAGGGCGCTGCGCGAAGATAAATTTAAGGAGGCTGAGCATGGCAAGGAATCGCTGATGCGCAAATTCAAAAACTGGAAGATTGATTTTAGCGATCAGAACATTAATAAAGTTACAAAGCATTACGGTTTCCAAAAACCCATCGACCTCTATTTTCAAATCGCCACCGGAAAGGTTGATTTGCTTGAAGTGAAGCATCTGTATTCTGACCCCGAAGAGACGAGTTTAAAAAGTCAGACCGACAACGGGAATTTTGAACTCACCGAGGAGCTTATCGAATCTCAATCCGAAAAAGATCAGGGATTTATCCTTATCGAAGCCGGCGTTACCAACCTCAACTATTCCCTGGCCAAATGCTGCAACCCTATTGCCGGCGATCGGATTTTTGGTTTTGTAACCGTAAACCACGGCATCAAAATCCATCGCTACGACTGCCCCAACGCCAAACAGATGCTCCAAAAATATCCCTACCGCATCATCCGATCGCGCTGGAAAGAGAGCATGAGCCGGCATTTTTTCACCTCCAATCTGCGCATCCTGGGCCTCGACCGCATGGGGCTGCTCAACGACATCACCAAAGTCATCACCAACGATTTAAAGGTAAACCTCAAAGGAATGAGTTTTAAAACTGAGGGTAGCAATTTCGAGGGAAACGTAAAGGTGCAGGTGCGCGACGTAGAACATCTGGCTTTTCTAAAGCTAAAACTCCTTAAAATAAAAGGAGTGACGCGCGTGGTGAGATTTGAATAAAAACTATGTTGAGCCTTTTGGCTGTTTTGAGTTTTTGGTTGATCAACAATTATGGGGCTTCCAATCCAGGTCACTAACCAAAATACTGATGATTATTTTCTGTTCTCGAACCTCCAAATATTTTTAAACATCCGTGGCATTCATCTGCATTTCCAGACGTACGTCCACCGCTTGGGGCGTCAGGCTGTGCGTCTCTACTTTTGAAATTTCTAATCTCTAACTTCTACCCTCTAACCCCATTCTCTTTACCGCGTCAGTTTTATCTCAGTGGTTTTCCCGGAAGTTATCGTAAAGGGTTCTTCGATGGTGTAGAAGGATTTGTCAGCCCATTTCGACCGATACACAATTCGGTAATCTCCGGGCAGCAGCAGCAAATTTTCAGTCTGGTCTTTGCTCTGCGGCAGGGTATAAATTAGCTCCAGCTCATTATTACGCTCCACCAGCAAGTTGCCGTAGCCGTCGGTGTAGCGCCGCAGTGCCAGGATGCCGGGCTGTGGAATTTCTATTAATGTAGTGTGGCTTTGGCGGATTACAATGCTGTCGATATAAAGCCGTGGGAGGGTAAGCACTTCCAAGTCATATACACCGGTGAGGTATTTCTGTGTGGCGCCAAAATTCTGAACGTTGAGGGTTTCCATGGAGCCATGCTTGCGAACGATGGCCTGGAGATTTTTGAGCGTTCGCCAGTTGCCGCCCACTTGCAGGGAGAGCAATCCCTGCGCGGCATCAAACGGGATGATGTTGTGCTTTCCGGCATTGATCGTTATGCTGTCGCGCCGGAGAGGCGGGATGGTGTGAACCGTTATATCGTAAGTCACCAATGGGTCGAGCGCCAGCGTGTCGGGCAGGCCTTTGCTGTTGAAAGTATGCACGTAGTTGTGCAGGATTTTATGGCTCACATGATCCTGAAAAGTCATATTCACATTGGTTTCGGTAGGCCGGAAATCCAGGTCGAGCAGATTTACCTGTGCGGTAGTGGCATTGAGCACCTGACGGATAACAACTTTCAGCGCGTTGTTGAAATCAATTTCGTTGGAAACGGGAAAAAAGTCACCCACACAGTCGAGCGATTCACTAAAACCGGTGCCGATACCAATTACAAACGGCTTGAGGGTGATGCCTTGTTGTTGCAGCATTCTGGAGACTTCGCAGGGGTCGCCGCCGCATTCTTCTATTCCATCGGTAATCAGTACAATGATGTTGCGGCAATGGTCGCAGTGTGGAAAGTCGTGCTGCGATTCCGACAGCGCATAGGCAATAGGCGTAGTTCCTTTGGGGTTGATGGTGGAAAGACGGTTTTTTATTTCGGCAATATTGTTTGGCGCAAACGGTACTTCCAGCCGGGTATCGTCGCAATCCTGGGGCGGAAATGGTTTTTGATGTCCGTAAAGTCTTAGCGCCAGTTCGAGGTTGTCGACAAGTTTCAGGCTGTCGAGCACCCTGCTCAAAATTCGCTGGGCAATGTGCAGCTTCATATCGCTTTGCCAGCGTCCGTACATGCTTTGCGAAGCATCAAAAACAAAAAGAATGCGTGTGGTAACTACAGGAGCTGGCGCCGCCGGTAATTGCGCATGCAACAACTGGCACAACAGCAAAAGAAGCAGGAGTAGATAGATTTTCTTTGTCAAGGCGTAGGTTTTCGGTGTTAATACCAACTTCAAAATCGTTTTGACAAAAATAGCGGTAAAATTTGGTTTTGGCACCCGGCAGGAAATTCCAAAAGTTAATAAAAAAGCCGTCAGTAGCCGGTGTAAGCAGGTTTAAATTAATTTCATAATTCATTAAAACAAAT
>JAAYIU010000202.1 GCA_012523265.1 Bacteroidales bacterium | reverse complement strand
CAGCAGAGTAAGGAATAAAATCAGTTGTTTTACCACAAAAATTATTTTGCTGCAAAGATACATTTTGTTGAAAGGTATCGGGTAGTTGTGGATTAAAATCCGGGCGATGCTGCCGATGGCGGGGATGTTTTGAGTTAATTTGCAATAAAATTTTTTACAACATGAATGTTTTAATACTTGGGTCGGGAGGTCGCGAGCATGCATTGGCGTGGAAGCTGGCGCAAAGTCCGTTGTTACAGCAGCTTTACATAGCGCCGGGCAATGCCGGCACAGCGCTGGCAGGCACCAATGCAGCTATCAACTGTAACGATTTTGCAGCTTTAGCTGATTTTGTGCTTACACATAAAATCGAAATGGTAGTGGTAGGCCCGGAAGTGCCGCTGGTGGATGGCATCCGCGACTATTTCGATAACCACCAAAAGCTGCGCGAAGTTTTGCTGGTGGGGCCCTCCGCTGCAGGAGCGCGTCTGGAAGGAAGCAAAGATTTTGCAAAACAATTTATGCAGCGCCATCGAATCCCTACAGCCGCGTATGCTGCTTTTGGCAAAGGCGAAACTACCGAAGCATGCCAATATTTGCGTAAGCTAAAGCCACCGTATGTGCTAAAAGCCGACGGACTGGCTGCCGGCAAAGGTGTAGTGATTACCGAAGATTATCAGGAGGCTTGCCAATCATTGCGCCAGATGCTCGATGAAGATGTGTTTGGCAAAGCAGGGCATCGGGTAGTGATCGAGGAATTTCTGAAAGGAATCGAAGTCTCGATGTTTGTGCTCACCGACGGCAAAAGTTATCTGTTGCTGCCGGAGGCCAAAGATTACAAGCGCATCGGCGAAGGCGATACCGGTAAAAATACCGGTGGCATGGGTGCCGTTTCGCCGGTGTCGTTTGCGCGTGGCGAATTTATGCAGCGCGTGCAGCAACAGATTATCCAGCCGACGATTGAGGGGCTTCGGGTCGAAAACATCCTTTACCAGGGATTTATCTTCTTTGGAATAATCAACGTGGACGGCAGCCCATACGTAATCGAATACAACTGCCGCCTGGGCGATCCCGAAGCCGAAGTGGTGATACCGCGCATAAAGTCGGACCTGGCCGGGCTGCTGTGGGCGTTGCGCGATCAGTCGCTGCACCGCCACATTTTACAAGTGGATGAACGTCATGCTGCTTCGGTATTTCTGGTATGTGGCGGCTATCCGGATGCCTACGAAAAAGGCAAAATAATTACAGGCCTGGAAACGGTGCGGGAGAGTCTCGTGTTTCATGCCGGAACACTTCGTCGCGGCAATGATATAGTGACCAGTGGCGGCAGGGTGCTGGCCGTTACTTCGCTGGCTGCCACCACTGCCGAGGCACTGAAGCTGTCGTATAAAAATATTGACAAAATTGGTTTTGATAAAAAATATTGTCGCAAAGATGTTGGGCGCGACCTGCTGCCGTTTGAGGGTTAAAATAAAAATAAAAAATGCTTATCCGAATCTTTCGCTCTGACTGGTTTCTGCAATATCTGCTGCTGTTTGTGGTAGCAGGGATCTTGTGGGGGCTTGCTTTCGTTTTCCCGGCCAACTTTGTTACGGACGGCGTTTTTACAACGTTCGGTTGGCCCGATGATTTTTCGATAGCTCACGCGCCGCTGTCGATGGCGCTGATGCTGGTGCTGCTGGTAGCGGAGGCGGTGCTGCTGAATGTAATTCTGGGCATCCATCGTCTGACGGATCACAAGCAGCTGGTGGCAGCGGCGGTGTATCTGGTGCTTATGGGAAGTTCGCCACTGATGGCACAACCCAACATCATGCTGGTGGTAAATCTGCTGATGATCGTCTTGTTGCACGTAGTGCTGAGCCTTTATGGGCAGCAGGAGCCATATAGCCGCCTGTTCGACGCCGGGTTTCTGCTGGGCATCGCAAGTTTGCTGTATTTCCCGGCTATCTTTTTCTTGTTTTTCCTGCTGGTAGCTTTATTAATTTTTCAGCTCTTCCACTGGCGCGAGTGGCTCATCCCCATCATCGGGCTGGCGGCTCCTTTTGTTTTTGTTGCGGTCTGGTTTTTCTGGACGGATCAGTTGGTGATGCAATACGATTTTTTCATTTCAAAATTCACACCCACCCTGCCGGAGACCTTTCCGCTATCGGCGCCCTACCTGGCAATATGGCTTTTGGTGCTGCTGTTGTTTTTTATGGGATTGCCGATCAGCATCCGGCTTTTCAACGACAACGCCGCCGACCTGCGCAAGAAATTCCGCGTGGTGACTTTTATGCTGTTTTTTACTTTGCTGTCGGCGTTCTTTGCCGGCGCCGACCTCAAATGGCACCTGCACATCGCCATCATCCCGCTCACGGTATTTTTCACGGCTTACTTTATACGGCACAAGCGTTCGTTTTGGGGCGAAATCGTCATAACGCTTATTTTTTTGGCAGCCGTTGCTGCTCGTATATTAATGGCTTTTCAGTAGGAAAGCCGGCAGTTCTCAATCCTCAGCCGGCAGTCAACTGGCCGGGTGTTTGGAAATTTGAGTTTGAATTTTGAAATTTATTTGTGATAATTTAGGTGCTTTTCATGCAGCTCTGGAAAAAATGGCCACATTTTAAGATACCCCTCTAACTCCTTCGTCAACCGACGGAGAGAATGCCAGCACACTGGCCGCTGCTGCGGATGGTTTTGGACGGAGAAATAAAAACCTTATTTTCAATCAATTAACCTCAGTAGAAAAAATCAACCTCTCGCAACAACCTTATTACCTTATCAAATTAGGACAATAGGGTAATAAGGTTGGATGATTATTAATAGATCACATGCTCTACTAAGGTTTTTAGGAAACAAGATAAGGTTTTAGGGTCAAAAACCTCATCCCCCAGCACTCCCGATAATCGGGAGGGAGCGCCAGCGCAGTGGCCACTGTTGAGGATAGTTTCGGGCGAAGCAGGAAATTTTTAAATTAGCCAAACCACTAATGCCTGCGGACAGGGAGAACACTTAGCTCTTTCTTGCAGGACGTTTGCGTCTGTTATTTTTTTGCACTACTGACCGACTAAAAATTATAGATTCTTCGCTACGCTACCAATGACAACTTTTTGTAAAAGTCTAATTGTGTAGGATAAACAGACCTTTCAGTCGCAAGCTCCTTCAAGGTGACAATGGCGTTG
>JAAYIU010000179.1 GCA_012523265.1 Bacteroidales bacterium | reverse complement strand
GCATATTGGCTGCGATGTTCATCAGGATGGAACCCGTGGCCGGGTGCCCGGGTGGAATGTCAGGAAATAATTTGCGGAACAGCGGACCTACCCATCGCGCCATAATCGCCACCACACCGCCGCGTTCGCCCACTTTCATCAGCCCCAGCCACAGCGTCATCACGCCGGTAAGGCCAAGCGAAATCTCAAAACCCAGCTTTGCCATCTCGAAGGTGCTGCCCACCATCGCCGGAAAAACTTCGGCATCACCGAAAACCAGCAACCTGAGCAAACCTGGAACAAAGGCAATAAGAAAAAAAGCAATCCGGATGTAGTTGAGTTCCATCCTTTATTTGCAGCAGCTTCCGCAGATGATTATTGAATGATTGTTTTTATTAATTTCAAAATCCAAAAGTAGTATTCTTTGCGAAAAACGCGCATTAATAGCGCTGTGGTTATTAAAAACCAAACAAAAAATAGCCTATAATTAATATTATGTTAAATGTATGCATTTAGAACTTATCCCGTCGATTCTATTTCGATAGTTTTTATCACTTCTCCTATCGATTCTATTTTAAGTCAAAAAAAAAAGAATCCGGTCGATTGGATTTCAATATTAAAAATATCCATGGCAAAAATCTTTTGCGAAGATTTCATTATCGACTTCACAAACCACCCCTAATCCCTTAGTCGCTCGTTGATGCCTTTCACTTTTTCTGAATCGTGTGTCATTGTATATACTTCGCGGAGCATGGTAAGGTTGTCGCGGCTGTCGGGTTTTATCTGGTCGGCTTTCTCAAGGTGTTCAGCCGATTGCTTCAGCCACTTTTCTGCTGAAGGCTCCTTAATGCCAGCTTTCGTGGCGCGTTCATAATACAGCTTGCCCATCTCATAATGCGGCTCAAATTGCGAAGGATTCTTTTCGATTTGTTTTTGATACCGTTGCTGTTTTTCTTCAAAAGTTCCCATACTGTTAGGTTTTTAAAATGTTAATAAAAAAAATGGAGAGAATCGTTTTCTGATCTCTCCATTTCGTTTCTGTTTACAAACAGCATCAAATTTTAATTGTTCAGTCGTTCGTTCACGCCTTTCACCTTATCCATCATGCCCAGGCGGGTGTAGATTTCTTTGAGTGTTTGCAAGGTTATCTGATCGCTTTCCTGGATGGAGTCAGCTTTTTCGAGGTATGGCAGCGCTTTTTCCATCATTGCCTTGCCCTCTTCCATCTTCTTGTCGTATTTGGCTGTTTCGTTTAGTGGCAGGTTTCCGGCTTCGGTAATTATTTCGACAGCTTTGTTGAAGTAAAGCGCACCCAGGTTATAGTTGGCGTCGAAATAATTGGGATCTGTTTCGATGGCACTCATGTACAGATCGTGTGCTTTCTCGAAGTTGCCCATTTTGTCGTAGATAGTTCCGGCGGCGAAAAACAGCGACGGGTTGGTTTTGTCTTTTTCGATGGCCAGCGTTAAAACGTCCAGCGCATCCTGACTTTGACCGGTGGCGAGATACAGGTTGGCGGCGTCGATAATCAAACTGTAATCATCGGGAAATACCTTACGGCCTTCGTTAATTACCACGATGGCTGCCGCAGTATCGCCTTCAACTTTGTAAACGCTGGCCAGAATGCTGTAGATGGCAGGCTCGGGATATTTTAACTCCTTCACCTGATCCATATACTTTCGGGCAACCTGATAATCTTCGGCCAGAAAAGCGCTTTGTCCTGCATAAAAAGCCGACAAGGTGTCGATGGAACCCACTTCCTGGCGGGTCATGGCGGCATTAGCAAAGGCTTCGGCAGCTTTTTTATAATCCTTCTCGTTGTAGCTGGAAACCCCTTTGTTAAAATATTGCTCGGAGCACACCAGAATTCTGTCTCTTATCTGATCGGTATACTCATTTTTGGTGTCAAGCTCAAGGGCTTTTAGGTAAGCCTCATAGGCTTTATCCAAAGGATTTGGATCGAGATCTTTGTACTCTTCTTCATCGGTAAGCTGTATAGATTAATAGACATTGCCGTAGTAAAACCAGGTTTTTGCATCATTCATTGTTTTTGAATGCACGGCTGCCTTGTCTATAGCCTCTTTTGCTTTGTCGAGTTTGCCACGGTTCAGGTAATTGAACGAAGCCACCACGTTGTTGGACTGGGCGTAAACTCCTGAAAAAGCCATAACTGTAATTAATAATACTGCGAATTTTTTCATTTTCCTGTGAAGTTTAGTTTGTTAAAGTTTATTTGTTTTTCAATAGTCATGCCAAAATGAAAGCATCATGGCCGACTTTTATTTTTAATAATACTACTCTTTATTCTTCAGTTGGTGTTTGCTCATCATCGTCAGTCACAATATCTTCTTCACTGATTTCGATATCTTCAGTAATGATTTCCTCATCTTCCTCTTCGCGCATCACGTTGGCCACAGCGGCTATAGCGTCATCGTCGCGCAGGTTTATCAGCCGCACGCCTTGTGTGGCGCGACCCATCACACGCAGCTCGCTCACAGCCAGTCGTATGGTAAGTCCTGATTTGTTGATGATCATCAGGTCGTCGGTATCAGTTACGTTTTTGATGGCAATGAGCTTGCCGGTTTTTTCGGTGATATTCAGCGTCTTCACTCCTTTTCCGCCCCGGTTTGTTACGCGGTAGTCTTCCAGTTTGGAGCGTTTTCCGTATCCATTTTCTGAAACTACAAGAACATCGTAATCCGGAGTTTCCAGGCAGATCATACCTACCACCGCATCATTTTCGTTGGCCAGTGTTATGCCTCTTACGCCGCTGGTATTGCGACCCATCGAACGCACTCTCTTTTCGTTGAAGCGGATGGCGCGTCCTGACTGCAGGGCGAGAATTATTTCGTTTTCTCCGTTGGTCAGGCGTGCTTCGAGCAAGGCATCGCCCTCGCGCACCACGATGGCATTGATGCCATTTTGCCGCGGCCGTGAATATTCTTCAAGTCTGGTTTTCTTAATAATGCCCCGCACCGTCACCATTGTGATGTAATTACTTTTTACGTAATCCTCATCTTTGAGGTCTTTGGTATTAATAAAAGCTTTGATTTTGTCTTCCTGTGAAATGTTGATCAGGTTTTGAACCGCTCTTCCTTTGGAATGGCGGGTGCCTTCGGGGATTTCGAAAACGCGGAGCCAGAAGCACTTACCGCTTTCGGTAAAGAAGAGCATATAGTTGTGATTGGTGGCTACAAAAAGATGCTCCAGGAAATCCTCGTTACGCACAGCCGAAGCTTTCGATCCGCGGCCTCCCCTGCCCTGAACTTTATACTCAGAAAGCGCCGTGCGCTTGATGTATCCCATGTGCGAAATGGTTACTACTACCTCGTCGTCAGGGATGGTATCTTCGATGCGGAAGTCGCTGGCAGCATATTCTATCCGCGTGCGCCGTTCGTCTTTGTATTTTTCTTTCATCTCGAGCAGTTCGCTTTTTATCAGCTCCATGCACTTAGTATCATCATCCTGGAGGCTTTTGAGGTAAGCAATGCGCTCCATCAATGTGTTGTAATCTTCCTTGATTTTGTCGCGTTCCAGGCCGGTAAGACGTTGCAAGCGCATTTCGAGGATGGCTTTGGCCTGCACTTCTGTCAGTCCGAAGCTGCTCATCAAACCACTTTTCGCTATGTCGGGTGTTTGCGAATTACGAATCAAAGTGATTACTTCATCGAGATGATCCAAAGCGATGAGCAAGCCTTCGAGGATATGCGCGCGTTTCTCGGCTTCGCGCAGATCGTATTGGGTACGCCGGATTACCACCTCATGACGATGATCCACAAAATGCCGGATCATATCTTTCAGGTTGAGCTGCATAGGACGGCCATTAACCAGCGCGATATTGTTAACGCTGAATGAAGTCTGCAGCGCTGTTTGCTGATAGAGCTTGTTGAGCACCACATTGGTAACGGCATCTCTTTTCAGTTCATAAACGATACGAATGCCGTTGCGGTCGGATTCGTCGCGGATGTCGGTGATTCCCTCTAATTTTTTGTCGTTCACCAGGTCAGCCGTCTTTTTTATCATCTCAGCTTTGTTCACCAGATAAGGAACGGAAGTTACGATGATTTGATCGCGTCCGTTACTGGTGGTTTCGATGATGGCTTCGCCTCTGACAACTACCCGGCCACGGCCTGTCAAAAAGGCTTCTCTAACGCCGTCGTAGCCATAGATAATACCGCCGGTAGGAAAATC
>JAAYIU010000468.1 GCA_012523265.1 Bacteroidales bacterium | reverse complement strand
AGGAAATTGCCACCCGGCAAAAACTCAATTTTCACACCGGAGTGTATGCCGCCGTCACCGGCCCCAATTACGAAACACCCGCTGAGTACCGCTACATCCGCACCATCGGCGCCGACGCCGTGGGAATGTCGACAGTGCCGGAAGCCATCGTAGCGCGACACATGAATCTTTCGTGCTTTGCCGTTTCGGTGATTTCCGATCTGGGCGTGGAAGGGAAAATTGAATTCATCACCCACGACGCCGTCATCGACGCAGCATCATTCGTAGAACCCAAAATGACCGGGCTGGTGCTCGAAATGCTTGACCAGCTCAACGGCAAGTCAAAATAGCTCAACGTCTTAGGTGCAAAACACAATGTGCCAGTGTTTCTTTAGAAGAAAACTTTATTGGCAGCAATGTGAATTGGGATAAGAAAATTGTAACCCGCCAAAAGACAATCAATAGATCGGGAATTCTGAGACTGAATACCGCTTTCTAAAAACTGAAAGTTGCTCGCGCCTACTCCACCTTCTCCAGCACCATCGCTGTTCGGTTGGGAAGATACACTTGTACGAAATGCCGTCCGCTCTCTTCGTCGTGCTGCGATGTATGAACGATGGATTCGTCGACGCGGTTGTAGCCACCATAGTCCGGAGCGTCAGAGTTGAGGATTACTCTGTAATCGCCTTTTCCGGGCACATCAAAATCGTAGTCGGGCAGCGACTGATTAGCGTGGAAATTAAAGGCAAAGACCAGCCCGGCCTTCTCAAAAACGATCACTTTGTTCCAGTCGTCGGTTTTTATCAGGTTACCCCAGCCGGCAGCAAGCAGCTTGTATTGGGTAGCCAGCTTTATCATCGCCTTGTCCCATTCGGCCAGGTACTGGTATTTCAGTTCGGGATTGTAGCGCAGCGACCACTGGCGGCGGGCGTGGTGGTAGCTCCAACCGTTGCCTTCGCGCGGAAAGTCGATCCATTCGGGGTGGCCAAACTCGTTGCCCATAAAGTTGAGGTAACCCTGGCCGCCCAGCGCCAGCGTAATAAAGCGTATCATCTTGTGCAGCGCCATGCCACGGGCTATCACCAGGTTGTCGTCGTCGCGGTGCATGTGGAAATACATCTCTTTGTCCATCAGCCAAAAGGCGATGGTTTTATCGCCCACCAGCGCCTGGTCGTGCGATTCGGCGTAAGCTATCGTTCCCACGCCGGGGCGGCGGTCGGTAAGCGTGTTCCACAGCTCCTCCATGTTCCAGTCTTCGTCGCGTTTTTCTTTCAGCGTTTTTATCCAGAAATCGGGTAACCCCATCGCCAGACGGTAGTCGAAACCGATACCACCATCTTTTATAGGAATACACAATCCCGGCATGCCGCTCACATCTTCGGCGATGGTCACGGCATCTTTTTTCACTTTGTGCACCAGCGTGTTGGCCAGTTGCAGGTAGGTGATGGCGTCCCACTCTACGCCGTCGGTAAAAAATTTGTCGCGGCTGTCGAATTCGGTCATCCCGTGGTGGAAATACATCATTGAGGTGACGCCGTCGAAGCGGAAGCCATCAAAATGAAACTCCTCGAGCCAGTATTTCAGGTTGCTCAGCAAAAACTGAATCACTTCTGTTTTGCCATAATCGAACACTTTGGAATCCCAGGCCGGATGCTCGCCGCGTTCGCCCGGGTGTGTAAACTGGTGGTCGGAGCCGTCGAAGTGGTTAAGCCCCTCGTTCAGATTTTTTACCGTATGCGAATGCACGATGTCCATGATTACGGCGATGCCCATGCTGTGGGCTTTTTTTATCAAATACTTAAGCTCCTCGGGTGTACCAAAACGGCTGGATGGCGCAAAGAAATTGGCCACATGATAGCCAAAGGAGCCGTAGTAGGGATGCTCGGCGATGGCCATCATCTGCAGCGCGTTATAACCTGCCGCTTTCACCTTGGGCAAAATGTGATCGGCAAACTCCAGATAGGTGCCCACGGCGTATTTTTCGAGCGCCATGCCCACGTGGGTTTCATAAATCAGCAACTGGTCGAGGCTGCGCAGGCTGAAGGTATCGCCATACCACGAAAACTCCTCCGCAGGCATCCACACCTGGCCGGCAAAATCTTTGGTATGGTCGTCCTGCACCACGCGCGTTATCCACACCGGAATGCGCTCCCGCCAGCCATTGGCACCATGCACCAGCACCTTCACCTTGCTGTTGTGCACAAAACTATCGGCATAAGTAGCCTCATCCAGAAAAATCTCCCACACACCGTTGGCCTTCTTCTCCATGGGATGCGCCTGCCGGTTCCAGTGGTTGAAATCGCCAAAAAAGAATAGCTCATACGCTTCCGGCGCCCACTCGCGGTAGTACCAGCCACGGGCTTTTTTATCATAATGAATCCCGAAAAACTTGTGCGCATCGGCAAACTTTTTCAGGCTGCCATAATCCTTTTCAATTTGTGCCAGCCGCTGCAGGTAACGTTCCAGCCGGTGTTCTATCTCTTGCTCCACCGGCTCCAGCCAGGCGTCCTGCGCCACCAGCGGCAGCATTTTTTTCTTTTTTGTTTTCTCAGTTTTTTTCATAATATCCGGTTTTCTGTTGTTTTCATTATTATAATAATTTGGGCGGCAGACGGGCTTTCCGCTATACTCGCCTTGCAGGGCTTGTATTTTTGCAGGCGGTACGTGGGCTTCCTTCGTCAGCCTCCGCCCGCTGGCAAAAATTACAAGCCCCGCTGCGGTTCGTGCCGCTGCAATCCCTGCCGCACGTACCCGTTGTACTTTCTCAAACCTGTTCTCTTGTCGCTCATCGGCATACTTCTTTATTTGATTTAGCGCTCATGGCCTGTCCGTAATTGGTACTTTGCGCGTAATTGGCTCTTCCCAAAAATCCTGCTTCTAATATCACGGTGCGCTGCACCTTAGTTCCACATGCCATCTATCTGCTACAAAGATTCTCGGTGCGCCTGTCCCGTCCTTCGGGGCTGCACCTTTTTAGTTTTATTATTTCAACGATGCTTGTCAATTACTCCGTCTTTTTCCGGGTTTTTCAGCAGGCTCTGATTCTTATCAATTACTACCAATTACTACCAATTACCATCAATTACTACCAATT
>JAAYIU010000121.1 GCA_012523265.1 Bacteroidales bacterium | reverse complement strand
TTGCCAGTTCGTTTAAATGATGTAATTTTGATGCCATAAGTAGTGGTTTTTGACGAAAAGTGTGTTTTCGTTTGTAACTGATTCAAAAATAACATTTTAAATCATTATACCACTACTTTTTTATTTTTTATGTCATTGATTTTCAAGCGACTTTTAAGTTGGAAACTTTAATATTTTTAAGAATGTAAATTGCAGATTATATATTTTTTTTTCGTTTCTGCAAACGTTTTTTTGATGAAAAGACGTGCATTGCCCTAATAGTTTGTTCATTAACTATTTCTCTTGTAATCAGGTTTTAGCATCTTTTTGAGGATCTGCAATATCCAGATCATCATCCATCTCATCCATCACCATTCCTGACCATTTGGGGATGTTTAGCAAGTGTGCCACCCTGCTGATGGAGTGTGAGGCAACGGGAGCCGTAAGAAAAATAAAAACCACTACCATCAGGCTGATGGCGATGGCGTAAAGCGAGGCAAAATATAAAGCGGCAGCCGTTTGCAGCAGCAAAATGCCAAAAGCCGGAGCTTTGGTTGCGGCATGCATGCGGGTATATACATCGGGAAACCGGATTACGCCTACTGCGGCTAGCAGTGAAAAGAGCCCCCCGCCCAGCATAAACGCAGAAATGAGTATCATGGAAATCATAGGTATTTCTTTTTAAGATAAGTGGCGTAAGCAACCGTGCCGATAAAAGCTACCAGTGCAACAATGGCTGCTATATCAAGGTAGCGTACCTCACTGCTTGATATTGCATACGCAATGGCAAAACACATACACAATGCCGCGATTAAATCAAGAGCTACAATGCGGTCGGGCAGGGTAGGGCCTTTCATCAGTCTGAACATAGCCAGTAAGATGGCCAAAGCCAGCATTGCCAGAGTGCTGATGCTAACCCATTCAGGAATAAGTGCGTAACTGTTCATTTAAAAACCTCCATCATCTGTTTTTCAATGCCTTCAGTAATCTGTTTTTCAAAATCATCGTGATTCTTAACGTGCAAACCATGCACATAAAAACTTTTAAGGTCTTTGCTCACATCCAGACAAAAGCTGCCGGGTGTCATGGTGATGAGGTTGAAAAGCAGAAGGGTTTGTGTATCACTTTTGGTGTGGATGTGTACCTTAACAATACCTGGTTGAATGCGCAGGCGTGGGCTAAGAATATCACGGGCAAGTTGCCCGTTTGCTTTCACCATTTCCTTGAGGTAATAAAGCAGTAAAACAATTGAGCGATAGATTCTTCTGAGTATGATAATCATGATTTGTCTTTTTAAGGATTTAGGTGGCCGGTTCCCAGCACTGCTGAGATGTAAGCCGAAGGATCAATCAACTGGGCAGCAGCCACCATGGCAAAATCAAGTATGGGTTTAACGGCAAATCCCATGGTAAGGGTGAGCAACCCAAGGAAAGCGACCGGTATTACCATGGAAACCGGCAGTTTATCTTGTTCACCATCAAAAACTTTCCCGTCAACCGGCTTTGGTTTCCAAAAGGCTTCATTCCAGATTTTTACCATCGAAAACAGCGTAAACAATCCAACGGCCAGGGCGATAAATGAAATGACATATTCTCCGGCATTAAAACCGGCTGTAATCAGAATCAGTTTTCCAAAAAATCCTGAAAGCGGCGGTATGCCTGCCAGTCCGAAAGTGGGAATGATAAACAGAATGGCCAGCCAGGGCCTTGATTTATAAAGTCCGCCAATGGCTTTGAGATGGTAACTTCCGGTAACACGGTTGATAAGCCCGGCCACGAGAAAAGTATTGGTTTTGGCGATGATGTTGTGGGCCATGAAGAAAATAGCCCCGGCAATCCCGGCCACGGTAAAAATGCCCAGTCCCATTATCATATAGCCAATCTGGCTGATGATGTGAAAAGAGAGAATTTTACGGATATCAAATTGTGATGCCGCAGTGAGTACTCCTACCACCATTGTAAAGCCGCCAATCCATAGAAAAAGTGGGTGCCAGAAGAATTTATCCTGCACAAAAAACAGGGTGTAGAAGCGGATCATGGAATAAACGCCCACTTTGGTAAGCAGTCCGGCAAACAGTGCTGTGATGGCGACGGGTGGCGTGTGGTACGAGGCCGGAAGCCAGAAAAAGAACGGGAAAACGGCTGCTTTAATGGAGAAAGCCACAAAGAAAAGCACAGCCGAGGTGTTTAGCAGGATGTTTTGTTCGTCCATGGATAATTTCAGCGCGAGGTCGGCCATGTTGAGCGTGCCCATTTTACCATAGAGCAAACCTATCCCCGCATGGAAGAAAAGCGAAGCAACCAGATAGAGGGTTACATATTTATTGGCTCAGTTGAGTTGCTTCTTATCGCCACCCAGCGTTATTAAAACAAAAGAAGCGGTGAGCATTACCTCAAACCACACATAAAGATTGAAAATGTCGCCGGTAATAAAGGCGCCATTCACCCCCATGAGCAGTCCATGAACCATCGGAAAGTAAAAATACGACTGTCGCTTTCGGTCCACCGCATCAATGGAATAGAGGCTAATGCTTACTGCGATGATTCCGGAAAGCACCAGCATAATGGCACTGAAGGCGTCAATCACCAGCGTAATGCCAAAGGGCGCCTGCCAATTGCCGGTGTGTAGCACCATAATGCCGTGGTTGTTTACCTGTATGCCAATAATTATGGCTAAGGTAAGCTGCAGCAGTGCCCCGCTGAGGCCAATCCAGGGTTGCGACTGCTGTTTTTTAAAGCCAATCAGCAGAAAAATTAAGGTAATCAGCGGAATAAGTATGGGCAGGGCGGGAAGGATCACAGGTTTTCTCCTTCCGTCATATCGTCAAGGTCTTCGGTGCCGGTAGTCTGATAAAAACGGTACATCAGGGCCAGAAAAAAGGCCGTAATTCCAAAACCGATGACTATGGCTGTGAGAATCAGCGCCTGAGGCAGCGGATCGGTGGGATTGGCAACTGCCGCAATACCGTTGGCTGTATACTGTGGCTGGCCTTTGTGTAATCCGCCAACCACAAAAATGAGCAGGTTGGTGGCATGGCTAAAGAACATAATTCCCAGAATGAGTTTTACAATACTTCGCCGAAGCAAGAGGTAAACCCCTGCTGCATAGAGCAACCCAACAACAATAGCGAGCAGTATTTCCATGGGTTATTCTTCCATAATGTTAAAAATAATCATAAGCATGATGCCCCACACCGTAAGATACACACCGAGGTCAAACAGCAGGGGCGTACCAAGCTTAAGCGTTCCCGCGAAGGCCAGGTTTATTGAAATCCATTCTCCGGTAAAAAATGGATTGCCTGCGAAAAGTGCCGGAATCGTACTGGTGACGGCGGTGACTAATCCCAACACCATTAAGGTTAACGGATTGATTTTTAGTTTTTTTCGGGCTTCCTGCGTATCAAAGGCCATGGCGTAGAAGATAAATCCGGCGGAAGCCATTAGTCCACCAATAAATCCTCCGCCCGGCTCGTTGTGTCCGCGGTAAAAAACCAGCAGTGAAAGTATAAGGGTGACGGGCAATAACCGGGAAGCAGCCAGTTGAATGATGTAGGATTTCATGTTGCGCTTCCTTTCCTTGTTTTAAGTTTGAGCAGCGCCACCACCCCAATGGCGGCAATGGCCAGCACGGTAATTTCACCCAGTGTGTCCAATGCCCTGAAGTCAACCAGAATAACATTCACCACATTCTTTCCAAAGGCCAAAGCAAGGGCATTTTCAGTGTAGAATTCCGAAATTTTCGGACTTAGGTCAAGTTGCAGGGATTTGATCACCAGGCCGGTCATAAAACCCCCAACCAGCAGAGCAATAATTGCATCGCGAAAGCGTGAGGCTTCGGACGATAGATTGGAAAACTTTGGCAGATGATACACAACGACCATAAAAAGCACCAGTACTAGGGTTTCAACCAGCAGCATGGTGATGGCCAGATCAATGGCGCCATAAATGATGAAAATCAGCGCAATGCTGTAACCTGCGACTCCCAGCGAAAGTATAGCTGCAAGCCTTGATTTAACCGTTACTGCGAATAGGGTGGCTGATACGAGGATCATCACTAAGATGACTTCCAGCATGCCCGGCCTCACGAAAGTGCCCCAGCTCTGCCAGGTATAAATAAGCTGATACCAGGCCAGGCCGGCAGTCATTAAAAATATGGCCATCAGATAATATCGCTGGTATCCACTTTGTATGAAGGAAGTTTTCTTTTTGGTTAGTTTTATAAAAAGGTCAAGTCCACGGTTGAAAGCACTTACAAATTTGAAATGGAGTACATTGCTGTTAAAGCGGGTAAGTGCAGCGTTGATGTTCCGGTAAAGCAGGAAAAACGCTATTCCGGCAACCACTGTAATGAAACTTACCAGCAATACTTCGTTGAAACCATGCCACAGTGCCAGTTTTAGGGTATCAATGGATGGATGGATGGCTATAATGGCCGGTTTTAGCAGAAGTTGGGCTACCTGAGCAGGAAATAGCCCAAAAATAAGGCTGAGTGCGGCCAGGAGCAATGGACCTATTCGCAGGGCAAGGGCTGGTGGTTTGGGTTTTTTGCCGGGGTATTTCAATGGCACCAGAAAAAGATTGAAAATCAGTGCAAGAGATATGGCTACCATAAACACATTGGTAACCACGCCTGCAACAAGCAGGATGTTGCCAATATCGGGCATGGCGAATTTGGCTTCATAAATCAGTTCTTTGCCAATGAAACCAATCATTGGCGGTAGCCCGGCCATGCTGAGCAGTGAAATGATGGCAGCAATGGCTGTTTTGGGCATTACCCTGTATAATCCGCCAAGTTTCCTGAGATCGCGTGATCCCACCGACTTGTCAATCAGCCCGGCCACCATGAACAACGCGCCTTTGTAGAGTGCGTGGACCAGCAGGAAAATGATGGCGGCTTTTACCGATATGTCGGTATCGATGCCGAGCATCAGCACCATCGTTCCTAAGGCGCTGATAGTGGTGTAGGCCAATACTTTTTTGAAATCCGTTTGTGAGAATGCAAAATAGGCACCCAGAAGCATGGTAATGGCGCCGGTGATGGTCAGGATGTAGCGCCATTCGGGTGTGCCACCCATCACCGGACTAAGTCGGGCAATCAAGTAAATACCGGCTTTTACCATGGTGGCCGAATGTAAAAAGGCGCTTACCGGCGATGGGGCCTGCATGGCTCCGGGCAACCAGAAGTGGAAAGGGAATTGTGCCGATTTGGTAAACGCTCCGGCCAAAATGAGCAGCAATGCCGGTAGATAATGCGGATGACTGCGGATAAGGTAACCGGATTGCAGCAACTGATTTATTTCGAGGGTTCCGGCCATCTGCCCCAGCATAATAAAGCCGGCCATCATGGCCAAACCACCCGCAAATGTAATGAGCAGGGCCTGAAGTGCGGCATTGCGGGCTTCGGGTTTTTCGTGGTTGAAACCAATCAACAGAAAGGAACTTACACTGGTGAGTTCCCAAAAGATGAACATGGTGAAAAGATTCCCCGACAACACCAATGCCAGCATGGCAAATTCGAACAGCAGCATGAGAAAGAAAAACCGGTGTTTCAGCGGGTAAGGTTCCATATATTTACCCGAGAAAACCAGTACCAGCGCGCCCATGCCGGTTACCAGCAAACCAAAAAACAACGACAGCCCGTCAAGGTAAAGGGTAAAGTTAAGGTAGAGTTCAGGCAGCCATTCTATGGTGTAATTGAGGGTGTTGCCCGCTGCAATGAATTTCGCGTAACTCAACAGGTAACCGAAGCCTCCGGCAGATACCAGCCCAAGCAGCCAGGGCGCAGCTTTGCCACCCTTTTTAATGAGGTGAGGCGAAAAAAAAGCAGCGGCAAGTAGCAGAATAAGGTAATTGAGCAATCCACTCATCGGGAAAAGATATTCATTTGCTTTTTTCTTTCTTCAACGGTTTTGTAAAACATGTCGGTGGCAGAATCTTTAGCCCCCAGCAACAGGAATATCTTTGTACCCTGCTCCCTTGAAAATTCGTTTTCAACAACCCCAACCAGGTTGCATTGTTCAAAACAAGCTAACACTTCCGTGGCGAGGTCATCCCCAACGATAATCATATTTTGAATATTCATCGAATCGGGTAGCCAGTAAATGTAGTCCGAAAGGAACGAATAAGCTGCTAATGTTTTTTTTCGGTTGTAATAGTTTAATGCACCTGCCTTTCCATAATCATCGGAAAAGATCAGCGTGTTTTCCAATTCCTGTTTTGGAATCTTCCGATAAGCAGTTAAGGCCTTATCGGCCATTTCCTTCCAGCCAAGCATGTCGGCAAAATCCTGTGGTAAGGCATGGTTAAGTCCATCTTCCCAGCGAAGCAATCCAATTTTTTCATACACTTCTTTGTATTTAATAATTTCTATTGGCGACTGGATCGGCATCAAATACTT
>JAAYIU010000292.1 GCA_012523265.1 Bacteroidales bacterium | reverse complement strand
TACTACAGGAATCTTTAGAAGCGACGACTATGGCTCCACCTGGCAGGACATCTCGGGCAACTTCCTGGATTTTTTTCCTGAAGGTGGCATGTGCCGCAAAATGACGATCAACCCGTTGAATCCCGATCAGATTTTGGTAGCAACCACCTCAGGCGTTATCCGCACCAGCAATGCAACGGCAAAAAACGTTCACTGGGAAAATACTTTTAAAGATATCGATAAAGCACTCCGCGATACCCGTGGTATTGCCTACAAGCCCGGCGATGCAAATGTGGCGTATGCTGCGGGTCAGGATATTTTTATTTCGGAAGATGGTGGTGCTTCCTGGCACTCGCTCACCGGGCCGGCCACAGGTATTGAAATCGATAATCTGCCCGATTCGCTGGTGGTGCGACGCATCAACCTGGCCGTGTCGCCGGCAGCGCCTGAGCGATTATACGCCTACATTTTAGGGCATCATCAGGTGAACGATCAAACTATTCTTGGGGCGCACATCGCCATTTACGAATCGGGAAAGTGGGAAATTATTCACACACGGTTTTCGTCGGGGTACACTTATTTCGCGCAGCATTGGATAGCGCTGGCAGTGTCGCCGGTGGATGGCGACGCCGTTTTTTATGGCAACTCACGGCTGCTGGGAAGCGAGGACATCAGCAATACCAAATTCGGGCTGCGTTCGCCTTATTGCGGCAGCGGCTTTCACGCCGATATCCACGATTTGGTCTTTCAGCCCAATGTGGAAAACCCAAATCTTTTTTGTGGCAACCATGGCGGGGTTAGTGTAAAAACGATGCCCAGTGCCAATCAGAGCGGATGGGAATACAAAAACGAAGGTCTCGGAGTTGCTACCATCTGGTCGTTTGACGATGCCGCTTTTGATGAAAATTTGTTTGTAATCGGCACACAGGACAACGGCGCGCTGGTACACATCGACACGCTGGACAACCAGTGGCATTTTATCGCCGGTGGCGACGGCTTTACCACACGCATCGACGACAACAGCAGATCCATTTATGTTTCGATGCACGACAGATCGTTACAAAAGTTCAACCATCACACCTTCAAAATGAAACACGAAACGGCAAAACTACCCTTCGATTCACAGGTGAAAAAAAACAACGCCATTACCACCAAGACTTTCCCTTTGGAAAACCATCCCGTTACCGGGGAAGCCTGGTTTGGGTTTAGTGAAATCTACAGCAAACGCATCGAAAATCCCACCAACCTGGACCGCCCCGACAGCATCTGGGTGCGGCAGTCGGATTTATACAAATCAGAACCTCACAGTTGGCGGCGTCAAATCACGGAGATGGCCATCAGCGCGAAAAATCCAGACATTATTTATGTGGTAACAGGTGGTGAGCAAAGCCCTCCGGGCGAAACATGGCATTTGCCATCAGGGCTTTACAGGTCGGTAAGTGGCGGGCTGCAAGGCATCGAAAGCAGCGAACGTTTTTTTAAACGCATTGCCTATCCGGGACAATACGATGATCACGACAGGCTTGCCATCATCAGCGGTATCGCTGTTTCGTCGGATGATCCTGATGAATTCTGGATTACCTATCTTGGCGTGATGCCGCAATACCGGGTCTGGCACTCCAAAGATGGCGGCATCACCTGGGATAATGCCGATCCCGAAGAGCTGTTTAGCAACAACTCCGTCAATGCCATTGCGATAAGCAACAGCCCTTCGCGACGCTTCTGGCTTGGAACCGATCGCGGGCTTTACACCAGAACCGATAAAACCTCCTGGCAGCAGGTGCCGGGCTTCCCACACGTGAGAGTGACGGAGATAAAAATCAACGAACAGTTTGGGAAAATTCGGGTGGGCACCTTTGGGCGTGGGCTATGGGAAGGTTTGCTCCCGCGAGAATGATTCTCAAATTAAAAAAAACAAAAAGCAATTTCTAACCTGAATAATCATCACTTGTAGTAATAGAACGCTGATCCGTGTTCTATAAAAATTTGTGAATAAAGCAGACTAAATGACAAATAAATCCCGAAAACAAAATTCATATTTAAAGATTTGCCACTCGTTTCGGGTTCTTTTCCTATTTTTGTCAAGCTCTTCCTCATGTTTTAAGCTTATCAAAAATCACCAACAGCTATGGGTATACGTAAACTAAACAGCATCTTTAAACCACAACGCATCGCTTTGATTGGTGTGCCCGCCGATCCTAATACTGTGGGCGGTCTTACTTTGCGCAATCTGGTGGGTGGCGGTTTTCGGGGCGTGGTATATCCCGTAAACCCAAAACATGAAGCAGTTTTAGGCATCCCCTGTTATCCCAATGTAAAAAGTCTGCCCAAGACGCCTGATCTGGCAGTAATCACCACCAACGCACGGGTAGTTCCACAAATCGTCGAGGAGTGTGGCGAGGCGGGCATCAAAGGCGTGATCATTATGTCGGCAGGATTTAAGGAGGTAGGCGCTGAAGGCAGGGAGCTGGAAAATAAGGTGAAGCAGATCGTTAAAAAGTACGAGATGCGTGTGATTGGCCCCAACTGTCTGGGCATTATCATTCCGGGACAAAAGCTCAACATCAGTTTTGCTAATTCCATGCCCCTTGCCGGCAACGTAGCTTTCATATCTCAATCGGGGGCGCTGTGCACATCGGTGCTCGACTGGGCCAATACCGAAAAAATTGGTTTTTCGTATTTTGTTTCTATCGGAAATACAATGGACATCGGCTTTGGCGACCTGATCGATTATTTTGGTCAGGATCCCAACACACGTTCTATTGTGCTTTATGTCGAATCGATCACTTTTGCGCAGGAATTTGTTACAGCAGCACGAGCCTTCGCGCGCAAGAAACCCATCATCGTTTACAAAGCCGGTCGGTTTCCTGAATCGGCACAGGCAGCAGCATCGCACACCGGCGCGATGGCTTCCGAAGACGCCATTTACGACGCCTTGTTTCGCAGGGCTGGCATTGCACGCGTTTATAATATTGGTAACATCTTCGACTTTACTGATTTTATCGGACGCAAGCGCATCCCGAAAGGCCCCAACCTGGCCATCGTTACCAATGCCGGCGGCCCTGGCGTAATGGCCACCGACAGCCTAATGATTCGTGGGGGCAAGTTGGGCAAACTCACCGATGAAACATTAAAAAAGCTCGACGAGGTGTTGCCGCCCTATTGGTCGCACGGCAACCCGGTGGATGTGCTGGGCGACGCTCCGCCGGCGCGCATTGCCAAAGCCACCGAGATAGTGATGAACGATGCCAACGTTGACGCCGTGCTGGTGATTGCCACTCCGCAAGCCATGACGCAGCCCACCGAAACAGCACGCGAGATCATTCGGCTGTCGGAAAGCACTTCCAAACCCATCATGGCCAACTGGCTTGGCGGGCAAAGCATGTACGAAGCCATGGCGTTGTTCAACAGCTCCGGAGTGGCCGCCTACCAAACTCCCGAACAAGCGGTGCGGGCATTCATGACCATGGTGGATTATTCGCGCAACATGGAGGCGCTTTTTGAAACCCCCAAAGAGGTGCCGCTATTTTTTAATTACGACCGGCAGACGTTGCGCGAAAAATTTGTCAACCAGATTTTCCCAAAACAAAAAGTGTTGTCGGTGGCCGATGCCAAAGCGCTGATCAATGCCTATGGTATAAAATCCACCAAACCTGTTCTTGTAAACTCGCCGGAGGAGGCTGTAAAAGTAGCCAACAAAATAGGCTACCCGGTGGTTTTAAAAATTGATTCGCCGGAGGTGACACATAAATCTGATATCGGAGGTGTGGTGCTTGATCTTGAAAATGATCACATCCTCAAAGCCGCCTATCTCAGTATGATGGAAAGGGTGAAGATACGCCGGCCCGGAATAAAAATAAATGGCGTAACGGTGCAAAAGATGATCGACACCGAAGATGCGGTGGAGATGATTTTGGGTATTAAAAAAGATGCTGTCTTAGGCACTTTAATACTCATAGGCATGGGCGGCACCGAGGCGGAGTTGTACAAAGATCAGCGGCTGGAATTTCCGCCCCTCAACGAACGATTGGCCAACCAGATGATCGAATCGCTCAAGATTTACCCGCTGCTGAAAGGATATCGGGGGAGGCCTCCCAAAAATATCAACAAGCTGGTGGAGGTGATGATACGCCTGTCGTATCTGGCAGCCGACTATCCGGAGATTGAAGAACATGACATCAACCCGATCATCGTTACCGCCGACGACGTGGTGGCGCTCGATGCCCGCGTAGTAATCGACGAAGAGACACTGAAAAACCCGGTGCCGCAATATTCGCATCTTATCCTGCGCCCCTACCCGGAGCGATACATCAAAAAGGTGACCCTCGCCGATGGCACGCCCACCTTGCTGCGCCCCATCAAACCCGAAGACGAGCCTATGTGGCTCGAGTTGTTGGGAAGCTGCAGCAAAGAAGCCATTTATTCGCGTTTCAGATACAATTTCCATTTCGATTCGCACGAAATCGCCACGCAGTTTTGCTACATCGACTATGCCCGCGAGCTGGCCATCGTGGCCGAGATAGAGCAGCAAGGACGCCGAAAACTGATTGGCGTCGGCCGGCTGATTGGCGACCCTGATCTGGAAACAGTGGAATACGCGATACTTGTCACCGACAACTGGCAAGGCAAAGACCTTGGGAAAATTCTAACGGAATACTGCACGGAGATAGCGCACATCAACAACTTCAAGCGCATCTTTGCCGAAACCACCAAAGACAACAAAGCGATGATCTCAGTTTTCAAAAAACAGGGATTTCATATCGAATACGAGTCCGACACCAACGTATCAGTGCACAAGGAATTACAAAAAACAGCTAATTGACAGCCAGATAGGGATCAACCACACGGCATATTTCTGCAAAGATTCCCTCCAGGGTTCCTACGCCATTGATGGAAATAAATTTCCCCTGATTTTTGTAATAGTCAATCAGCGGACTTGTTTGATTCTGGTACACTTCCAAACGTTTACAGATAACCTCCTCGGTATCGTCTACACGGCCTTGCTCCTTTGCACGGTTGAGCAGGCGGGCAATAATTTCCTGCCGATCTACATCAAGTGCCAGCACCAGACTGACGCACTCTTTGTGGCGGTGCATCATCACATCCATGTCGCGCGCCTGGCGCAAAGTACGCGGGAATCCGTCAAAGATAAATCCATGGGAGTTGTCGTCGTCGTCCATAGCCTTTTCGATAATTTCTATCAGCAGCTCGTCGGAAACCAGGTGGCCACTGTCGATGACCTCTTTGACGCGCTTACCCAGTGGCGTTTGGTTTTTTATTTCCTTACGGAAAATATCGCCGGTGGAGATATGTGTGAAATGATATTTGGTGGCGATTTTGGCACTCTGGGTTCCCTTGCCCGATCCCGGTGCTCCAAAAATAATCAGATTGAACATTGCTGCTTTGGTATTTTGTTATTCGTAAAAATCAAACGTGTGTCGAATAGCTCACGAAAATAGATATTTTATTAAATAAACAAGCAGATCGTGAAGGATTTGTTAAAAATTCAATAGCTCGTAACGAGCTTTATTACCTTATTAAATGCATACAATAAGGTAATAAGGTTGGATAATTCTCATTGGATCACATGTTCTACGAAGGTTCACGAAACATGATAAG
Source organism: Bacteroidales bacterium (assembly GCA_012523265.1). Classification (GTDB taxonomy): domain Bacteria; phylum Bacteroidota; class Bacteroidia; order Bacteroidales; family 4484-276; genus SABY01. The sequence continues at coordinate 2,562 of JAAYIU010000292.1, read as the reverse complement.
GTTTTAAGGTTAAAGATCTCATTCCCTTCTCCAATTGGAGAGGAGCCGTGGGTGAAGCAAAAAAAAGAAGCACTTCGCTCTGCATTCATTCAAATATTCAACAATAGCTGAACAGTTACAAAATAAAAGAGTAGACAGCCATCACTCCTTGGTTCTCAATCAAATCTTACACCTTGCTCTTTGCGCCACGCGCCACGCGTCCCGCTTTTTCCGCTCTTTGCGCCCTTCGCCATGCGCCCTTCGCCACGCGCCACGCACTTTGTTTTTCTTTATTAAAAAAGCAGTCGCCTGCCGGTGGAAATCTTACTTTTGCAGCATTTATTGCGCAAAGCCATTGGATACTACCGGAATTATATACGTCGTTCCGCCCGACAGTTTGTTTCTATCAGATTCGTTGCCAACGCCACTGCATGGCTGGCAGCAGGCGTTGGAGGGATTTGCTGCCAACGGAATCACTCCCGACACCATTGCCGAAAATCCAATAGCGCATCGCTTTGTCACTTCACAGTTTGCCCCTGCCACCCGGATACTCCCCGAACCACTCGTACACAACTATTCGCAATGGCAGTTGCTCACCCTGGGCGGCGCACTGTTGATCGTTTCGATATTGCGCCTGACGCAAAAGAATTTTTTCACCAATATCTGGCGAAGCCTTACTTCGCGGCCACTGTTCAGGCAGCTCTACCGCGCCGGGGATCTTTTTACGCCAGGCTCTGCTGTTTTGCTATTTGTGGCGTCGCTGCTGGTGTACACTACTTTTGTGTTTCAATGGGACGAAGTGTATCATTTCTTATGGTTTCTCAATCCAATGCCTCTCTATCAGCAAGTTGTGGCAGTTACTATCGCTATCGCAATAATCCTGCTCACAAAAAGATGGCTGATGCGTTTGATCGGATTTATCTTTAAAAACAATTCTTTGGTGCGGGAATATCTGGCAAATACAAGATTTATGAATCAGGTGGCCACACTATTTCTGATACCTTTTTTGCTTTTCTCGCTCTACTCGACCAGCCTGATGCCTTTGCTGGCAGCCAGTATAGTGGCGTTTGCGATTTTTTTATTCAGGCTTTTCCGGAGCATTCTTATTGGTTTTGAATCGAGAAAGTATTCTCACTATCAAAATTTTATTTACCTTTGCGGCCTCGAAATTTTGCCGGTAATCATTGTATTAAAAATCATTACAGGCTAAAAACACCAGATAGCAACGGGACTTTTAAAAAAAATTAATTTCCAAAAAAAAATTGATTAATGGTAAAGAACATTCTCGTTTCCCAACCCAAACCAGCTGATCCGGCACGGAATCCTTACAACGAACTTGCCGAAAAATATGAACTGAACATTGATTTTCATAAATTTATTAAAGTAGAAGGCATTCCGGGGCGTGTATTCCGCAAGGACAAAGTGAGCATCCTGGATCATAGCGCCGTAATCTTCACCAGCCGCAACTCCGTCGATCACTTTTTCAGGATCTGTAATGAGATGCGCGTGGAGGTTCCTGATGAGATGAAATACTTCAGCATCTCCGAGTCTACCTCATATTATTTGCAGAAATATGTTCAATTTCGCAAGCGTAAGGTTTTTCATGGCCATCAGAACTTCAACGACCTGATGGATATCATCAAAAAACACAAAGACGAAAAGTTTCTGCTGCCCTGCTCCGACATACACAAGCTGTCGTTGACCAAGGCGCTGGATGACAACAAGATAAAATATTCCAAAGCAATAATTTACCGTACCCTGGCCAGCGATCTCTCCAAGCTGAACATCCACAGCTACGACATGATTATCTTTTTCAGTCCTTCGGGGGTGAAGTCGCTACAGAAAAACTTCCCGAACTATGAGCAAGGCGACACCAAGATTGGGGTTTTTGGGCCAACCACCGCCAAAGCAGTAAAAGAGGCTGGCTTCACGCTCAATCTAAATGCTCCTACCAAATCGGCACCATCGATGACTATGGCGCTGGACCAATACATAGAGAAGCTCTACAAGAAAAATGGTATTAAGGTAGGAATGTAAACCGCATGCCATCGGTGGCCGCAATAGTACCGGCTGCTGAGCGGCTGCAAAACCATACCACTGATTATGCTGCCGCAAAATTTTAAGAAAAATGAACGCCTTTGTCGCCGCTCCCTCATCGTGAAGGTGTTCGGGAAAGGCGTTTCTTTTTTTGAGTTTCCTTTCAAAATAATTTATCTACTGACAGATGATGCAGAATTGCTGCCTTCGGGCACTCTGGCGCAGGTGCTCTTTACCGTGCCCAGGCGCAATCACAAACGCGCTGTTGCCCGCAACCGCATCAAGCGGCTGATGCGCGAAGCATACAGACGGCACAAAGCCGAACTCTACGGCGCTTTGCAGGCGCAAAACAAACAGCTCGTACTGGTGTTTATCTACACCAACCGGGAAATGCCCGAATACCGACAGACAGAGCGAAAAATAAAGCTGGCGATACATCGTTTAATTCACAACATTACAAAAAACACCACAACTTAAAACATTTCATAATGACCTGCAGGCAATTATCAATAAAATCGACAACACGAGTGCTAAGCATGCTGATAC
>JAAYIU010000464.1 GCA_012523265.1 Bacteroidales bacterium | reverse complement strand
GGTTGGGCCACATTGGCGAATCCTATCAAATATCGCAGTGGTATCCCAAACCTGCCGTTTACGACCGGTCGGGCTGGCACCAAATGTCGTATCTCGATCAAGGAGAATTTTTTTCTGAATTTGGCCATTTTGATGTGCAAATTACTTTGCCGACTAATTACATTGTAGGTGCGTCGGGAAACCTGCAAAACGAGAGCGAAATCGAAATGCTCGATAAACTCTCAGCCGATACTTCCTGGTTTGAAACTGCCTGTTCTGCTGGAACTGATTTCCCGGCTTCATCGGAACAGTTGAAAACGCTCCATTATACCACAGATAAGATTCATGACTTTGCCTGGTTTGCCGATAAACGGTTTCACGTACAAAAAGGGAAGGTGACCCTCCCCTACTCCGGCAGAGAAGTAACCACCATGGTTTTGTTTACAAATGAACAATCGGAGCTTTGGAAAGATGCTTTAACCTATGTGAATAAAACAATCTATTGGTTTTCAAATAAAATAGGCGATTATCCTTATCAAAACTTCACGGCCGTTCAAAGTGCACTCACTTCCGGCACCGGGATGGAATACCCCGGCATTACGGTCATCGGCCTGGCAGATGATGCTTATTCCCTCGACGAAGTAATTACGCACGAAATCTGTCATAGTTGGTTTTACAGCTCCCTTGGGTCGGATGAACGGAGATACCCGTTTTTGGACGAAAGCATCACCAGCACTTACACCGACAGGTATCTGAGTGATAAATATCCCGAAAAAAAACTTTGGGAAGTTTATGTGAAAAACAAAAAGCTGGCAGAGTTTATGAAAATCGATAATTTGCCAATAGAGCGAATGCAGGAACTGGAATGGCTCGTTCAGGCACGAAACAATCTGGAACAACCCTTAAACCTGCCGTCAACCGACTATACCGAATTGAATTACGGAGTGATGCTTTACAACAAAGGCCCGATTGCCTTTAATTACCTCCGGGCTTATCTCGGCGATTCTGTATTCGATGCTGCAATGCAGCAATACTTTCGCCGATGGAAATTCAGGCATCCGCAACCCGAAGATCTTCGTGAAACTATCGAAACGCAATCGGGCAAAGATTTAACCTGGTTTTTTACGGATTTACTGGGTACCACAAAACGGCTGGACTACAAAATGGTCCGCACTCAGAGCCAGCAAATCCTAATAAAAAATAAAGGAGAATTGGTTTCGCCACTCCTTATTGCAGGCATCAGCGGGGATACAATTTTATTCGAAAAATGGGTGGATGGTTTTGAAGGAGAGAAATGGATCGAGCTGCCATCCGGCAACTATACCGAAATAAAAATCGACCCCTGGCATGTTATGCCTGAAATTTTTAGAATTAACAATAATATCAAAAAAAAAGGCCTCTTCCCCAAGGCTGATCCCATACAGACGCAACTCCTCTTTACCGTTGAAGACCCGGAGAGACACACACTTCTTTATATGCCTGCCATCAACTGGACACGGGAAAACGGTTTTATGTTGGGCATGGCGTTTCACAACGGCTTCATCGTGCCCAAACCCCTGGAATATGTTGTAGTGCCCTTTTATGCATTCGGAAATTCTGATCTGGCCGGGTTTGGGCGCGTTGCCTACAACATTACGCCTTATGATAATTTTATCCGGCTGGCAACCATCTCGCTGGAAGCAACGCAATTTGGTGCGCCTGGTCATCAAAACTACCACAAGTGGAAAACCGGGCTGGTACTCAATTTTAGAAACGAAAAAATGACACACCCTTTACACCACAAACTAATTGGAAATTACATCAGCGCATCCGATCTTTTTCAGATTGAACTTCAGGAGAAAGCAAGAATGAATTCCTATGTGCAATTAGGATACTTCCTCGAAAAGTCCGGCACAATAAACCCTTACACGCTGCTGGCTTCTTTCGAATCCGGAAAGACATACCAAAAAACATCGGTTGAGTTTAAGTACAGAGTAAGCTATCGAGGCCAAAACAACGGACTGGATATGCGGCTTTTCGCAGGAACGATGCTCACAACTGATTCCGAAATTCCGTTTTATTCATTTTCGGCAAGTGGAAGAAGTGGAAGGGAACAATATCTTTATCAGGGGACATACCCCGACCGGTTCAGCGTATTTCCCGAAAACTTTTTTTCGCGGCAGATGTCCCTTTCCGAAGGAGGACTGGTTTCACCTCCGAACGATAGTTTGGGATATAGCCGGTGGCTTTTTTCATTGTCGCTTTCAACAAATTTGCCCGGCAGAGCTGCCCGGATTCCGGTAAAACCCTTTCTCAATTTATTACTGAACGATCATGGTGTGTCATCGGCCCAAAAATCGCCGTTTTTTTATGAAGCCGGATTAAAGGTTGGGATTTGGGATTTTTTCGAAATTTACGTTCCGTTACTGGTTTCCAAAAACATCGATTCGGTTAGTGGTGCTTTCAAAAACAGGATTCGCTTTGTTTTCTCCCTCGATTCAATTAGCAAGCTAACGTTGCATGGCAATAGATAAGTGATTTCCCTTTATCAATTGTGTGAATGATGTAACTCTTTCCCGAAATTGTGTAATCCTTATTAATGAAGTAAGCCTGTCCTTTGTAAAGTAAGAAATTTGTAACAATTTTAATCTTAACACTATGTCACTTTTAACAATTCTAATTGTCATTCTGGTTGCCGGGGTTATCCTTTGGCTTGTAAACACCTATATTCCCATGCAGCGGACCATTAAAGGCATTCTTAATGCCGTTGTCATAATCATTCTGGTGATTTGGCTGTTGAAAGAATTTGGAGTTCTTGATAGTTTGCAAAACGTACGAATTTAGCTTCAGCTTTGTCAGCACGCGGGAATGGTTTTTTTTATAAATGAAATCTTCGGATAAGGTTTTATAAACTATTGATATGCTTTGATTTTAAAAATGGGACTTCATTACGATTTGCCGGTTTGCCAGATGCTTTTAAT
>JAAYIU010000108.1 GCA_012523265.1 Bacteroidales bacterium | reverse complement strand
GCCATGGTCGAGTTTACATCGCCAACTACCAGCACCATGTCGATGTGCGTAGTATCGAGGTAATCATCGAATTTCTCCATGATGGTGGCCACCTGTTTAGCATGTGTATTTGAACCAACCTCAAGATAAACATCGGGTTCGGGAATCGACAATTCTTTAAAAAAGCTTTCCGACATTTCGTAATCGTAGTGCTGGCCGGTGTGCAAGAGTATGGGTTCGATCTTTTCGGATTGCAGCATCGCGTGCATGATTGGCGCGATTTTCACAAAATTTGGCCTTGCACCTACAATATTTACCACCCTGAGTTTATTATAAATCATATTCATCAATTTCAGCTATTTTCTACAAACCTCTCTACCAGAACTTTCCCAGTATCATCAGATTAACGATTATTCAAAAGTATCAAAAGCAAAACTAATTCATTTTCGAAACAAAAGATCGAATTCTCTACCTCAGCAAAGTTACACTCCCCTGTTTCGTCCTTTCAGCCACGCTGCCGTATTTGCTGATGGCGCTGTATTTACACACCCAGAAATAAACCCCTTCGGCAGCGTCGGTGCCGTTTATTTTGCCGTCCCATTGCTCGTCGGGATAAGTAAGTTCTTTAACGACACGCCCCCACCGATTGAAGATGACCATTTTGAAGGCGGTGATACCGCCGGGATTGGTTGGCACAGCAAAGAAGTAGTCGTTGTGGGTGTCGTTGTTGGGCGTAAAAAAGTTAGGCACCGTGCTGTCGGCGCAAGCATCGATGTAAATGGAATCGGTAACGTGGCAAAATCCGTCAAAGGCTGTGAGCCAATACCATCCGGGGCTGCTCACCACAATGCCGGTGTCGGCAGAGCCGGTGCTCCAGTTGTGATGGCTATAGACGCTGCCCGGCCAAAGCATGAGCGCTTCGCCGTCGCACAAAGTGGTGTCGCGGCCAAGGTTGAGATTATCTGTGTAAAAAACTACCTTCACGGCATTTTCATATTTCCCACAAATCGTCTCTATCTGCACCTGATACAATCCGGGCATAGTCACCAGATATTCTGGCGTGGTAGTCCCATCCTGCCAAAGGTAAGCAAGGTGGCCGGTGTCGGCTTGCAGCCAAAGACTGTCACCACGGCAAATCCATTCCTGTTGTGCCAAGCCCAGCGTGGGTGGTTCAAAAAGCGTGACCGTAACGCTGTCGCTGCCGGTGCATCCCAGCTCGTCGGTTACTACTACCCAAAAAACTCCTTCGTGGGTAGCGGTGTAAGAGGAGCCTGTGCTGCCATCGTGCCAGAGATAACTAACAAAGTCGGGCGGCGCCTGAAGCACCACTTCTCCGCCTTCGCAAAGGACGGTGTCGTTAACCATAAAATCCGCAATTACCCTTACGATAAGCTCCATAGAATCGCGGGCAGCACATCCGTTTTCGTCGGTAACTTCGAGCCAATAGATGCCGGCAGTATCGGCCAGGATGCTTTGCCCGTTGGAACCATCCTGCCAAAGGTAGCTTTGGTAGCCTTCGGGGCCATTGAGAAAAATATAATCGCCTTCGCAAATAATTTGGGTGGCCGAACCGATGGTGATTTCAAAATCGTTAAAAACGTCGATATAAATGGAATCCATGGCCGTGCAGCCCATCGTATCGGTAACCTGCACCCAATAGGTTCCGCCAAGTGTGGCTGTGATGGTTTGGCTAAAGGCGCCGGTGCTCCAGAAATATTCATCAAATCCGTCGCCGGGGTCCAGCGTAATGCTATGGCCATAACAAAACGAAGTGTCGTTGCCCAACGAAATATCATACGGCTCTGTAAAATTTACGTTGATGGTGTCGGAGCCGCTGCCGCAGGCATTGCTCACCGCCACCCAATATTGGCCGGGCTGCGTCACCAGCAGCGACTGTCCCTGCGAGCCATCCTGCCAAAGATAACTATCAAAGCCGGCTCCTGCCTGCAACATCACCACATCATTATAACAGATCAGCGTATCGTTCCCCAACGTAATGTCAGGATCGGGCAAAAAGGTAATCTGGATGGAGTCGGTGCCGGTGCATCCCTGCTCGTTTTCTACCTGCACCCAATAAATCCCCTGTTGCGTTACCGCAAAAAATGGATTTGTCGAACCATCCTGCCAAAGATAAAAAGTGTAATCCTGGTCGGGATACAAAACAAACGGCCAGTCGGAGCACACCGCAGTGTCGTTGCCCAGCCACGGCAACGGCGACGGGTGGATGGTCACCTGATGGGTAGTTACATATTGGTTGGCGGGATATTGAATGGTCAAGGTAACCGTATAATCTCCCGGCGCCGTGAATACATGTACCGGCGTGAGCAGAGCAGATGTATTGTTGGCACCGCTTGCCGGATCACCAAAATCCCACAAAACAGATACGATATTTGATACATCACTTATCAAAAATTCAGTTGTGTCGCCATAGCATGTGGGTTGATAGCTGAAATCAGCCAGGAAATAGTTTTGTAAAAAATTAGGTAAACCCCAGATACATTTTCTGCCGGCAAGATAGAATCCGTCTTCCACAAAGTTACATTGTGTGCCTGCTTCGTTTGGCAGGTTAATCACACCTAAATAATTGTCTCCGTAGAGATTATCATGCTTTGAAACATAGATTTTATTATCGGGCGCAAGTTGTAACGCTCCCAGATGGATGTTGCCCACAGTTCCCACTTGCACCTCTGATTCGATGATGTTTTGTGCACTGCCGGCATTCAAATCAAACTGGAATATCCTGGAGCTGGTGCCATACTTTCCGATATAAAGCTTGGAACAATCGGGTGAAAATTCAAGGCCATACACCTGCTGGTATTTGGAAGGAAAAACAATAGCATTAGAGGCTGCACCGGTATTATTATCAAAATCAAAAAGCTCGAATGACTGTATTCCGCGGTTGACCATCGCTATTTTTTTTCCGTTGGGCGAGACTTTCAATGATCCGTGCACATCGCCATCGGGCGCCCCCTGATATCCTCCAACGCTCGAAATTACCGCCGTAGGCTGAAGACCATCAGCAGTAATCAGATAAGCATTAAACTTATCAGAATTCCACAACCGTGTTATCATCCAAATATCAGTACCATTTGT
>JAAYIU010000254.1 GCA_012523265.1 Bacteroidales bacterium | reverse complement strand
GAGATAGTGGCCGGCGAAAACCCCGCAAACCGCATCATCCGCAATGTGATCAAAAACCGCGACGCCAACGATCCCGAAAAGCTTGCGTCGTTTTCTTATACTTCCTACGACAAAATGATTTTTACGGTCGACACGCTCGACATGCCCACCGCCGACAGCGTAGCAAAAGATTCGTCGGAATTCCACCTGCGGCAGTTCCTGAAAGACAAAGATTTTTTTATGATGGAAACGGTGTCGGAACGTAAGTTTATGGCGCCCGACAAAAGCTACGAAAAGGTGGTCGCCTCGCGCATCTCCGGTTTCCGCGACCCGGTGCTGCTCTTCCTTAGCTCGCAGTTGCAGTCGTCAACCTTTTATCAGGATTTGATCCGCATCGGCGACAAAAACTACATCAATCCCATTTCCGGCGGCAGCTTACGCAAATATTATTTCCAGCTCATGGACACCACCTACACCGCCGCCGGCGACACGGTGTTTGTGATTTATTACCGCCCCTGGAAAGATACCAACTTCGACGGGCTGCGCGGCGTGCTCTCCATCAACACGCACGGCTGGGCCATACAAAGCGTGCAGGCCGAACCGGCGCGCGACGAAAGCGGCATGAGCATCCGCATACAGCATCTTTACACACTTATCGACGGCGAGCACTGGTTTCAATACCAACTAAATACCGATATTATTTTTAAAAATGTAATTGTAAACAATGTGGCGCCCATTGGTCGTGGCAAAAGCTACATCCGCGATGTGGTGCTGGAACCGGAGCTGGTGCGACGACAGTTCAACCACATCGCCATCGACTTCGACCCGCGCGCCGGAAGCCGCAGCGAAGCGTTCTGGCAGCAATTCCGCACCGACAGCCTCTCGCAACGCGAACAACGTACCTACTTTTTTATGGACAGCGTGGGCAAAGAGATCGATTTGGATGCCAAAGCAAAAACCTTCAAGGCGATGCTCAACAGCCGCCTGCCGCTGGGATATGTGGATTTGGATCTGAGCAAAATTATCAAATACAACCAATACCAGGGATTGTACCTCGGGCTGGGCCTTATCACCAACGCCAAGCTTTCGCAGACTTTCGATGCCGAAGCTTTTTGGGGCTATGGCTTTGGCAACCAGCGCGCACAATACGGCGGACGACTTGGCGTGGTGATCGACAAGTACCGCGACTTGCGTTTCGATGTGATGTATTACGACTTTGTAACCGAAACCGGCGCCACCGAAACTGACGACGGCGGCCGCCAGAATCTTCTCAACCCGGCCAACTTCCGCTATTTTTTGATCCGGCGTATGAACCCCACACAACGCATCAGGGCAGCCATTCAATTCAGGGCGCTGCGCTATGCAAATGTTAATCTTGCGATGAGCCGCGACGTAAAACAAACTACCGGCGAGTACAGCTTTTTGCCGAAAGGCGATGCCGGCGAAGCACAACGTGAGTTTACCTTTACGGAATTGCAGGCTTCGGTGCGATATGCTTACAAAGAAAAGTTTATGCAGATGCCCGACGGCAAAATGTCGCTGGGGACGCGCTATCCCATTATTCATCTGGCCTACACCCGCGGCCTGGACGATGTGCTGGAAGGCGATTATTTTTATAATAAAGTTGATCTGAAAATAACAAAACAGTTTTACATCCGCTACCTGGGCGAGTCGTCGCTTACGCTGATGGCCGGAGCCATCGACCAGCCACTGCCCGAAAGCAACCTTTACAACGGGCGTGGCTCGTTTCGCACCTTTACCCTTTATGCACCCGAATCGTTTGCCACTCAGCGCATGAACGAGTTTCTGAACGATCGCTATCTGTTCCTTTTTTACACCCACAACTTTGGCAAACTGCTCTGGCGCACCAACAAGTTCAGCCCTGAGTTTGCCATAGCCACCAATGCGGGCGCCGGTAGCCTGCAGCATCCCGAATATCACCAGGGAATAACGGTACAGCCGATGGATCATCTATTCTTGGAGTCGGGGCTGCTGATAAACAACATGCTCAACACGTTGGGGATTTACTCGTTTGGTATCGGAGCTTTTTATCGCTATGGTTATTACGAGCTGCCCGATACCTTCGACAACTTTGCTTTTAAACTGTCGATAGCGTTTTCCTTTTGATATTTATTTTTAATTATATTCGCTGCGTAAGGATTTTCACACCATTTTTGTAACGACTTTTTTTCAAAAAAAACCCATGAACAAAGTTTTACGCATTCTCGGTGGTATTTTGATTGGCTTGTTGGTGATTTATCTGGTTTGGCGCTTTTCCGACATCATCACTTACCTGATCATCGCTATTGTGTTGTCGTTGATAGGCAGGCCATTGGTAAAACGTTTCAATACCATGCGCATCGGGCGGTTTCATATCCCAAACGCTCTGAGCGCATTCATGGCACTGCTGGTTATTATCCTGATCGTGCTTTCGTTTGTAGGAATTTTTGTGCCATTGATTGCATCTCAGGCACGTCTGGTGAGCAACATCGACTTTGATTTGTTGGGAAGCTCCATGCAAAAACCAATTGCCGACATGGAGATTTTTTTTCGACAATACAACATTCTCTCACGCGACGAGACCATCCGCCAGCTTTTGGCACAGCAGATCGAGTCGATCCTTAACTTTGCTTCTTTTTCCCAAACACTCACCTCCATTGTTGGTGTCACTGGTTCACTATTTATCGCTGTTTTTGCAATTCTTTTTCTAACCTTTTTCTTTCTGAAAGATCCCTACCTGCTCGATGAGGTGGTGGAGATTCTTACGCCCGTCAATTATCAAAACGAAGTGCAGAGCGTGCTCACGCAGTCGAAGCGATTGTTGAGCCGATATTTTATAGGTTTGATGATAGAGCTTACTACCATGGTTACTTTATTAAGTCTCGGGCTTACTTTGTTTGGTGTAGAGAATGCGCTGCTGATAGGTTTTTTTGGCGGGCTGATGAATGTGATTCCTTATCTGGGACCTATCATCGGAGCTGTGGTAGGCGTGATACTCACCATATTTACGGCTTTAAGCACCGGGATGATTAGCGACCTGTTTTCGTTGATATTGATCGTGGTTGGGGTGTTTTTCGTGAGTAATCTCATCGACAATGTGGTGCTTCAGCCGCTCATTTACTCCAACAGCGTGAAGGCTCATCCAGTCGAAATTTTCCTGGTCATCCTCATTGCGGGAAGCATAGCAGGCATCACAGGCATGATACTGGCGGTGCCTACCTACACCATTTTGCGCGTGATTGCCAAAGAGTTTCTGAGCCAGATAAAGGTGGTGCAACAGCTCACCAAAAATATTTAACACCTTTTATGGTAGCCTATGTAGCCGTATTATTATATATTTGTAAGCGAAACACTTAAAAACTTAAGAAAATGAAAAATTCAACAGGTAGTTTTATTTTTGGATTACTAAGCGGTGCAGCCCTGGGCGCAGCGCTCGGCATCTTGTATGCCCCCGACAAAGGCGACGTCACCAGAGACAAGTTCATCAAAAAAGCCAACGACTTGAAAGAAAACTTCGACGACAAATTCGACGATTTGAAGGATTACGTCAACGAAGCTTTGGGCGATATGAAAACGAGACTTGCCGACGTGAAGGAAAAAGTTTCGGATGTGAAAGAGAAAGTTCAGAAAAAAGAAGCCTAATCTTTTTTTGTCCCTCCGACGTCCTGAAAAATGTACGGAATTGTCCGGTAAATCCATCAGCGGATTTGCGGGCAATTCCTTTTTTATGTTAACCTATCGGCTATGAACAAGCAAAAATTCGATTCACACATCAGGAAAATCACCCTGAGCATCAAACAATACCTTCAGCTCAAAACCGAACTTTACAGCCTGATCGTAGTGGAGGCGTTTGCCCGAATCTATTCCCATTTCATTGCGGCACTCATATTTACATTTTTTATCTTTTTTTTCACCTTGTTTCTCTCACTGGGTTTCGTCAATTGGTTTGAGGCAACCACAGGCCGAACATTTTTAGGATATCTCATCGTAGCTGCATTTTATTTGTTAATGGCGTTTATTGTGCACATGTTCCGACGCCGCATCTTTTTCGATCCTATGGTGAAAATGCTTAGCAAAACCCTCTTTGAAAAGCAGGATGAGCTTGGCAAAGAACAAAATATGGAGGATCCGTATGCAGAAGATTAAGAATGAGTCAGATCTGCGTTACCGCAAGCTTTGGCTGCGCAGCGAGATAAGAATTAAAGAACACCAGATTGCCAACCAAATAAGTACCCTGCGCAACGACATCAGTACTGTCAATTTGGGGCAGGAAGTAGTTGATAATATTGTCAACAATCCCGCAACGCTTATCAATACGGCCAAAATCACTTTCGGGTTCATCACCGCTTTGCGCAATCGCAGCCGGCGCAGGAAAGAGAAGAAATTGAAAGCCAAAAGGAATTAAGCCAATTTCACATAAACAATCATGACTCCCATTACCAAAGACATCTACATCGAAGAGCTGGTGCGCGATTATCCGTTTTCGGTTCGTTTCCTCTCCGAACGTGGCGTAAAATGTATAGCCTGTGGCGAGCCTGTTTGGGGCACCCTCGAAGAAGCAGCCCGCGAAAAAAATTTCGACGATGCAGCCATCGAACAGCTGGTTGAGGAATTGCGTGCAATGGCTTAGGCAGGGCGTGGGGCGAAGGGCGCAGGGCGGAAGAGGCGGGGCGCAGGGCGCAGAGAGCTGGGCGCGGGGTGCAGGACAAAATTGTCTGGTTTCTGGGTTTGGACGAGGTTGTACCTCGTCTGTTTTATTTCTGCAGGCCTGGCCTGTTGTAGAAATGACGTCACAAGATCAAAAAAAAACGGCAAGCTAAGCTTTACGAATCACGGGAACTGAAGCCTGTGGGCTGAGAGCTGTGGCCTGAAACTTCCTACCACCTCACATATCCCGTAAAGGTTCCCTCCAAATGTCGCATCTGCCCGTATTCACGATAGACTTTACAATTAAAATCAGCAGTAAATTTTAAAAGATTTTCGTGGCTGCTGCCTGTATTAATCTCCAGTATTTCAGAAATGTTCAGACTGCTTCCCTCCTGGCCGCGCGCTGTGTCGGAGGTAGTCCACGGTAAATAATAGTAGCCCGGGTCGTGGATAATGATTTCGAAACCATCGGCGGCAAAGGGTGAAAATTGCTTTGTGCCAACGACAAATATTTCAGGAATTTGTGCCGGCAGCTCCAGGTGGCCGGCGCGCAGCTCGATGATGGGGCTGGTGCGGGTAGCAAACTCGCCCGCTGCTATCCAGCCCGAATCGGTGGCAATCGTTTTGGTTTGTGGGTAGTAAAAGTCGTAATCCTGTATAAAATGCCAGGTCTTGTCCTCCAGTTTAAAAAGCAACTGTGAAAGACCGATCACATCATTGCGGGAAGAATCGCTTACGCAGATAAAAGTTATGGTTTCTGCCACTTGTGCTCCGTAAACTATTTGCATCGAACCCTCAAGCATAGTGGTGTCGGCAAAGGTTCCCGCCACTGTGCTTTGGTCGGGCAGGCTAAACGAAAAGTGTCGGTCGATGATTTCGCTCAGGCCGTCAGCGTTGTGCAGATCGCGCAGCCTCCAATCATCACCGATCATGTAGCTCAGGCGGCAGCGTGTAACATAAGCATGCTCCTCGATATTCTGCACTTCAAACTCCGCCAGTTTCATCTGCGAAGTGTTGCCAATCCACAGGCCCTCAAATTGTAAATCACCAGGATTGCCCGGCAGACGCGGTGTTTCTTCAGGCTTGCAGCCAGCCAACCACACAACCGAAAATGCAGCCATTGCGCAAAGCAAAAAAAAGAGGGATCTACGGAATTGCATTTCTGACGGAGCTTTCATAATCAAACCACAATCACCCCGCTGCCCAAACAGATGGCAGCATCGGGGGTGTAAACCACACCAAACTGTCCGGGGGCAACACCCTGCAGGCGCTGCTGCGATTCGATAACGTAGCTGTCTCCCTGACGTTGTAGCGTGCCTTCGTTAAACTCGGGCGGGTGACGGATTTTAAATTTTACCTCCTGTGCTGTGTCGTAGTTGCGGTCGGTGTGGCCGTTGATGAATTGGAAATGCGCCAGGTTTACCACCTTTTTATATTGCCCGTCGGGGTCGTAGCCATTGGAAACCAGCACGCGGTTGCGCCGGATGTCTTTATCGACGACAAACCAGGGGCCGCCGCTAAGCCCCAGCCCGCGGCGCTGGCCTATTGTGTGAAACCACAACCCTTCGTGCTGCCCCAGCACCTTGCCGGTTTCGGCATCCACGATGCTGCCGGGGTTGGTGCCCACATATCTTTTTATAAAATCGTTGTAGTTGATTTTTCCCAAAAAGCAAATTCCCTGGCTGTCTTTGCGCTGCGCCGAGGGCAGGCGCGCTTCGTCGGCTATCCGGCGCACGTCGCCTTTCACCAGATCACCCAGCGGGAAAACCAATTTGGCAAGTTGCTGCCGGTTGATCTGCCCCAGGAAATAAGTCTGATCTTTGAAATGATCGCGGGCGGTGGCCAGATATTTCTCCCCGTCGATGTGCAGTGTGGAGGCATAATGCCCGGTGGAAATAAGATCGAAGTCGTGGCCGTATTTCTCATCAAAACCGCCAAACTTAATCATCTTCTTGCACATCATGTCGGGATTTGGCATAAGACCCTTCTTCACGGCTTCGATGGTATAGCTGATCACGCGCTCCCAATATTCTTCCTGAAGGGAAATCACCTCCAGCCGGCAGCCATATTTTTTGGCAAGCCAGGTTACAATTTCGATGTCTTCCTCGGCGGGACAATCCACCCAGGCGGGGTCGTCCTGCAATCCTATTTTTATATAAAAAATATGCGGGTCGTATCCCTGCTCTTTAAGCAAATGAATGGTAACAGAGCTATCGACGCCGCCGGAAACCAATGAAGCTATTTTCATCTTTTAAAATAATTAACAATTACAACGAAAAAGGCTTTCGGGAATTACATGAGTTTTTGGTAGGCCTTCCACCAGCGGTCGGGGATTTCGTTGGCGGCAGCCAGTTGATAGTCGGCGTAGGTGCAGGGCACCATCAGGTGGCGGCAGTGATCTTTTTTCTTTTCCCGGCTCACGGGCAATTGCATCCACCAGCGGGAAGTTTGTTTGCTTTTGTAAAAAATCATGTCGCTGCCGGCGCTGCTGGAATCCACAATGTATTTTACGAAATTATCACACTTGTCGTCAGGATATTCGTCGATGCGCACCGCCAGCCCATCCAGAAAATACCAAATCATTTGCGCTGTAAGCAAGGCTGTTTGCCCATGTGGGTCGAGCGTTGGGTTGGTTTCGTAAAAACCAATGCACGAAAGTTTGGAGGAGATGCCGGCATATCGAACCAACTGGCAGGCTTCGTCGCCCATAAATCCATTGGGCGAAGCGTTTCCATTGCCGGGAGCGTCGCTAAAGCGCACGGCGGAAATATCGAAGCTCAGATAATCGGCGTTGCGGATCACCGGCTCGGCTTCTTCTATGTTTTGCCGCACCACGCCCAGCCGCCAGGCATCAAAAAACAGCTTGTTCATCACCTCCAAGGTGGCAGTTCCGGTGAAATAGCTTTGATAGCCCAGGTTGGCAAAATTGAAAAGAGAGTTGGGTTTTTTAAAAATAATCGACGAGAGAAAGTTGGCAGCATCGGGCGATTGCACCTCGGCACCGCCGTAGTTGAGGCGGGCATCCACGTTCACCAGATTGATGATGCGGCCGGCTTGTTGGTAACCCGAATAAACGCCGTACGACAAATCTTCGCTGCCGCCGATCACGATGGGCACCACGCCCGAGCGCAGCAGCCGGAAGATGGTATCGCGCAAAGCGAAATAGGTATCGCTGATATTTTCGCCGGGGCGGATGTTGCCCAGGTCGCCGATTCTGAGTTTCCAGAAGCCCATGCTCAGGCTGTAGAGCGCCTGGCGGATGGCGTCGGGAGCCTGGCCGCAGCCTGCATTGTTTACGGCGCCGCGATCTTCGTTCCCACCTACGATGATGGCATCGAATTGCGCAAGGTCGTCTTCGTCAAAAGTATCGTCCAGCGCCACTATCTGGCCACCAAGCCAAGCGCCGCTGCCCGGTGCCGCAGCTTGCCGGCTGTCGTTATTTACCGGATCGAAATAAAGGGATATCTCCATCAGAAGGCGGTTGTGACGCTGTTATTTTTTAGTTTTGGATGCAGGTTTTTTTGCTGCTGATTTTGCTTTCGGTTTAGCAGCACTCTTGCGTGGAGCTTTTTGGGATGCTGCGCTCTTGCTGCTTGCCGCAATAATTTTTTTGGCATCATCAAATGTCAGCGATGCCGGATCGGTACTCTTGGGAATGCGGTAGTTGTTTTTCCCTTCGGCGATGTAGGGTCCCCACCGGCCGTTGAGCACTTTGATATTTTCGTCCTGGTCGAAGACCTTGATGGTTTTTTCGCGCTCTTTTTTAATTTTTTCTTCTATCAGCTCAATGGCCCGCTCGATGTTGACGCTTGCAGGATCGTCTTGCTTTGGCAGGGAAACAAAAAGCGACTTATGTTTTATGTAGGGGCCAAAGCGTCCGATGCTCACCGTTACTTCTTCATCCTGCCAGGTGCCGATGGTGCGGGGAAATTTGAACATCTCCAGTGCCTCTTCCAGTGTGATGCTGTCGAGGGATTGCCCTTTTTTGATGGAGGCAAAGCGTGGCTTTTCTTCGCTTTCGGTGTCGCCAATCTGAATCATAGGGCCAAAGCGGCCTATTTTGGCAAATACATTTTTGCCTGTGGCAGGCTCCTGTCCCAGCAGCTTTTCGCCGCTAAACTTCTCGCTGTGCTCTATGGTGTCTTCAATGCGTTTGTGGAAAGGTCCGTAGAAATCAGCAATCATTTTATTCCACACCTTTTGTCCCATGGCAATCTCATCAAATTCCTTTTCCACATTAGCGGTGAAATTATAATCCATGATGTTCATAAAATGCTGCATCAGGAACTTGTTCACCACATTGCCAATATCGGTGGGCACCAGTTTGCCTTTGGTCTGGCCGGTTTTTTCCGATTTTTTTTCTGTCTTAATAAGATCGTTTTTCAACGAAATAATCTCGAAAGAGCGAGCGGTGCCGTTGCTGTCGCCTTTTGCCACATATTCGCGTTTTTGTATGGTAGAGATAATGGGCGCATAGGTAGAAGGGCGGCCAATGCCAAGCTCTTCGAGTTTCTTTACCAGGCTGGCTTCGCTATAGCGCGAGGGTGGTTGCGTGAAACGCTGCGTAGCATCAATTTGAAGCACCGGCAGTTTCTCACCTTTTTTTATGGGGGGCAGCATGCCGGCAGCTTCGTCGGTAGCATCGTCGTCGCTCGATTCGATATATACTTTCAGAAATCCCTCGAAGAGGATCACTTCGCCGCGTGCGACAAATTTCTCTTTAGTGGTAGAAATGTCTATGGTAACGGTGGTGCGTTCCAGTTTGGCATCACTCATTTGCGAGGCGATGGTTCTTTTCCAGATCAGGCTGTAAAGATGTTTCTGGTCGTTGGTGCCGTCAATATTTTCCTGATTGAGATAGGTAGGCCTGATGGCTTCATGCGCCTCCTGCGCGCCTTTGCTTTTGGTAGCATAGCGGCGAAATTTATAAAAGTCGTCGCCAAAGGAGCTAACGATTTGCTCCTTAGCCAGCCCCAGCGCCAGGTCAGAAAGATTCACAGAGTCGGTACGCATGTAGGTGATCTTTCCCGATTCGTAAAGTTGCTGCGCCACCTGCATGGTTTTCGACACGCTAAAGCTAAGCTTTCGGCTGGCTTCCTGCTGGAGTGTAGAAGTGGTAAAAGGGGGTGCGGGCGAACGCTTGGCTGGTTTTTTCTCGACAGAAGCTACCGTGAATTCGGCGCCGACGCATCTCTCAAGAAAGGCAAGCGCTTGCTCCCGTGTAGCAAAACGTGCGGGCACCTCAGCGCGCAGCAGCGTTTCGCTGTCATTTTTTTTAAAAAGTGCAGTTACGCGATAGTACGAAACGATTTCAAAATTTTTGATTTCATCTTCGCGCTCTACTACCAGCCGCACCGCCACCGACTGCACGCGTCCTGCCGAGAGCGAAGGCTTCACTTTGCGCCATAGCACTGGCGAAAGCTCAAAACCTACCAGGCGATCCAGCACACGCCGCGCCTGCTGCGCATCCACCAGATTGATGTCGATGCTGCGGGGCTGCTCTATGGCACGCGTTATGGCCGTTTTGGTAATCTCATGAAACACGATGCGCCGGGTGCGCTCCTGATCGAGTTTCAGGGTTTCGAAAAGATGCCACGAAATAGCCTCTCCCTCACGGTCTTCGTCCGTTGCAAGCCATACGATGTCGGCACTTTTGGCCAGCTTTTTCAGTTCGTTAATAATGCTCTTTTTGTCCTCCGCTTCTACGTAATCAGGTTTAAATCCTTTTTCGATGTCCACGCCCAACTGTTTCTTCGACAGGTCGCGCACGTGGCCATAGCTGGATTTGACGGTAAAATCCTTTCCAAGAAACTTTTCGATGGTTTTGGCTTTGGCGGGTGACTCAACAATAACCAGATTTTTAGACATATTTTTAAAAATTTTTGGCGGCAAAGGTAGTACATTTAATTTTTTGGGTTCTCCTGTTCACTTCCTCACATAGGGTCGGGATTCGAGATTTCATAGCTAAAGTTCAAAAAATCAATAAAAAAATTTCCAAACAAATCCCAAAAATGGAGATTTCAATAACCAGGTTTCGACAGGTTTCGAAAGGCTCAACCTACCACCTACAAGCTCAGCCGGTGACTTTGAGTTTTGGAATTGTTTACACCGGCTACCGACGGTTGGATTCTATTTGTCATTTGGGATTTCTGAATTTGAAACTTGGAATTTGGGAGCAATCTTTTGCTAGGTTTACAAAAAAAGGCGCTCCCGGAAGGAGACGCCTTTTTGTTTGAAAAAAGAATTATGAACGATTTATTTGATAAAAATTTTCTGTACAGATGACTGATCAGCAGCTTTGGTTTGCAGCAGATATACACCACTGCTGAGGCCGTTCAGGTCAATCTGCACGGTGGCACCGGCTGCAGCGTTGCTGTTGAAAACCATCTGACCTTGTGTGTTGGTAAGTATGATTTGTGTTTCGGCAGCAAAACCCGTGACGTTGATCATGTCGGTGGCAGGATTGGGATAAACCTGAATTGTTGCAGCCTGCTCGTCGCCAATAGCAGTGGCAGCGCCTTTGAATGCCAGGATTCCCGAAGCGCCAAATTCGACATAATTGCCGCTGTTGGGCATCTGCATGTTGTAAGTTGCAGTTACCTCGCGGATGGTTCCTTCAGATTGGTCATAAACTTTGAAGCTGATGTTTTCACCTTCTGTCAATCCGTCGATGGCTTCGGTGGTCATGTCGTCGCCATAGGCTGTCAGCAGCAGGTTTTCGTTATTACCCAAATACTGAGTCATGCCCACACACTGCTGTTGGCTGTTGAAAGCAGCGATGATGTCGCCGGCTTCAAAAGTTTGCATTGCTGCGGCAGCAATAGAGATAAGATGTGCTGATCCGGTGCGGGTAACTGTCCAGGGCGCACCGCTGATAGCCGGTATTGGCTGGTTGTTGTTGGTTGTCACTGCTTCAGGATAGTCGTAATAGGCTACTGCTGCTGACGACAGATTCACAAGGTAACCTTTGCCCGGAACCAGCGTTTGCAGCGTGAAAATCCCACCTGCCGGCCAGAAAACAAATCCGTTGTAAATATCAAAAGCATACACCAGGTTACCAGATAGCTGTGCAAAGAAACCGGCTGCATTTACATTTTCATCAACCAGCACAGGCAGATAATCAACTCCGTTGGCCAGGGTTACTGATAAATCGGTGAGTGGTACTTCGCTGAAAAGGGCACACCCTTCTTCGTTCATTTTTACCTTGTAAGCCTGGTTGGTATTCCAATCGCCCAGCAGGTTTACGTTTTGTGCCGGCCAGTAGAATCCGCCTCTGTTGAGCAGCATTACCAGTTTATCTTCATCGGCCAACTGACCAAATATTGCATCCAGATCAGCGTCGAAAGGCTCGTATGGAGAAGAAATGATACTCCATCCCTGAGGAATACAAAGTTGATAACCCTCTAATTCGCCAGTCCATTGGAAATTGAGGACGTTGGAGCACTGTATCAGGGTAAGACTGTTGAGGAAGCAAGCCTGAATCTGATCTACACCCGGAAAGTTGCCAACATACGAATACATAGCCTGACCGTTGGCGTCGGTAACTGCGGAGAAGGTATTACCGGCATTGGGCCCTGCAATAACTTCAAAATCAACCGTAACACCCTCAAGTGGATTGTTTTCTTCATCTTCGAGTGTGGCAGTTACTGTGTGCGTACTTCCAATTGGTAGGTTGTTAACGGCTTGCGAAAGCACAATAGATTCGCCTTCTGCGAGTGTCCAGTTTACACTAAGGGCATTGGAACACTGGGTAACCAACTGGCTGTTTTCGAAACAAGCCACTACGATATCCACTCCGGCCACAGCGCTGTTGTACACAAAAAATGCTTCACCGGCAGCGTTGGTAGCGGCTGAGAATGACAAGCCACTGTTGGGGCCCGAAGCCACTTCAAAGTCGACCATTTTATCAACTACGGGATTTCCTTCGTTATCTTGTATCAGCGCTTTGATGGTGTGGTCGGTGCCTACGTCAGGGTTGCCATTGTCCTGGCTCAGCAGAATGCCCTCACCAATGATGGCTGCACCTGATATTTCGAAGTAAGCCAGAAAGATGTTGTCGTCGTTGGAGGGATTGGAGGTAAAGGCAGTGATGTTGGTGGTATTGATGTCGATAAATGGCAACAGGCTATAAAGCTCGTCATCGCTGCGCGGGCCAGTAGGTGTTGCATAGGGATCGGCCGGATTGTCGTTAAGATCGCCCAGGCCGCCCACTGTCATAAGTGCCCCATTAGCACTGGCACCATCATCTTCGCCACCTGCCGAGGTGGTAAGGCGCTCGCCATTGATATCAATAATAGAATATTGCTGAACACCACCTATCTGATAGGAAAAGCTGATTCCAAGCCCCATGTTGAGGATGGCATCAGGATCATCCGGATTGATGGGTTCGCCCAGTGCAATAGAGAAGGTGTCGCCATCGAAAGCCTGCGCACCAAACATGATAACAATGGTCTCTTCGATGGCGGTGGGGTCAGCAAATATTACCAACAGCGCTACCCCATCAATATTAAAGGTATTGCATTCCGTAACCGGGAGGCTCGTTATGCCAGGAGCGGCAGGGTTCAGTGCTGAGGCAATAAGATCGGTGACGTCGGCATAATAATTAGTACCGTTTAAAGCATTGGGTATCGACCCATCCCAGCTTATTGGTGAGCCGTTAAGTGTAATACAACCATCATTAATTGTACTCGTTCCCCAAATCGGAGCAGCCATCAGATAGGCTTTGTGCACAGTAGCTAACACACTGGGTTTGTTAACGTTTACTGTGTAATCGGCATTGGCGCCAGCACCATCGGCCGAGAGGTAGTACTGCCCGGTAACGCTGTAAAGCGGTGTGAGGCCATTCTCCTCTGGCGCATCCATAGTTTGTACATCTGCATTTTGCGGAATAGTACCAGGAATTTGATCTTGTGCTATGGCAGCACCAAAGATCATCAAGAGGATTGATAATGAAAGTAAAAATTGCTTTTTCATAAGACTTGTAATGTTTAGATTAATAAAATTTTTTCGTTCGTAATACGTATTAACTAACTTTCAAAACTACATCTTTGCTATTTAGAATCATTATATTTGGGATACTTTAACAGGCGAAAGTCTTACCTGCCTGGTTTTGCGTCGTTTATAAATAGGTTGCAGTTTTATTCAGGATCGCTCAAATGTTAATTTTTAACCATTAATTAACAACTATTCTATTTTGGATTTTAATTTGGATAGTATCAAATTTCATTTTTGGCTGATTTTTACCAGATAAAATCCCTTACTTTCGCAATTCCAAAAGGAAAATACAAATGGATGCAATAACAGAAATTACTCGATTGCTAATTGATTTCAGGGATGCGCGCAACTGGCAGCAGTTTCACAACCCAAAAGACCTGGCGCTGGCGCTTTCGATAGAAGCCGCCGAACTCAACGAACTGTTTTTGTGGAAAACACGTGAGCAGCATTCGCAAATCGACAGAACACGCATAGCCGAGGAGCTCGCCGATGTGCTGGCATATGCTTTTATGATCGCCGAAAAATACCAATTCGACATACCCGCCATCATGGGTGAAAAAATTGCAAAGAATGCCTTAAAATATCCCGTGGAAAAATCGCGGAACCTGGCGCTGAAATATACTGAGCTGGAAGAAGAAGAGGTGAGCGGTGAGGATGCGATGATGTGATGATGTGGTGATGTGATGATGTGGTGATGTGATGATGTGGTGATGTGGTGATATGGTGATGTGATGATGTGGTGATGCGAGGATTTTGGATTTTTAAGCAGAAGTTACAACCGTAAGTTGCCGGTGTAAACAGCCCCAAATAAATCGTGATTTCTTAGGTGCTGATGCCTGCAGAATTGCTGCACTCTTTCCGTCATCAATGCCTCATCTGCGTCCTTTCTTTGACGTGGAGGAAGTGAGCACTATTCCGCTGCCCAGGTGTTCACTTCCGTAGCCCAGGCGTTCACGCCTGGGATTATGGAATAGTACGGGCAAATTGAGGGCATTTATGCCCTTCCCACAATTCCGATAAAATCTTGAAAAGAGTAAAAGGCAATACAAACTTTGAGGTGCAGCGCACCAAAATATTGTTTCATCATCACCAACCAGAGTAAAGCTCCAAAAAACAATAAATCAAGTTCCAAATAAATCTCAATAGTCAAATCTCAATGGCCAAACTGCTCCGGGGTTTGAGCTTTGGAATTGTTAACACCGGCTACCGACGGTTGGAATTTATTTGTGATTGTTTACACCGGCTACCGACGGTTGGAATTTGGAACCTGGAATTTATCCTTTGTCACTGGTATTTCAGCATCTTCGCCTCCCCATTGCTGATGCTGAAAGGCACCTCTAAGGTGTTCCAGAGATAAAAGACCATTTTGTGTGCATCGTCGGGCACCGGAACAATCATGCTGCTGATTAGATGGCCATCGGCGCCGGCATAGCGGGGGCGCATCCAGTCGAGGGCATAATATTCGTAGCGGACATTTTTACCCGCCGCGTTGTCTATCGAAGACACTATCCAACTTTTAAAGGGTGTGGCAGGAGAATCGATCTGCAGATCGAAAATAAGCTCCAGGGTTTTGCCTGCCAGGGAGTCCACCTCAAGGGTGATCAAATTAAAATATAGATCGCTTATTACTCCGTTGGTGGCTATCGAATCTCTTTGGAATATCACCCGACGCGGCAATGACACTTTGCGTTTGAGCAGATAGAAATGGCTTTGCGGCCAATAATCCACCGTGTCGTAGAGGCCATATTTGTTTAGTTTGTAAACGGTATCAACAATCTGAAAATCGCACAAAGTGTCGGGAAAAAGTGAGCCATGTAGTTTGCCTAATCTTCCCCCGTGTTGGAAATTTAAAAAAGCCCAGCGCAGCTCCCGTGCTTTGTAGCCACCAACTGTTGGTGGCGCTTCACCGGGAGTGTAGCTTTCGTAAATTTTATCATAGAACCGTTTGGGGATTTTATGGTTCTCGAACGAATTGTGCGAAAGATTCATCGTAAAAACAAAATGAACCGGAATGTAGGCGAGGGGTACCAGCAGCAACCACACAATACGACGGGGAATCCTTTCTATCAATTCATCAATAAGGAATAGCAAACTGGCCAGAAAATAGAGCACAAAATACAATCCCGTGCGATCCTCCGGGTAGTTGACCTCAAACAGCAATCGCAGTAGCAGCACTGCAACAAGGTTTCCTGTTAATAAATAGAAAAACAGCAATCTCTTATCGAAAATTCTTTGCCAGGAGGTCTGTTTCCAAATCAGCCAAATGCCGGCAACCAGGATGAAGATCAGATAAAACGCTAAAATGATTTCAAACAGCCGCCAATCGGGATCGAGCATGGTGTAGAGGATGGTG
>JAAYIU010000303.1 GCA_012523265.1 Bacteroidales bacterium | reverse complement strand
GGGCCACCAATTATCAGGTCAATCGGTTTTTCCCCTTTCAAAGAATCAATTTTATCAAAAATTATTTGGTTGTTTTTGTCACCAATAGTCATATTAATTACCGATTCTTTTTTATTCTTTGGAATTAAAGAATAGAGTTCAACTCTTGAAATTTTATTTTGAATATAGTCGATATATGGTTGCAGATTTTTGGATTTTTTCAGATGATGATAGGCAGTTCTTGTTATCAGTGTATTACACGCAGCTTTATCAATCTCAACATGAGCTACAGGATTAAATCCTGCCCGGATAAATCCTTCGGACAAACCACCTGCTCCTGAAAATAAATCGATAAAATTCATAAAATATTATTTTCGCAAAAATACTAATAAATCTTCTAACGTTTTTGTTCCTTTTTCTGGTTTTAATTCACACTCCCACAAGGTTATCATGTTCCAACCCTGTTTTTCCAATTCTTTAATTTTAATTTTGTCGCGGTTAATTGTACCGTTAATTTTCTCTAGCCACCATTCAGTCCTTGTTTTAGGAATAACAAAAAATTTACAACCTTTGTGTCCGTGCCAGAAACAACCGTTAATAAAAATTGCGGTTTTGTATTTGGGTAAAACAATGTCAGGTTTCCCTGGTAATTTTGAATAATTAAGTCTGTACCGATAGCCATTTTTATGTAAGAATTTTCTCACCAGAATTTCGGGTTTTGTATTTTTCCCTTTAATCCTGGACATATTGTAACTCCTGGTCTTTTTGTCATGTACATCAGTCATTATTGGTTCATCTAAAGCGTTGGCAAAAATTGCACTCTTTTGCAAGTTTTGCATTGTGCATCGGCTTCGCGGGACTTGCAAATGTGTGTTCGGTTTTCGTTGGTTGCCTGATTCCACAGCTTCGCCAGGTCAGTTACAGTGCGTAACCTATGCCGGCACTTCCAATGTGTTGTAGCTATGCACTTTACGACGCCAAAAAGCAACGTCAGTTCGGGCAAGTTTTTGTAGCAGGTTTTGCCACTTTTTGCTCAAAAAATGTTGTCTTTGGAAAGAATGTTAAAGGTGCATAGCTCAGCATCATCGGATAAATTATTAAACGACAAATGTAGAAATATTTCTTTAGGAATGATTTTAAATTTCATGGTCGGCTCTCAACTTTTAAGATGGCTATCTTTGCCGCCATTTTTAAAAATTATTTTCAAGGCAACCGCATGCAGTTTACTTTAGAAGCAACCGACCCCAAATCTTCGGCACGCGCCGGCACCATCACCACCGACCACGGCAACATACCGACGCCGATTTTTATGCCGGTAGGTACGGCAGGCACCGTTAAGGCCATTCATATCCGCGACGTGCACGACGACGCACGGGCGCAGATCATCCTGGGAAACACGTATCATCTCTATTTGCGCCCGGGGCTGGAAGTGCTTGAAGAAGCCGGCGGGCTGCATCGGTTCAACGGCTGGAACCGGCCCATCCTCACCGACAGCGGCGGCTATCAGGTTTTTTCGCTGGCAGCACAACGCAAACTTACCGAAGAGGGCGCTCATTTTCGTTCGCACATCGACGGCTCCCTGCATCTTTTCACACCCGAAAACGTGATGGATACCCAACGCACCATTGGCGGCGACATCATCATGGCTTTTGATGAGTGCACCCCCTGGCCCTGCGACTACGACTACGCCCACAACTCCCTGGAGCTTACCCATCGTTGGCTCGACCGCTGCATCGCTCGGTTTGGTAACACGCCGCCGCGCTACGGCTACAGCCAGGCGCTTTTCGCCATTGTACAGGGCAGCACCTTTGCCGACCTGCGCCGCCACTCGGCCGAATATATTGCTTCGCGCAATGCCGAAGGAAATGCCATCGGCGGATTGTCGGTGGGCGAACCCGCCGAAATGATGTATGAGATG
>JAAYIU010000421.1 GCA_012523265.1 Bacteroidales bacterium | reverse complement strand
TCGACGAAGTGGCATTATCGGGATAGAGGCCGCGCCTGGGAGTAGTGTTGCCGCCTTCAATTTTCGCTGCCTCACTGTGCACTTTATCATAATAATATTCTACTCCCGACACAAAATGCCACGAGGCTGTAGGGTAGGAGTTGACCTGAATCGTTGCGCCCCATGTGTTTACCACATCATGTTCGTTGGTAATGGTTTGCGATCCCCGCTTCTGCAGGATCCTGGTTTCGTCCGATTGATTGACGGAGAGAGTGGCCGAAACCTGTTTCATCCATTTGTTTGCCGATTCGTTGATAAATCGTGCATAGCCCAGTTGGCGTATCTGTGGGTCGAAATGATATTTTTTGTAGTTGACAATGATCTTGTCGTAGCGCGGAACGTCGGTTTGCTTGTCGTATTGATAAGCCAGGATAAGCTGGCTGTTTTTGCTGATCTTCAGGCGTAGCTTCACGTCGCCGGCTAATGCCTGGTATCCGGTGGGCGTTTGCTTGCCGGTGGTGTCGCCACCGACGATGTCGCCAAAATCGTTATAAATAAACCCTGCAGTGACGGCCAATTTATTGGTTGCGCTGTTGATGCGTATTCCGCCGGTTTTTTGCATGTCGTCGGTCATGTATTTGCCAAACACTTCGCCGCCGGTTTTCCATTTACGCGACGAAAATGAAGGCGTTCGTGTGATGAGATTTACCACACCGCCCAGTGCGTCGCTGCCGTAAAGCACCGAGCCGGCGCCGCGCACTATCTCAATGGTTTGAATCATCTCCGGATTAACGGTAGAGAGATATTGATTGGGGCCACTGCGAAAAGTGGCATTGTTGAGACGGATGCCATCGATGAGCATCAGGTTTTGGTGCCCTGTAAGGCCGCGGATAATTGGTGAGCCGCCGCCGTGATTGGTTTTTTGCATAAAAACTCCCGCCGTACCCTGCAAAGCTTCCGGAACCGTGCGGGGTGCTTCGTGCTCCAGGTCGGTGCCATCGAGAATAGTGATGGCTTCCGGTGAAGCATAGTTGCCGGTTTCGATGCGGCGCGCTGTGACAACAAATTCGTTGTTGAGCTTTATAAAAGTGGGCTGCAGGTAGAGGTTGTAATTTTTGATGCCTGCCGCACCCACCTCAATGGTTTGTCGGCTCATTTGATAGCCTATCATTGTGGCGCTGATCGTATAGGTTCCTGGCGCAGGTATATCGATGCTATAATATCCCGATTCATCGCTGTAAGCGCCCGTTCCGGTTTCGGTTATCATCACAGTAGCATTGCTAAGAGGTTTATCCATTTTGGTGTCCACCACCGTTCCGGAGATGGTTTGTGCCGAAAGTACATATCCCCATCCGGCAAGTAAAATGGTAAGGATTAAAACTTTTTTTTTCATAAAACATAGTTGTTTTGACGATTGAATAAATGTTTATCTGAACATAGTGAATGTCATGTTTTTACATCGATATCCTTCCTCGAACTCATCATACCATCTCTATTTATTTGAGCTAAAGCCCACTGAAGTGTTTTTGCCGATTAACCCCAGCCTTTAGGCCGGGGTTAATGATCAGGTGGACAAAATTTTTATAACAAAGCCATTAAAAACTGAAATTTAATCCGCCAAAAAACATCCTCCCGGCGGCGGGATACAGATAGTTTACACCATCCAGGGCATAGCCGGTGCCATTGTAGGATGTGTCGAAGATGTTTTTAATATCAATATAAAAAGTTACAAAACGCAGGTTGTAATGCAGGCGAGAACTAAGAATGGTGCGCCCGTCGAGCGTTGCCAGGTTTTGATCGTCGAGATATATCTTGCCGGCGCTATCCAGCAACAACGAAGCGCCAAAGCCGGTTTCGGGAGCATAGGCAATGCCGGCCGAAATTACATTTTCAGGGATGCCTTTGAGGCTTTTGCCTTCATTTTCGCCCGACGAAAACTCCACCTGTGTGTAGTTGTAATTCACAAACCCGCTCCAGACTTTGCGCAAATTTATTTTAATACTTGTTTCCAAACCTGTATGTTCGGTGTCGATGATGTTTTTGTATTTCTGTGTCATCAAATCGAAATCAATCTCATCTTTCACCTTTATCAGATAGCCTGCAAGGCTTATCTCGCCGGTAAAGTTTTCGGAGAATTTATAATAATGATAGGTACCAATTTCGTAGTTGTAGCTGGTTTGTGGTTTCAGATCGGCGTTGGCAAAAGGATCGGCTTTAATTTGAATAGGAATCAGTGATGGTCCGGCCTGCATAAACATAAAATAGTTGAGGTTTTTCAGGTCGGTGCGTTGGTCGATGGTAGGCGCTTTGAAGGCATGGGCGTAGCTCACAAAGATGCTTCCGGAATAGTTGTCGGTTTTTCCGGTGCTAAGGTTCAAGGCAATTTTCGGGCTTAAAGCCGAATTTGTTTTATTGATGGAAGTGTCGGGGACTTTGCCGTTATACTTGTCGGAAATCAAATCCCAGCGAAGGCCCGCCAGCAGGGTGAGTGGCTCGGCCAGGCGTATTTCGCCGTTGATGTAAGCTGCTACGGTAAAACGATAGCCATCGCCACGCGTATCCAGCGAATCCCAGGGAGTGTAATTATTTCGATAATCGTTTTCGAAACCTCTGAAAATATCGGCATACTCGCTGTTGTAGCTGCCATATCCACCTTCGATGCCACCGGTGATGCGCGCTCCGGCATCAGGTATTTCGTTCTTGATACGAATGGCCAGATTCAACTGGTCGGTATCGAGGTTGCGCTTTTTGGTGTCGCCATAAGCGGTAGTGTCGTACAACCCTGCCGGATAAAAACCCTCACCGACGGGCACAAGCACATTGGGAATTTGCGCAAACGTCCGGGTTTTTTCGGTGCTTTTGTGTTGGTAGCTGAGGCCGATATTCAAATCAGTAGCAGCGCTTATTCGGGAATTCAAGCCGAGATAAACAAGGTACTTCTGCATCTCTTGTCCGTCGGCGCGGAATTGTGGCAGCGAAGCGGTTCGGTTGGTATCGATATGTTGTTGAAACAAAAATCCGGGATCATCAGCCGAAAGTATCTGGTTGAAGGTGCTAAAGTTGAGCGTGGAGCGGCGGCTGATTGGCAGCTTCAACTTGCCGCCAAAGTTGATGGTGCTCCAGGTGGCGTGGTCTCTGAAACCATCGGTAGCGGTATGGTTGGCGTAAAGATCATAACTTCCGGTGCCGAGTTTGCCGCCATGCGCCGCACCTACCTCGTAGGAGTTGTAGCTTCCATAGCCGATATTGGCTCTGGTAAAAGGCTTTCCGGCGCCGGTAGTTCTTATATTAATAACCCCGCCCATGGCGGCATCGCCATAAATGGTGGAGGAGCCGCCACGCAACAGTTCTATGCGGCTGATTTCGTTAAGCGGAATCTGGTTCCAGTTGGCCAGCCCCGATTCCAGCTCGTTTGCGGGTATGCCATCCACCATGACGGTAAGGTATTCGGCTTCGCCACCACCATAAAAGCCGCGGATGCTGATTTGCGGGTTTAGCCCCATGCCGTCGGTGGAGGTGGCGTAAATCCCCGGAAGGTAGCTGAGAATGCCAGTAAAATTCTGTGCCGGCAACAGGTTAATTTCTCCAGCACGCAGCACATCCACCGAGGCACCTGTGTTGATAAGCTGCTGGTTGTAACGGTTGGCCGTTATCACCACCTCATCCATAGTGATTTGCCGCAGCGTGTCGGGTTCTCCGGTGCCGGCATTTGCGTACGACCCTGGGCACAGCAGCATAACCAACAGGGCAGCTGTATAAATGCAGAGGATTTGTTTTTGAAATAGGATCTTTTTCATAAAGCAAATTTTATAGGTTTTGTGTCAGCAAATTTAAAATTAAAACATACCAATCACGAAAAGAATTTTTAATTTTTATTTTGCTAATGGTTGTTCTTAATCAGTGCCTTCTTGAAGGGGTTGATAGAAGTTCTGATTTTTTAGCAATCAATGCGTCGGGCTTAGAATCAGCCTTCTACTCCAATCCATCGACGGTTTTTGCAATTGGAATTTCTTTAGCGAAAGCTAAGCGATTTTATGAATGGTATTTTAATGTTAAATTTTTGATTTTTTTAGTCTTGTATCCAATTTTTTTTTATTATTGTATCTCGAAAAAAAAACCGCAATCACTTTCAATTTAAAACTTTCATTATGCAGATTTTTAACAAATCCATTAGAGGGCGAATTCCCGGCAGGCTGAAGTTGAATCCTGGCAGAAGCAGAAACGGGCTAAAACTGCTAAGCCTGCTTATATTTATAATGCCCATGATGGGACATGGTCAGGATGACGGCGTAAAACCTGCTTTGCAGAAGAAAGACAAAACTACCTATCAGCTCAACGATGTAGTCATCAATACTGAGGAGGGTAGTATATCTTTTCCTTGCATAGTTAACATGAACGACGGTTTGCTGGAGGTGATCCTGTGCACCAAAGCAGGGAAGCTTCACGAGAGCCTGCTATCGACTACCGTGACGCCCTTGGAGTTTCAAACGGCGCTGCTGCTACTGGGGCTTGATCCGGTGAACGAAGAGCCCGACGATCCTGATAAATCTGATCCTCTTTCCAACTTTACTACCATTGAAACACCCGGCGATAGTGTTATGATTTTCTTGACTGTTGAGCGCGACGGTAAGCAGCTTACCGAACCCATCGAGCATTACATTTTCGACGAATCGGTAAAAAAACCACTTGGCAATTCTACCTGGCTTTTCCGTGGCCCGGTAACGCATCGCAGCGGGCATGTGCTTATTGATCCCGATGTAACGATGATTGCCACTTATTCCGATCCCATTGCGCTAATGGAACTTAATTCGCCATCCAAATTCGACGACGAGCTTTTTTATGTAAATAAATCCAAAAACCTGATAATCGGTGAGCCTGTTACATTAATCATCAAAACAATAAAATAAAGCCTATGAAATTAAAAACTTACACATGGATTTTTCTTCTCTTATTTTCCTGTCAAAGTATTCTTGCTCAGGAATCAGTACCAAAAGTTGAACTCTCGCTGGCCAAAGAGATAGATCATTCTATTAAATTAGGCCTAAAATGGCTCTACGACCAACAGGAAGAAGATGGTTCGTGGCAGCATCACCCGGCCATGACCGGGCTGGTGCTTTCGTCGTATCTGCGTGCCCATCCCAGTATCAGTGAGTCGGAACCCATGATTGCCGACGGCTTTGCTTTTCTTAGCAGTTGCATAAAGCCTGATGGCAGCATCTATACCGATGACATGCCTACCTACAATACTTCTATCTGCTTGATTGCCTTCAAAGATGCCAACAATCCGGCTTACGAACAGATTATTAAAAATGCCGAGGATTTTCTAATGGGTTTGCAAGTGGACGAAAGCACCGGCATGACCACCGACAGTCTGTTTTATGGCGGGATGGGATATGATGGCGAACATCGCCCCGACCTTTCCAACATGCAATGGGCTATCGAGGCCATGGCCTTAGACGAGCGCCAGGCTTACGATCCTGAAAAGAAAATGACCGACGAAGAGAAAAACAGGACTGTGGGCAAAAAACTTTTTTATGACAAAGCGCTGGTATTTCTGGCGCGCTGCCAGAATCTCCAAAACGTAAATCCCGAATCGTATGCACAAAACGACGGCGGATTTATGTACAACCCTGGCGTAAGCAAAGCAGGTGGCTCCAACTCTTATGCAAGCATGACCTACGCCGGCCTGAAGAGCATGATCTATGCCCGTGTCGATAAAAACGACCCCCGTGTTCAGGAAGCCTACAACTGGATAAGCAGCAACTACGCCATCGAAACTACTCCGCGCATGGGCGTGCAGGGGCTGTATTATTATTATCAAACTATGGCCAAAGCTATGAATGCTTATGGCACCGAAACCATCCAAAGTCCTGACGGCACTGTCCATCCCTGGCGTTACGACCTGGCCAACCAACTGCTCAAAACGCAGTCGGCTGAAGGATTTTGGGTAAACGAAAATGGCCGCTGGTGGGAAAACAACCCCGTGTTGGTTACAGCTTATTCGCTGCTGGCACTCGAGGAAATCGCCGGCCTGCCTGAAAGTACTACCGTAAAAAAACGCAACTTAATTTTTAAATAATTATCAATCAACGCAATTTACAAGTCTCATTCATTATTCATTAAATTTTTAAGGAGGATTACTTATGAAATTAAAAATTTTATTTACTTTTTTAATGGCTGGAGCTTTTCTGCTGTTTAGCTCGCAGGCCGAAGCACAAAAGTCGAACATCCTGATGGAAAAAGGACTGGCTTATCTGGCTTCGGTACAAAGCACCAGCAAAGGATACGAGCCCTCGGGCACGAGTATCGAACCAAACGTGGTTCAGCCTTCGCCCAAAGCTGTAGGGCAGTGGGTGAATCCCGGAACTACAGCACTTTGTCTTCAGGCCTTTCTCAACAATGGTCACAACATCGACGACCCGCTTTATGGTACTGTTGTGACCAATGCGATCAATTATCTATTAGGAGCGCAGATTCAATCCGGCTATCATTTAGGCGCCTTTGGCAGCGACGAAGGTTACGAAACAGCCCAGGTAATTTTTGCGCTCAAACTGGCAACCATAACACCTTTGAATGGTGGCGGATTTATCTCCGGCGCTTTGGCTACAAACATCAACAACGCCCTCGACCTGGCGCTGAATTATTACACACAGGACATTCAGGATGCCTGGACTGCGGTTAGCTGGCGCTACGACCGCAGCTATACCGGCCAATATAGTGGCGATATGTCAGTAAATCAGTGGGTATTTCTGGCTTTCGATATTATGGATTATCAGGGTAAAGACATCTGGAACAAAATCTATGGCTACCTAAACAACAAAAGTTGTTCGTCAGGTGACTATTCTTACATTGGCTACCAAAGCTGTAATACCTGGGCGCGCGGCAATACCTGTGCTGGCACCTGGGGCGCTGTGTTAGCTGCCGATAAAGGTGTGGCTGCTGCCACTAATCTTAAGACCCGCTACTACAACTACCTCGACAACTACACCCTGCCGCAGCTCATCGATCCCGGTCAAATTAATAGCAATCATGTTTACAGCGGAGGCGGTTATTATTATTATCTGTACGAGTTTTCAAAAGCGATGGCTTTGGGAAGCCAAACCATTTTTGCCGGCGGCGACTGGTATGCTTATCTCTACAATGCCATCGAAGGCCAGCACTATACTGATGGTAATGGCAACTACTACTGGAATCAGTGGGGTGGCCAGGGAGCGACCCTTGAAACCGCCCTCGCGCTGCTGTGTATCCAAACGCAATCGGTGCCCGTGGGAAGTTCGCTTAAAATTTCGCTCGACACCGATCCTGCCAAAGAAGATTGCTTTGATTTTACAGTATTTGATGAGCAGGGCAATGCTGCCGGAAGGAACAATGGTTCCTGGTTTACCAATATTCCGCTTTCGCAATGGACTTCCACTTCGGGCGATTATTATGAGATTGAAATTGATGTGCTCGAATCGGCTAACTACAGCGTGCAGCTTGTGAATACTTGTGGCGTATTCAAACCCGCCGAACTCTGTTACCGTTCCTACCTACTCGGTGTACTCACCGACGAGGAGTGTTTCCTGCTGGAAGAGGTGCCACCCTTCACACCCATTGGAGCTACCGGATTTGTTAATGCTATCGGCGGACTTAACGTAATTATTGTTGTCCCGCCTACACCATTGCCCAACATGCAGGTAAATCCTGATGCTTTTGGTTTCAGCCCGTTTGAGTTTAGCCATACCTACAATTTCCAGTTTGATATTAGTGAGATCGAGGGCAATTCGTCCATCACCGGCATCAATATTTTTGCATCTGATCTTACCGACCAAAATGGTAATGTAATTCAGGCTTCCACCTATACAATCACCCCGAATAATATTCCGGTAATCGCTGCAGGAGGAACGGCAACTGTAGACGTAGCTTTGGTAACACCAGCCACCCTGCCCAATCCTGTAGGGTTCTTCCAGGGGATCATCACTATTCAAACTCCCGACCAGGTAAGGTCGGTGGCTGTTGAACTGGGTGAGCCAACAATGACCATCAATCCGACGATGGCAGACGTTCCGTTTACAGCAGGTTCAGGTATTTTTGCTATCGATTTTACCGGACAGATCGGCGCCGACTGGGAGATAACATCCGACGCTGCCTGGCTTACAGCAACGCCTGATATGGGAAACAACGATGCTGCCATTACTTTTAACTATACAACCAACATGTCGGCAATGGAGCGCGTCGGTAATCTTACCATCGCTGCACCGGCTATCAATGCTGAGCTTACCTTTGTGGTAACACAAGCCGGCACCGGCAGCCAGGCCGATCAGGCCATTGAGCTGCAGGCAGGCTGGCTGGGAATCTCATCCTTTATCATTCCTATCGATCCGGATATTGAAGTGGTGCTGGCAGGTATCGAGGAGCAAATGGAAATCATCCTGGCAAAGCATGGCTTCTACTGGCCAGGATACAACATCAACCTTATCGGCAACTGGAATGCTTACGAAGGCTACAAAATCAAAATTAACGAACCTGCACTGCTCGAGGTTTACGGTTTCCCTGCTGGTTCGCAGGTTACTGTTCCTGCCGGATTGAGCTTTATGCCGGTGCTGTCGTCGGTGCCTGTTTCCAATCAGATTTTTGCCGACATGGGTGATGCGCTTAATTACGCTTTCAATATTCAGGAAGCTTTGGTGTATTGGCCGGCAGGTGGCATTTTCACCATCGAATCGCTGATGCCGGGCGTTGGCTATCTGGTGAATTTGAACGCTTCGGTTACGGTTGATTTCGCGCCGAAATACGCCACGCAGCCACAACAAATTGCCAGGCCGGTAAACACATCCTTTTGGAGTAATCCAATAAATACTGGCAATCCACACATGATTTCGGTTTCTGCCGAAGCGCTTTCGGTGCTGGAGCCTGGCGATTACATCGGAGTTTTCAATCAGGCGGGCAACATTGCTGGCCTGGCCAGTTACGAAAAGGCCGGTAACAATTTGCTGCTGGTGGCCTATGGCGACGATTTCACTACCGCTACCAAAGAGGGATTGTCGGAAGGCGAAGCAATGACTTTCAGCATCAATCGTGCAGGCACCGGCCATGTGTACAGCGTGGAGGCTACCTTCGATGCTTCACTCAACCAGGGAATTTACGAAAATGGAGCCACCTCTGTCATCACAGCTCTGAAACTGGGGGCTTTGGGAATAGGCAGTTCTGTAAGTGCCGCTTTTAACATTTATCCCAATCCAACCACCGGCATGCTTAACATCACTGCCAACGGAGCCTACAACATCACGTTGCTGAATGCTGCCGGACAAATTGTGAAAGAGGTAACCATGCAAAATGAGGTTACCATAGACCTGTCGCAGCTCGAAAAGGGCATCTATTTTATGAAAGCCGCCGATGGCCATAGCCTTGTTTTTAGAAAAATAGTGGTGGAATAGCACCCATTCATGTTTTTTGTTTTCATAATCAGCAAACCCGGCAAAGTCCGGGTTTGTTGTTTTATGTGTTAATGATCAAGGTTTTAAGTGTTTTTATTAACCCATTCTCAATCAAAATCAATAATATTTTTTTTGG
>JAAYIU010000037.1 GCA_012523265.1 Bacteroidales bacterium | reverse complement strand
TCAGACCGTTGGGCGTAAGGGTATAGTCGAGGATTTTTTCTTCCGGATTCACCACCACCTCGATAGCTCTGGCGATGGTATCTGTTTTTATTTTTGGCTTGGGCACAAAATCTTTGCTGATAATCGAAAACTCGGTACGCCGGTTTATCTGGTGAGCTGCTTCGCGTGCTTCGTTGCTGGGCAGTGAGTCGACGAAGGATTCGGTAAGTCGCGCGCCGGCAGCAAAAGTATAGCCTCCGCGCGTTGTCTCTTTCTTTAACACAAATGGCACACGTTCGCCGTAACCTTTGGCCACCATCCGGTCGGGGTCGATACCGCGCAGGATGAGATATTCCACCACCGACTCGGCGCGCTTCTGCGAGAGGATGTCGTTGCGTTCGTCGCTGTCGCGGCTGTCGGTATGAGCAGCTATTTCCACCACAATAGTCTCGTTGGCATCGAGGGTGCGGATAAGCCCCTGCAACGAATCCTGAAACTGTGGCTTGAGTTCCCACTTGGCCAGATCGTACAAAATCTCAGGTAGCACCACCGGCTCTTTAGGTATGGGTGTAAGATTGAAGTTCATCACAAAATCGCGGCTGGCTTCCAGCCCCACAGTAGTCTCCATAGCTTTGTCGTTGAAATAATCGGGCCTTGCCACAAGTATTTCAAAAGTAGTGTTGGCTTTTATCTGCTCATCTTTAAACTCATAATATCCCACCGAGTTGGTGGTGGTAGTTACGTTGGTTCCGACAGAGGTCACCAGGTTGACATCGGCTTTTTCGATGGGCTGCAGTGTGTTGTTGTCGACTACTTTTCCGGAAACGGCATAGATGAGCGGTGGGTTGATAAAATACCAGATGTCGTCGCCACCACGGCCACCACGCCGGTTGGAGGAGAAATACCCTTCGTCTTTTCCGTCGGGGTGCCAGGTGATGCCGAAGTCGTCGTATTGTGTATTTATGGGTGGGCGCAGGTTGACGGGGTCGCCCCAGGTGCCGTCTTCGTTGCGTACACTTTTGAACAGATCGAGGCCGCCCATGCCCGGCAGTCCGTTAGAAGCGAAATATAACACTGTATCGCCGCGCATTACCGGAAATACCTCGTCGCCTTTGGTGTTGATGTTAGCACCTAAATTACGGGGTGTCGAAAATCCACCTCCACCTTTTGATTCAGCAATCCACAAATCTTTTCCGCCGGCACCACCGGTTTTGGGTGACGAGAAAATCAGGAATTTCTCGTCGGGGCTTATGGCCGGGTGGCCAAACACAGAGGTGCTATCGCCGCCCAGCTCTACTTTTTCGGGTTCACCAAAACCGCGTCCTTGTTTGCGTGCTACATAAATCTGACAGCCGTTGACGGTAAGATTGTCCTTATCGCAGCGGGTAAAATACATTTTGCTAAAGTTGCCATTGAAGGATGGCTGACCTTCGTTGGCCTCGGTATTTACGGTCTCGCTTTCGTCGGCCAGAACCGGCGTGCTCCAGTCGCCCTTTTGATCCTGGCGCGTATAGAAAAGATCGGTAAAATTCATGCCGGTCCACTCGTCGGTATTTTTGCCGGTGCTGCCATCGCGCGAAGAGGTGAAGATGATGGCGTTGGCATTGGCTTCGCTGTAGGCGGGCGAAAAGTCATCTTCGCGAGAGTTGAAACGTTTCAGTTTTTCTATCTGATAATTCCCGGGGTTTTCGAGCCACTCCTGTGCCAGGGTACAGGAAGTTATTCCGGCTTTACCACGCCGGTCTTCGGGCACCCGCTCGGCAAATTTCTCATACATCTCCAGGGCCTCATCGTATTTGCCATCGGCACGCATGGCATCAGCCAGACGCAGCAGCACCAAAGGCTCGGAACGGTCGTAGTTGGCACGCTCCAGCCGTTTATAATAAGCCTCTGCACGTTTCGTCTGGTTGGTGAGGCGG
Organism: Bacteroidales bacterium; assembly: GCA_012523265.1. Taxonomy (GTDB): domain Bacteria; phylum Bacteroidota; class Bacteroidia; order Bacteroidales; family 4484-276; genus SABY01. The sequence continues at coordinate 1,073 of JAAYIU010000037.1, read as the reverse complement.
TAGCTCTCGGCCAGCTGGTAGGTGATACGGTTTTTCTCTGATTTGTTTCCTTTTACGCGCGAATAGGCTTTTTTGTACTTGGGGATGGCCAGCGAATAGCGCATATTGATAAAATCCTCGTCGGCAGCCTGCGCCCGGCGATTTTGGCCATGAGCCGTAATTGCTGCAAACAGGAGAAGAATTATTAAAACTCCCGGAAAAGTTCTTGAAATGTTTGTACTCATTATTTTTCGGTATCGGCAACAAACAGTTGTTTGCATTTATTAGTCAGAAGAATTGGTTTTTTAACGGTTTATCAAATTACTTTAGTATCAGTGCGGCAAGCAACGCAGCCATTACAACTGCGGGGGCCTTGGTTTTTGCCTTAAATCAGGTTCCTGTTTTTCCGAATCATCATCGGGCTTATCGGCTGGCGATGTTCCGGTGGCTGTGGCATCGTTGAAGTTGATGCTCTTTTTCAGATTATCCGCTTCGCGCCGGATGTCGCCGGTTTCGCGCGTTATCTCATCGCGAATCTCGCTGGTGGCTTTCTTCACCTCATTGAGGCCTTTGCCCATCCACCGGGCGATCTCAGGAATTTTGTCAGGCCCAAAGAAGAGAAACACCACCAAAAGAATGATGAGGATTTCGCCGCCACTGATATTAAAAAAAGCTGTTACCATGCAGACTAATTGAAAAAAGTGTTTTAAATTTAAAAAAAACAGACCCAATTATTTTCTTAATGTAAACGAGCAAAAGTAAGAAAGTAACAGCAATGACCTAAAAAAAATCCGCGTTGCAGTGTGCAACAGCCGACGATTAATAAATGCTGATCTGGCCGAACTGCTAAGAAGCCATGGGCTGCTTTAGAATCATTTTTTGTTGCGGTTTTTTTTCGATTTAAAAAGTCAGCAACCTTTATTCTCCTTTTCAGGAAAAAAAGCGGCAAGAAGGAATTGCCCATAGGCCTTTGTCAATTTTCACAATTTTATTGCCCCGATAAATAACAAGCCCTCCCAGCCATCCGCTTTCGGGCACAGCCGCCAGGCGCTTTAGATTTGTAAAGTCAGATGCTGCTATGGTGTCGCGATTTT
>JAAYIU010000183.1 GCA_012523265.1 Bacteroidales bacterium | reverse complement strand
GTGTAGCCTAATTGCTGATAGATGAAGATGCCGGCCAGCGGCGCAAAAATGGCGCGCACGCCGGTGAGGAAAAGATGCGTGGATTGATAGATGTCGGCCTGATGGTCGTCGCCAAAATATGCTGAGCCGATGTTCCAAAGCAAAACCATAGAAGCGGCAAAAAAGCCATGGCTGATTACATAAAAGATTAGCGTGTAGTAAATTTTTAAGCCCCAGATGGTGGTGAAATAGGGGAGGTACTCGGTAAGGATCAAAAAGAACAGGTAGCCGGCCAGCGAGGTGTAGGTGATAATGGCGAAGCGGCGTGGGTCGAGACGCCCCATGATGCGCCCAAAGAGCGGCAGCAGCAGTATCGCCAGGATGTTGTACCCATTTTTATAAAAAGCCACACTCGAATAATTAAGCCCCAGCGCATTATAAAAAAAGATCGTCATCACCGCATAGGTGGTCATAAAGGCGATGCCGTAAAGCATGAATCCGATTTCAAAATGCAAGTATGGGCGGTTGTTTTTAAGGATTAGATACATGTTCTGCATCGAGTTTTTCACCGACTGGCCAAAGGTTGTTTTGATACGGATGATCTCCGGCGGCGTATAATCGATCTTTGATAGCAGAAACACCGACACCATGCCGAGTACACCGGCGACAGGAAAAATATACGTAAAGGCATAGTTGTCGGCATCGAGCAGCAAGCCGTACAGGAAGGTCACCACCAGCAGCACCACCTTGTTGGCCGATTGCGAATAGCTGTAAAGTGTGCCGAAATTCTGATGGCTGTAGTTATTTTTGAGCAGCAGGTTGATGGTAGGATTGATGACCAGTGCAGCCAGATAATAGACCAGAAAAATGGCCAGAAAGATCATATGCCAACTGGCGCCGTTCTGATAAACTTCGGGCGAGCGCGGGAAGAAAAACAGTAGCAGCAGCGGAAAGCGTGTGATGATGCCTACCCAGCGCAGGAAAATCCGTCGCCGCCGGATGCGTTTCAAAAATTCATTAACAAACACCAGCAGCAAAAACACCAACATGCTAAACTGAAACAGAATGCCCAGCTCATAATCTGATCCTGAAAGACTCTTGATAAACACAAACTCATTGAGCGCAAGGATGCCCAGGATAAAACCCTCGATGATGCTATAGGCCAGATGAAGCCTGAAGGTGTGGCGTTCGCCGCCTGCGAGCGTCTTTTGAACGTTGCCCCGCATTATTGCCATATGCTTTGGTGGTTGCTCATAATGGCTGCAAAGATAGCCATACCAGCAAAACCGTTGCAAGTAGCGGCACTAGTACTTCGGCAAAAAGTGTATTCACAAAATAAAATCACAGATTTGCTTTTGTATTCAAAAAATTCTTTTTACTTTTGACGCCTTAAAAGGTTTAAAATGAAAAACATTTTTTACATGGCGGCTGCCCCCCCCCCCCTGCGAGCGGAAATTGTCTCCTGCCACGGAACAAGAATTTATTGCAGCCTAAAAACCAACCTTCCATGTATTCTTTGCTACCGACCGCTTACACCTTTTCTTCGCGTCAACTACCTTCGGCATTTTCTTGTTCACACCATAAAAACGGCTATCCAAAAGCTGCGGCTTTTCCGCTTCAGTTTGTATTGACTTATCTTTTGCCAATGCCCTTTTTTTTGATCTTTTGAACAAAAATAAATTTCCTTAAACCTTTAAATTTTATGAAATGAAAACTATTAAATTATCAATACTGAGTTTGGCAGTGTTCGTTTTGGCTGCCACAATTTATTCCTGCTCAAAACAGGAACAAACGAAACCGACCACAACCGAAATCTCCCAATCCGATGCCGACATCCTGAT
>JAAYIU010000203.1 GCA_012523265.1 Bacteroidales bacterium | reverse complement strand
TTTCTTTCCAAGGCATGTCATCCTCCTGGGTTTCATGCCTTTTATACTAATCAAAGTTGTAAACAATCACCTCGGATATTTTGTAAACAATCATACCGGTCTATACATTCAGAACGTGAGCATAGTTGAATTTTTTAATCAGTCAAACCCACCCTGTTGGAATCACGGTTAATTTTCGGTTTTGAATGCCTGTCCATGGTTCTTGAGCTGGCAAGAAACCGGGAAGTCCGTCTGTTTTTATAGCTAAATACCAGTGATTACGCATCGAGGGCTGGCAGCTGCTTGGAGGTCTGTGTCTGCCTGCATGAAGCCCTAATGGGGACGGTCAAATCCCACGGCTGCGCTTCAGGGACCTTCGGCCAGCGAGCTCCATAATAGTAAATATCGCCCTCTCTCATCTGCCCGGTGTAGCCATAATCTGTGGGGCTGCTCCCGATGCTTAAATCAACCCCTCCCAAGGATAGGTGCGTCGCTTTTTCTGCGGCTGTACCCTCAGCTTGCACAAGCAAATTTCCATTCCTTATGCAATCTTCACAAAGTAAAATCGTTTTTTTGATCTTCATCATTGCTTCCTGGTTCCGTTCATATGGATTACATAAGTTTATAGCTCACCATTCAGCAAGTTAACATCAAAAGGTATTATCTCAAAATTGCCATCACCAAACATCAGGACAAGTGCGTTCTGAGCTTCAAGTAAGCAAATTTTACTAGACGAGTTAATACTCCTTTTTTCTAATTCCAATACCGATCCAATATTATCATTACCTACAAGATAAACAACTATATTACCGTTTGATAAGAGTGCAATCAACTCTCGCCCATTCCTACTCGCTTGAATGTCCAAAATATTAATATATCTGGATTCATCCATTGGGTCTTTAATTGTAAATTCAACGATTTTCTCTGCTCCTTCAAAGATTCCAATCTTATCTTCGATCGCTTGAGGTTCAAAAGCTATTCCAGTTACATAATATCGGTTGTTTGATAGCCAGCCCATATAAGACAAAAAGTCTGGTGCAAGTATTGGAAAGTCAAGATTTCTTATGCCACTCTCATTTAAATATTTTAATTTACCGGCTGTTAGAAAGAATACAGAGTTTTCAAGTTCACCATTCCAAAGAATGCTAAATGTGCCATTTGGAGTCTCACCAGGGTAGTTGATTTCTTTCAATACCTCAAGTTCAGGATAGGACAAGATCTTTACAAAGGCTTCTGTGGGTGAAAACAATGAGCCTCCCGGAACACTTATCGCGATGCTGTCATTATCGGCAGACCATGCGATATCTACCGGAAACCAATGCTTGCTCTCCAAATATCCAGTTAGTTTCTTCTCAGCTGGAGAGAAAAAGTGTACGCCCTCTCTAGTACTTAATGCTAAGGCGGATGAATCTTTTGACCATTTGAATCGAAAAACAAACATAGGCAATTCTATATCAGCAGCTGGTTCTATTGTGTCGGTCCGAATATCAAAAGCCCATAGTTTTTTTTCCTCACATAAAATTACCATATGCTCTCCATTTGGGCTTAGACTCATTTCACGTGATTTACATCTGTTGAGAATATCACTGAGTTGATCTGTAAAAGAAGGGGACGTCTCAATTTCTTCAACTATCGGAGAGGAAACCGTCACAGCTTCCGAACCAACTTGAGTGCCCTCCACGAAACTATTTGGCGTTTCTTCAACTGCTTGAGAAATACAAGCCGGTAGTAACATCAATAAAACGAATGATATTTTTGCTAACCTCTTCATTTCTTAGTACTCCGGAATCCTATAAATTCTATAACCCAGCAATTCGTTATCTACGTCAAAGAAATTCCTTCTATTAAATTCTCCGTATGGAATGGAAGGGTTTCCCATTTCAAGAATAATAACTTCTCCGGCTGCGAGGTTCACAGATTCGACCATGACCATATGCCCCCATGGAATATTGGCATCATTAACCTGATTCATAATCACAATATCGCCCTTTTTAAATTGCCATGCAGGAGAAGGGTCAATCTTTTTATCATACTTATATTCAAAAAACTCTATACCATTCTGGAATCTTAACAACTCATCAACTGGTACTGTGTGGACTAACTGATATCCTTTTTGTTCCCCCCACTCATCTCTATTTGTAGGATCAATTTTCATTTTAGTTCTTGGATCAATCAATTCCAAACCACCTCCAAAAGCATTGGTAGCACTATCCATCACATACATTACACAGGGAGAGCCCAGCTTGTCGCTGAAAAATTTATTATCAAAATAATCGTCTCGCCTACGTTCACTTGCGTATTTCAAGAATCCATTGATATCAAATCTTTTAGGAATAGGTAGTCCGCTTGCACCACCATCAAGCATCATACTATTAACTGGCGATATCCCATGCCCAGTTGGGTCAGTGTAGCGTAACGGGTTGTTGTTGACGTAGGCATA
>JAAYIU010000043.1 GCA_012523265.1 Bacteroidales bacterium | reverse complement strand
GCCGCGCGTGATCGGGTCAAACGACCCCGGGAAAATAGCAATTCGTAGCATATTCTGTTTTTTTTGCAAAAGTAAAACTAATCGTGGTGTGGTTGTTTGTTTCCCGAATCGCGGAGTTTATCCCGATTTTTTCGGGGCTTTCGGGGTCGGGGTTCCGCACGTGCGGGACTACGTTCGAGTTCGTTGTGCGAATTCCCTTTCACAGAGGACTGGGGGTCGTTTTCTCTTTGTTTGCTTCTACAACCACCCTCCCGCCAAGCACCACATAATCTGCCGCTCCCTTGGTTTGCATTCCTTCGTAGATGTTGCTGTCGCAATGCTGGTGATGTGTATGGCGGCTGATGATGCTGGCTTTCTCAGGATTCCAGACGACGATATCCGCGTCGGCTCCGGGAGCCAGAATTCCTTTGTTCGGAAAAAGCCCGAAAATGCGGGCAGCGTTGGTGGATGTTAATTCTACAAAACGGTTAATGGTAATTTTGCCAGTAAGAACGCCGTAAGTATAAAGCAACAACAAACGGTGTTCTACTCCTCCGGCGCCATTTGGTATTTTACGAAGGTCGTCTTTTCCTGCCATTTTTTGTTGCAATAAAAACGGGCAATGGTCGGAGCCGATGGTTTGAATGGTTCCGTCAGCCAGCGCTTTCCACAAGGCTTGTTGGTGTTCTGCTTTGCGCAATGGCGGACTAATAATATAAGGTGCTGCCTCGCTGAAAGGCTGGTGATATTTCTGTTCGTCGAGGAGCAGGTATTGCGGACAGGTTTCGGCAACCACTTTTTGTCCGGCAGCCTGCGCCTTTGCTATCAATGCCAGCGATTCTGCCGCCGACACATGCACGATGTATAATTTACATCCGGTCTTCCGCGCCAATTGGATAGCAGTGTCAACCGCCTGTGCTTCAAGTTGCGGTGGTCGCGAGAGGTAATGTGCCGTTGCCACAGGCAAATTGCTTTCCGCATATTTTTCGCGTAAGCGCGCTACTTCTTTGCCCTCTTCACAGTGCACCAATACGGTAGCATTCAGTCGTGCTGCTTCTCTCATAACTTTTTCTAGCGCTTCGGGCAGCAACCCGATGGTATCGAGATAAGCCAGGTAACATTTGAAGGAGCGTGTGTGGAATTTTTCGACGCATTCTGCCATTTCGTTGGGCATGGTTTTGCGCCAGATGGCCGGACTAACGTGGAGAAAAATATTCGTTAACGCGGCTCGTGCTTCAGCCTGACGTGCTGTGAGAGCTGCAGGCAGCAATTCTCCGGGCGCCGGCGTCACAAAATCGAAGAGCGTGGTGGTGCCGCCCATTAGCGCAGCACGGCTTCCCGAAAGAAAGTCGTCGCTCGAAGGTCCGGCAGGCGTAGGGATTTGCATGTGCACATGCGGGTCGATGCCTCCGGGTAAAACCAGGCAGCCGCTGGCATCGATAACTTTTGAAGCTTTTGCTGCTCCTTCAGCCATCCGGCCAACCGAAACGATTTTGTCGCTAAGTACCGCCACATCAGCTTTAAAACTGCTATCCACATTGACGACGGTTCCGTTTTTTATTAAAATATCCATTTTTGTATTAATAAATAAATGCCCAAAATGGACGTATTAAGGCGCCCAAAATGAATGGCGTTAGAGCGGGAAATTTTTTACATATGTGCCATCGGCTGTCTTCGCAAATCCTACCCGTCGCAGGTACTTCTCATGCTTCGGACTGATGCTCCCGGCAACGGCACGGCGGAAGCCTGCGCTCACAAAGCTGCCCTGCAAACCGGTATAGAGAAATTTTCCGTTGCGGTAGTCGCGGTACTCGGGCACCACAAAGTCGAGCGCTACTTTCATGGTGTCGATGCCGGTGCGATGCGCCAGGAAAATGCCGGCCACCTGCGTGTCGCGCAGCACAAAAAAACTGATGGTATTCATCTCAGGCTTGTAAACGAAGCCCGGAAAAAACTTCTGTATCTCCTGTTGATGAAAATCCAAAAACTTCATCAGGTAGCGGTTATCGTTTCTTATTTCGAGGATGTCGAAAAAGTCTTTTCGGGTGTAAATACGCACCAGATAATAAACATCCACCGCGACGATAAAGGCGTTGAGCAGTCCCACCGGGTAGGCGCCGATCAGAAAACCGTAAGTCGAAAAGGTGATTGCTCCCGCCAGGTTGATCCATCTGAACTTGAGGATCGAGTTCATAGTCATCGACATTGCAATGATGATCGAGGCAGCAAAACCTATGTATTGTAAAATACTTGTGTCCATAAAAAGTGTATCGGTGATATGTGGTTGTTAATAATAAAGCAAACCCTACTGCAATTAAATCCCAAAAATCAAAAACCAAAAATCAAATAAATTCCAATATCGAAAATTCAAAATTCAAAACGTAACCAGATTTGAGGTTTTGAATTTGGAACTTGGAACCTGAAACTTGGGACTTGGAATTTGGAATTTGGAATTTGGAACTTGTCATTTCCCCATCCGCTCCCAGAGCCGCAGGGATTGCTGGCGTGTAAATTTTAGCACCTCCTGCTCGTCAATCATTTGCAGCTCTCTATTGCGGACGATGAGCCGGCCATTGGCGACGACGTGCCGCACATGGCGCTCGCGGAAGCCAAAAAGAAAATGCGCCAGGAAATTCCTGGTATTTATTTCGGAAGGTGCGTCATAATCGAGCACCACCAGATTGTTGTCGCCATCGCCCGTAAAATTGTTTTCGTTGAGATATTTATGGACATTGCGCAGTCGTTGCCAGGCGCCGGCCATGGTGAGATGGTCGTTGTGTTTTCCGGCAAAATAGGCCGTCTGCGCGCTGCGCAATATTTCGCTGTGCATGCCGTCGGTGCCCAGGAAAATATTCTCACCTAATTTTTCTCCATCAAAAAAACCGACATTATTATTCAGATTGCTTTCGATATTTTCGACTACCCATGCCGGCGATTCGCGCACCAGTTTTTTCTCGTCTTTATCCAGATGCAGGCAATGGGCAAGAATGGTTTTTGAAGATTCCAGCAATCCAAAATCTGCCAGCCGCTGCACCACTCTTTTTTGGTGATGCTCCAGGCATAACTTCTGATCTATCGGGTCTTCGGCCACATGTACATGCACGCCCGACTGATACTGCTGCATAAGTTCGGCGGCGCGACGCATGGTATCATCGCCTACCGTGAAAGAAGCGTGCAGCCCCACCAGCCCCTGATGCTTTGCAAGATAATCCGCCGTTTCCTGCAAACCGGCTGCTGCCTTATTCAGCCCGTCGCGGTCGGTAATTTCGTAACAGAGCAGATGCCCGACGCCCACCTGATCGAAAGCTTCGGCGATAACTTCCAATGAACCCGCGATGGCGTTGGGCGACGCATGGTGATCGATCACGAAAGTGACACCGGATTTGGCGCAGGCCATTGCCGTTGCCAATGCGCTGGCGCGGATAAGATCGCGATCGAGCGCCTTGTCGAGCCGCCACCAGACGTATTGCAGATTTTCGTGAAAATTTTGAGGAGCCTTTGGCGGAGCGTCCATCCCGCGCGAAAGCGCCGAATAAACATGGTGATGCCCGATGGCAAACGACCGAATCACCAGCATCCCGCGGCAGTCGATTGTTTCAATATCGACCGGCACTTTCCCCAGCTCATCTATCATGGTTAATGCCGGACTTGTATTATCGCCTTTTACAAGCAGGTGCGTTTGTCGAAACGACAAGTCGTGCCAATCGACGTAAGTTGCATTTTTTAATAATAAATCCATTTTATTTCCATAATTTTTGGGCTAAAGCCCACATTATTTTTTATGTCTTTTTAATCCCCGGCCTTCAGGTCGGGGTTAGTGATACGCTATCACATCAAATTATTTATATTTTTTGAATGGGTTTCAGCGGCAGCTCCCATCTCCGGATGCCATCGAAAGCTGTAAAAGCGTTGGCAATGGCAGCGGCAGTGGGCACCAGCCCTATCTCACCAATTCCTTTGGCGCCATAAGGGCCAACAGCATCGGGCACCTCGACCGGTTTAACAACGATTTCGGGTGTTTCGTGTGCCCGCAGTATTTTCAGATCACGCATTTTGTCACTTATCAAAAAACCATTCTCCATGGGCAGGCTTTCGGTGAGGGCATATCCCAAACCCATGTGTACGCCGCCTTCTATCTGTCCTTCGAAAAGCATCGGGTTCATCACTTTGCCGCCATCGTGCGCTGCCACCATTTTGGTTATGTTTCCTTCGGCGTCGAGCACACAAAGTTGAGCAGCGTAACCATAAGAATAATGTATCACGGGATTTTCTATGTTGCTTCCCGGCGCTGTGGTCCAGTCGCAGACAAAGGCGCCACGATATTTTTTCCCGGCTAATTTTTTTAACGGCTGTTTCATCAAATCCTCCTTCAGCGCTGCGGCAGCATCAATCACCGCGCGACCTACCAAAGCCGTGGCGCGCGAGGAGGTGGTCATGCCGGTGGCGATTTGTGCTTCGGTGTCCACCTGCACTTCGATGATGTCGGGATCGATTCCGGTTTCCTCGCAGAGCGTTTGCAGCGCCATGTTGTGCACGCCTTGTCCCATCTCCGTCCAGCCGTGTTTCAGGATCACTTTCTTTTCAGAAATGATTTCGACGATCACTTTCGATTCGTCGATCATGCCATTGCCTACGCCCGAATTTTTTATAGCACAAGCCAGACCTTTGTGTTGTGCAGCATCATAATCCGGTTTTACAGCCAGCAGCGACTGCCGGATTCCCACACCAAAAACTTTTTGTCCTGTGGCGGTGGTGAGGCCATCCACCAAAGCATTCTCCCAACGAAACTGCCAGCGGTCGAAGCCGGCCTGGCGGCAAATATCGTCGATACAGCTTTCGATGGCAAAGCAAATCTGGTTGGCACCAAAGCCGCGCATGGCTCCCGATGGGATGTTGTTGGTGTAAACGGTGCGCGCCTCAATATCGACCACCGGCACAAAATAACCGCCGGTAGCATGTCCGGCCACGCGTTCCATCACCTTCATGCCCACCGAAGCATAAGCGCCCGTGTCGCCGGTGGCCAACAACCGCACGGCAGTAAGTTTTCCGCTGGCATCGGCGCCCACTTCAATATCCATCACTACCGGGTGACGCTTGGGATGCAGCCGGATGCTCTCCTGGCGCGTTAAAGTGAGCTTTACCGGACGCCGAAGCAAAAACGCAAACAAGGCAGCATGACCCTGCACGGTAAGGTCCTCCTTGCCGCCAAAGCCCCCGCCATTCGGTACCAAAACCACCCGCACCTGCTCGCGCGGAAGTCCCAAAAGCAGCGCTATCTGGCGTTGGTCTTCATAAATCCCCTGACTTTGGCTATAAATCATTACACCCTTCTCGCCGTCGGGCATGGCCAGCGCCGACTCCTTTTCCATAAAAGCGTGTTCGATGCGCTGGGTTCGATAAGTGCCTGACGAACGATACGCTGATTGTTTTAAGACTGCATCGACATCGCCCGTTTTAATTTTTGTAATATCAAAACAATTGGGGCGCTCCTCGTGCACCCGATCGGCATTGCCGGCCCGTAGCACGTCCGTTATGGGATTGAGCACCTCATAGTCTATTTTTATCATCGCGGCAGCTTGCCGGGCTATTACCACGGATGTGGCAACTACCCCTGCCAGCACATCGCCAATATAATGGGTAGTTTCGCCGGGCGCTATCATCAGCGGCCAGTCATTGTAAATCAAACCAATGTTGCG
>JAAYIU010000151.1 GCA_012523265.1 Bacteroidales bacterium | reverse complement strand
GATCAGGTACCAAAACCCATCTCTGCCTATGCACGCTCTAAATATGCCGGCGAGCAGCAGGCGCTTTCGCTAAATAAAAAAACTGTGGTGGTGCGCACCTCGTGGCTCTACTCCGAATATGGCAGCAACTTTATGAAATCGATGATAAGGCTGGGAAAAGAACGCGAAGCGCTTGGCGTGGTGTACGATCAGATTGGCACACCCACTTATGCCGGCGACCTGGCTGATGCACTCCTGCTTCTGCTGCCGGAATTTGATAAATTATCCAAACCCGAAATTTTTCATTATTCTAACGAAGGCGTAGCCGGATGGTACGACTTTGCTGTGGCCATCCACAAGCTGGCCGGCATTACATGCAACGTCAAGCCCATCCGCACCAGCGAATATCCGCTGCCGGCGCCCCGTCCGATGTACAGCGTGATGGCCAAAGAGAAGATCAAAAATAGTTTCGGAATCACCATCCCCCACTGGCGCGAAAGCCTGGAACGGTGCATGACTAAGTTTTTGCAAATGTGAGGAGGTTTTCTTCTCTACACTGCCACTGATAAAACTCCGCTGTGAGTTGTAGGGCCAGGAACAGGCAGGTTTTCAGCTTTTAAACCTTCAATATGCAATTCGATGGCTTCCTTAATATTCCTTTTCGCTTCTTCTATCGTATCTCCAAACGAAATACACCCGGGAAGATCAGGAACCCATGCACCGAAATGCCCCTGCTCATTAATTTCAAATAAAACAACGTACTGGTTCATCTTTATTTAAGTTTAGCCATTTTTAAAATTGCGCTTTCGATGCCTTTGGGAAGGTCTTCGGACATTTTATGCCCTGGGACGGTTATTATTTTCTCTTCATCAGGATGTTTATATTGTCTATGGCTTCCCTTCTGCCTGACAAATTTCCATCCATTTTCTTCAAGTTTCTCTATTAGTTCTTTAACTTTCAAAACGGCAAGATTATTTTATTGCAAAGATAGCAAATCCGGATTAAGAACTTCCCCATTCTGGCAAACGCTTTTTGAAGATAAATACTAGCTTGATAAAAACATAAAATGTAGGAACACATCCGACAACTTAACTGAAAACACAGTAGAAACCATAATGTCTGTGAAACTATGTGGTGGTTGAAAAAAAACTACCTATGTTGAAAACCCGAATGAACCCCAATCCTCCCGAGGTGTCGGGATAAATGTCGGAAGTTCTGATTTTCAGGGTTTTCTTTCTGACACTACGTAATTTGCAACGCACCGAAATATTATTTTCTTAGTTTTTCAGCGGACTCTATTTTAATTACTTTTTCAGGGCATTATCCACCCCTTTATTAATACCTTTGCCAAATCATTTATTACAAAAAAAAACTATGAAAAGATATTTATCCTGGTTTCTCATTTTTCTTGCAGTATTCTTGATGGCAGCTCCTGCTGTGGCGCAGCACAACAAACACATTGTAGGCTATTATCCCAACTGGCAATGGTACGACCGCAACCAGCTCATCAATCCGGAAGCGTTGTATTACGAAAAATATACGGTGATCAATTATGCATTCTTTAGGCCGTTGGTGGATGGAAGCATCGAATCGACCGATAGCTGGGCCGACGAGAATCTGCTACTGGGGCCTATGATCTGGTGGCCGGTACAAACGCACGATTCTACCCGCAGCCTGCCTTATCTGGCGCACCAGGCCGGTGTTAAAGTGCTGCCGTCGATCGGTGGCTGGACTTGCTCCGAATATTTTCCGACAATTTCCGCCAGCCCCACAAAACGACAAACCTTCGTGACGCACTGCATCAATCTCATCCAAACTTACCATTTCGATGGCATCGACCTCGACTGGGAATATCCGGGCTATGCGCCGCAGGGCGG
>JAAYIU010000211.1 GCA_012523265.1 Bacteroidales bacterium | reverse complement strand
CACCTCGTCGGCCAACCCCGGAGCAGAATTCGACGGCAGCAACGCCCGCTTGTTTGAAACCATTTTTGTAGAAGAGCCGGTATTTTTGGGAGTAGAAAAGTAGGCAGCCAGTAACTCTCAGCCGGCAGCCGGCAGAAAGGGATGACACTCCTGCAAGGGATACCATCCCTTTCTTTTTTTCGCTATACACCACGCACGCTGCGCCCTACCAAACCCGGAGGCGATGAAATTTATAATCATTCTAAATGAAATATTTTCTAAGTTTGCCGCGCGATTTAATTAATTTGGCAAATGAGGAATCCTGACATCACATTGGCTGACGACACCTACCGCGGATATCCCGTGGTAAGCCTGCATTTTGAGAAGGATTACACGCTCATTGGCAAACAATTCCCGGGTCACCATAGTTTAAAAGCCATGGAGATTTACTCTGTTGGAATTCGTTATCATATCCGACAAAGTTTCAAAAGTACTGTATTTCCCAACAGAGCGGAAATCTGTTTTTCGAAAAAAGAACTGGATAAAATCATCAATCCTCTACATGATTTCGGCTAACTTTGCAAAAGGAACACATACCCACCTAGATTGGCTGTGTAAATGTACCTTTTGCGCAAAGTAATGAAGAAATAAAAATAATATTATAGTTACACAAATGTTAGGTGCAAGTTAAAAGAACCGACATAATTGACAGAAATGAGAATTGAAAGAATATTCTGAGAAATCTTGAAAACAATTTCGATTAAAAATAAAAAAGTGGAGTCCAGAACCCACTTAAATAAACGGGGTGAAACCGAAAAACCTTACGAGTAGGGAAGTTTGATTTAAAAGGAGATATTATGAGTACAATTTTAGGAAAAGACGAACGAATAATTAAAGAAGCTACATTCACAGCTAATTTAATTTTATTTTGGCTTAAAGCAAATTACACTTTAACTAACAAAAGAGTAACCGGTCACACCCCAAACACTCTTTTGGGGCTAATTCCCTTAGGTAAAGCTCAAATTGCACAACCGTTAAAAACTATTGCTTCGGTAGCAAGTTCAACAAAATTTTCATTTTTGAGACTTATCATAGGAGTTGTGTTCTTCGTAATAGGGTTCTCTATTATGAATTCTTCAATTTTTGGGGGGGGTAATACTGTTGATTTTGGGGGCTGTCAATATCCTTAATTGCTTTACAGCTACATTTGTAATAACTAATAATGCAGGGCAAAGTACGGGTTATGAAATTTCTATTCTCGAAAAATCAAAAGTTGAAGAATTTACAAACAAAGTGAATACTGTTATTGCTGATTTGTAATTTTCATTTCAAATAACGAGAGGTCTCTTTTATTAAATTGAGACCTTTTATTTTAATATTTGGTTTTTGAGATATCATAGCTTGTCGCAATGGTGATGGCTGAAGGATCGACCACGATCAGCGGATGGCCAATGGTTCCGGGTATCATAACGGTGCGCCGCTGTATGGCTGCAACGTCGAGGTTATCCGGGCTGTTGGTCGGCTTTGGCATTGGCGGCAGCCAAAGCTTTGCAAAAGAGACAAATCTCTCATCCTGCAGAAATTCCAATATTTGCCAGATTTTTGATTTACTGGCGTTTTTTTTGATTTACAATATTCGCAAAACTTTTGAAGGCTTACCGCAAAAAGAGTGAGCGATAATTTACAACACAAATGGAGTAATCGAATTGCGAGAAGATTCATCAATAAAGTTGATGACCTCATTGAATTGATTCGTGAAGCCCCTAAAATCTTTCCTGTGATTAATCAGGTAGTTCAGGTAGTGGTCACCAAGACAAGAAATAGAAACATTAAGCAGAGTAGAAATCAATAAACATAAAGGTAAAATGTGGCACGCACAATGGCCACAAACCGTTACCAATCCCAACCCCCCCCCCTGAATAATAAATCCTACCGCTTCACATCTCCTCTAAGCCGGATGAGAATATTGTGTGAAACATCGCTTGCAGCGATGGTGATGGCTGAAGGATCGACTACGAGCAGCGGGTTTCCTATTGTTCCGGGGATCAGAACGGTGCGCTGTTGTATGGCTGCAACGTCGAGGCTGTCGAGAGTTTGGTCGGCGTTGGCATCGGCGGCAGCCAAAGCAGCTCCTGAAAGTGTAAAGCCCGAAATATTATTAAGGTGCAGAGCTACGGCAAGTGCATCCGTCGAGTTGATGGTGCCTGAAATATTTTCTGATAAAGTGGCACCCGGCAGATAGTTGCCGCTTCTTGGGATGGCATCCCTGATTATTTTTTCTCCTCTCACCACGCACGCAGCGCCCTGCTAAATCCGGAGACGATGAAATTTAAAGCCGATTTAAATGAAATATTTTCTAAGTTTGCCGCGCATTTAAATTATTTTGACAAATGAGAAATCCTGCGATCACATTGGCTAACGACTCCCGCCGCGACAACCCGGTGGGGAGGCTGCGATTTGAAAATGATTACAGGCTCGTTGCAAAGGTGAAGGCCACCAAAGGAATTGCCTGGAGCCAAAGCTGGATTTTTTTCCGATGCCAAAGACTTCATTAAAATAGCTTTTGCAACACATCATTTGGAGCATGGTATGGACATGCTGTTGATCCAGGAGTTATTGGGTCACAAAAGCAACAAGAACACGAAAATTTACACCCACATTGCCAGAACATCTCTTGCATATAACAAAAGCCCTTTGGATCATTTTACCGACTCTAAAGCTAATAATATCAATAAGATACAAAAATGAAGATAATAATAAATATAAACAACTTAACTTTACACAATCGTTATACCTCACCCTAAAAGACAACACGACCGAAAATAAACGAACAGGAAAATGAAAGACAAAATACCAATGTTTTAGCAAAATCAAAAGAGCCGTTTCCCTACTTCATACAAATCCAATTTTTGGCAATTTTTCAATATTGCTGCCGTTTCATAGAATTTTGTGAAATAAACAGCCACCGCTCATTTCGTACATTTGCAAAGCCACCCTGGCCAGCGCAGAACCAAAGCTTTGCAAAAGCGATGCGTTGAGCTTGCCGAAATGAGCTGTTTTCTTGCCGTCACACATGCAGAAATTGATACTTTTGCGTGTAGTGATTATGTTTTTAAGACAAGATTAAAAAAAAATGATTATTAAAATTTCGGCCTTACTTATTGTCGCTATTGCTGCCTTTGGTTGTAATCCAAAGCAGCAATCAGTTTCGGATATCAGCCCAAACAAAGTGGTGCCATCCGACAAATTGCTTTCGTACCAGCAACTGGAGATAATCGGATTTATTCATTTCTCTATTAATACCTTTACAAATAAAGAGTGGGGATTTGGCGACGAGAGTCCGGAGCTGTTTAATCCCGCTGAACTTGATGCCGAACAATGGGTGACCACAGCCAAGGCCGGTGGAATCAAGCAATTGATACTTACAGCAAAACACCACGATGGTTTTTGTTTGTGGCCCAGCAAATATACGGAGCACAGCATCAAAAACAGTCCGTATAAAAATGGTAATGGAGATATTGTAGGCGAATTTGTAAATGCCTGCCGAAAGCATGGGCTAAAAGCAGGGCTGTATTTGTCTCCCTGGGACAGGAACCACAAAGATTATGGCAAGCCGGCTTATGTTCTGTATTATAAAAATCAGATAAAAGAGTTGCTTACGCAATACGGGGAGATAAATGAGATTTGGTTTGATGGGGCAAATGGAGGAGACGGCTATTATGGGGGAGCAAATGAGAAACGTACGATCAATTCTAAAACCTATTATGGCTGGAAGGATATTTTTTCGTTGGCTCAGGAATTACAACCCAATATAAAAATCTTTTCGGATGCGGGGCCTGATGTGCATTGGATTGGCAATGAAAAAGGGTTTGCTGGTTTTACTTTTTGGTCGACAATTAATCCCGACAGCATAACCATTGGAGGTGCCGACCAAAATTATTTAAATACCGGCGATCCTGAAGGGAAAAGCTGGATAGTCGGTCAGTGTGATGTTTCGATCCGTCATGGCTGGTTTTATCATAAATCCGAAGACAGTCTCGTGAAAACGCCACAAGAATTAACGGACATCTATTATAAATCTGTTGGCAGGAATGCCGTGCTGCTTCTAAATCTCCCACCCGACCAAAGAGGGCTGATCCACGAAACCGACGCGCAGGCACTTAAGGATTTTAAAGAAATAATTGACGAGACTTTTTCGGTTGATATGGCCAGGGGAAAACCCATTAGTGCAAACAATTATCGCCTGAACAATAAAAAGTTTGCACCCGAAAACGCTGTCGATAACCACCCCGACACCTATTGGGCAACCGATGATTCCATATTCCCGGCAGAGCTGACAATACACCTGCCTGCTGAACCGGAATTCGACAGAATACTCATTCAGGAACCTGTAAAATATGGACAAAGAATTAGTCGGTTCAGAGTGGATATAATGGGTGAAACGGGTTGGGAAACAGTTTTTGAGGGAACCACCATAGGCTACAAAAGATTAATACGAATTACTCCTGTCTCGACTACCCGCGTAAGATTAACAATTATTCAGGCCAACAATACAGCCGCCATCTCTAACTTCGGACTGTTTAAATCTTCTGACCGGGAGAATAAAAGTTTGGTAGATGTTGAAGCTGCCGACAGTTCTCAGTTGGCAGTAACCAGCCTGCAGCCGGCGGAATGGGATGCCAGCCCTGTAGGGGATGGCATCCCTGATTATTTTTCCGAAGCAGTCAGGCTGAAGTAATGACTGATTTTAGAAAACGATTTGCAAATGACTAAAGAAATCATTTGGTCTCCAGTTGCAGAAAAATTATAAACCCTACCGCTTCACATTTTCATATAAACGGATGAGCACAATGTTGGTCGGCGTTATTAAAGACTTGAACATTGAAGATCAGGAATGGAACTTCCTGATTCGCCTGAAAAGACAACCAGATAAATCTTCGTTCTTTTACTGGTATAAAACATTTGAATTAATGACAACCAAAAAATAGCACCATGGCAATAAACGACTTACACCCTCATTACGGAAGATTCTTTTAAGAAATTTAAAAATCCATTAGATGACATCATTTAACACAAAATACAAGAAGTTCCGCTTTTGCTTTGGTAATGGATTTGCAGGCGGAAGTTCTCAATCGGATAAAACAGGAATAAACGGAACATTCTCTATACACAGACGTTATGCTGATTGGTGAAAAAACAACAAGTAGTAGGTAAAAACCTTGATTATTGTATTTTTGCGGTATGGAAAATGAAAAAATTGACATAGAAAAAATAGCCAACCACTGGATTTCAAGATCAGATTCTGACTTTGAAACAATGAATAATTTAATAAAATCAAAAGATTTCCATTGGGCTTTATTTCTTGGTCACTTAGTAATAGAAAGATTGCTTAAGGCGATTTTTGTAAAAAAGACAGGAACACATGCTCCCTTGACTCATGATTTAAGACGACTCGCAAAACTTTCTGAATTGACTTTAGAAGATGAACATAAAAGGTGGCTTGATACAATATCAACTTTTAATATTAATGCAAGGTACGACGACTACAAGCAAGACTTCTATAGAAAATGCACGCCTGAATACGCAACAACATGGTTTACAAATATTAAGACAATTAGAGAATGGATAAAAACGAAGCTATAAAGATTGCTACAAGATATGTTGATTCAATTAGTAAGAAGTTCCAAATTGAAAGGGCAATACTTTTTGGATCATTTGCAAAAGGGACAAATCACCCTGATAGTGATATTGATATTGCTATTGTGTTTAAGAATGTTGATGATATTATTGATTTGCAAATTCAATTGATGCAACTGAGAAGCGATGACGATTTATTAATAGAACCTCATCCCTTCAAAATTTCTGATTTTCACATTTCAAATCCTGTTGTTGCTGAGATAAAGAAAAATGGGATTGAAATCATTAACCACGCAGCATAACAACACCTATGCCCAATAGCCTATGAAAGAGCAACTTGAAACGGTAGTACTCCACATAAACTTTGTACCGGGTGACCGTGACGAAGCCCGCAAAACGGCTACTGGGCATAGCCAAGCCGCTAGCAACCTCACCCCCCCTCAACAATCTCCCCTACCGCTTCACATCTCCTCTAAGCCGGATGAGAATATTGTGTGAAACATCGCTTGCAGCGATGGTGATGGCTGAAGGATCGACTACGAGCAGCGGGTTTCCTATTGTTTCAGGGATCAGAACGGTGCGCCGCTGGATTGCAAATACGTCGAAGCTGTCGAGCTATTGGTCGGCGTTGGCATCGGCGGCAGCCAAAGCAGCTCCTGAAAGTGTAAAGCCCGAAATATTATTAAGGTGCAGAGCTACGGCAAGTGCATCCGTCGAGTTGATGATGCCTGAAATATTTTCTGATAAAGTGGCACCCGGCAGATAGTTGCCGCTTCTTGGGCCGGCAGCCCTGATTCTTTTTTCGCTACACACCAAGCACGCTGCACCCTGCTAAATCCCGATGCGATGAAGTTTTTAATCATTCCAAAGGAAATTTTTTCTAAGTTTGCCGCGCATTTAAATTATTTTGACAAATGAGAACTCCTGCGATCACATTGGCTATCGACTCCCGCCGCGACAACCCGGTGGGGAGGCTGCGATTTGAAAAGGATCGCAGGCTCGTTGCAAAGGTGAAGGCCACGAGAGGAGCTGCCTGGAGCCAAAGGCGGGGATTTTGTTTCGAAACCAAAGAGTGCTTTAACATAGCTTTTGCCAACCATCATTTTGAGAAAGGAATGGATTTGATGTTGATTCAGGAATCATTAGGGCACAAAAGCAGCAAAACCACCGAAATTTACACACACATTGCCAGAACAGCTCTTGCAAAAATCAAAAGCCAATTAGATCACATTATCAACTCTAATGATAATAATATCAATAAGATACAAAAATGATGGTGATAATAAATAAAGTTTACCTAATCATACTGATATGTTG
>JAAYIU010000445.1 GCA_012523265.1 Bacteroidales bacterium | reverse complement strand
TCGTAAATGGTGGCAATATCTCTGACCAACTGCGGGCAATGCGCACACCAGGTAGCCCAGAACAACAGCAGCGTGTAGCCGCATTTCATTTCCGACAAGGTGATCTTTTTTCCATCCAAGGTGGTTGCAGTAAAATCAGGTGCCTTTTCGCCGATGGCAAATTTTTTAAAACGCTCCACCTTTTTCTCAAGGGCTGCTTTGCGCTCGCTGTTCACGCAGGCATCATCAAAAGAAATATGATCGGCGATGTAGTTGTTCACCTTATCAAATCCATAGCTCTCAAAACCGCGAATCAGGAAGTCGAGTGCATATTCGTACATCAGTTGGTTGACGCTGGTAATCGCCATGATGCGATCGACAGCTTTGATAAACTCTACCTGAAGCTGGTCTTTGCTAAGCCGGTTGTTTTGATACAAAGAGAGGTATTGCAGAATTTTATTGGAAATGATATTGCTGTAAAGCAGCGAGGTGTCTTCAAAATTGACATGGTCGAAAAAATGCGCGCGCAGGTATTGTAATTGTTCTTCGGGCGGCAAACTTTCGGCAGTGGGCGGAACATAGTCGGCCACGATGAGTCGGGTGGCAAAGTTTTGGGGATAGTTATTGCGGATGGAGGCTACCAGTTCAGGCAGTTGTTGCAGCACCGTTTCGTGCTCTTTGCGAACGGCATCGTAAAAAGCAGTGCTGTCGGCTGGGTAATACGTCAGCACCGGTTCTATCAGCTCCAGCTTAAACTGCGTCATGTTGCGCAAGTTTAGATATTGATAATAAAGCTGGTTTTGAACAGATTTAATAAACTCCAGGCTGTCGATCAAAGCACCGGCATCCGTTTTAAAAACTACAGGCTGCCGGTCGAAAATAATGTCGAGGTATTCGCGCTCGTTCCAGCGCAGCCGATAGAGGCCTGTGGGTTGTTGTTGCGAAAAAGAAAAGCTAAACCTTCCCGCAGCATTCGTTTTTACCGAATCGATCAACCGGTTTTCGTTGCCATAAAAGTCGGTGATTTTGATGGTGGCATCCGCCAAACCGGCAATGGTTCCTGTAATGGTTGCCTGCTGTGCCAAAAGAAAGGCAGGTAGAAGGATGATCATTAAAAATAAAAAGTTCCGTTTCATAATGCTTCTTGCAATTATTGGCTTTAGGCAGTCCATCTTTGGTTTCAATTCCGTCATTTCGATACTAATTTTTTAAAAAACAAAAAAATAAAGTTTCTCATTTTTCAATATGTAATCGTCGCTTCATTTTGTAAAAAGATAAAATAGGATTTTCCGGGCTGCAATGTCTTCAGGGTTTCGATTCCTTTGGCAGGCCAGTACACCTGCATTCCGGCAGCTTCTTTTATCGTCACAATACTTGCGGGAGGCTGGCTGGTGAGGGCAGCTACCGCTATGGCAGTATCCGATAACACAGGCATCAGGCTCCAGCCTCCGGGCATTGCAAACGAAGGGGTTTTCTTTGTTTCACCGATCACTTCAAGCACAAAGGGCGTCGCAGCTTTGATGAGATAGCCATAATCCGAATTCCAGACGGTGAGCGTGCTGCTGCCGTTGCCGGGTTGATAGAAATCCTGCTCATTTTCTAAGAAAACGACATTGTCGAGCTGCCCGCCAAAAAAAACGGGAAGCTCAGGGGCTTCGGGAGAAAGGTAGCTGCTGATGCCCGACCAGCCTTCAGGAACATTGATAAGTTGTTGCCGCTCTGCCTTTACGAGCGTTTCGATGTGGAAATCGTCGAACCAAAAACCAGTCTTGCTTATCTTGTGATCGCTCGTGAACAAAAATCCAAGCTGCAGCGGAACGGTATCTTTTATCGGCACCGGTATCCACTCTTCCGTCCACTCCTCGCATTTATTCATAAAAACGGGCATCTGCCTTCCATCGATCCAGGCCGGCAAAGTGTAGCGTCCGGCAAGCGGCTCCCAACTGATGCCACCATCGTTTGAAACAACAAAACGCACATAATCGCGCCCACCGTCCAAATCCCACTTTGTAAAAAAACGAACCCACAAAGCGTCAATTCCGGCAACGGCAACATTTCCGTCAAGTACAATTAATGCTTCCTGATTTACCGGATAATACGGCCCGCTGTTGCTGATGATGCTGCCCGGCGCCGAGTGCGCATGGAGCGTATCTAAAACCCATGCGTCGCTGATCCAATGGCTTGCATCGGTGCAGTCGTCGTAAAACAATGTCCCGGCATCGCCCCGAAATTTGGTGATGGTGTCGCGAGTGATAAACCGTTGGTTTTCGATGGTGATGACATATTGCAGTTCCTGTTCCGACAACGCTGGCTTCAACTGGTAAGCTATCGAATCGATTACCAGCTCGTGCAAAGGCAGCGATGAGATAACTTTGGCAGCTCCTGTCGAAGCAAAAACTTCGCCCAACGGTTCTATCGAGAGCGTAAAGGGAGCATCCTCCAAACCGGAACGATTTAAACCAATTTTTAAATATCCATCCTTTTCCGAAAGGTTTATGGGTGAGAAATCGCATGCTTCCACATACGAGCCGGCAAGCTGCGCAGCCTGCAGGTTAACCTGAAGCATTTGCTCACACAGCGGAATAATGCGCATCATCGACGGCCAAAAGCCATCAAGATGATTGCCGATCTCCGCGGTATAGGTTATCGCCATGGGTTTGGCAGTGTCGGCGTAAAACCAATCGGTGGCGTCGCCATTCACCAGATAAAGCAAACGCGAGGTAGCGCCGCCGGTAAAGCTGTTCGAGCCTGTGAGCCGGTCGGAGGTGCGCCGCAAGAACTCATAATCTTCGGGAGTAGCAGTATTGGAATAGCCAAACGGATGCAGCAGATAATCACCATAAGCATGGCAGTTGAGCTCGATGGCAAACTGGTGTTGCAAAGCGAAATCGCGTATCATCTGACTCTCCGGTTCCGAAAAAGCACTGGTCCCACGGTAAATGCTACTGGCGGGAACAGCGGAAGAACCATAATTGTCGTATCCCCATTTGTAGCCAAAGTTGCGGTTTAAATCCACACCCACCGGCTGGTTGTTGACCTGCCGCCTGTTTTTGCGCCACATGCCGCCTCCGTTCGGATTGGTAGATTGGTTGTGAAGATAACCGTCGGGGTTGATGCAAGGGACGAAATACATCTCGGTATTATCCACCAGGCGCCGGATGGAAGCATCGGAGTAATAATTTTCGAGCAGGAAATACATGTAATAAAGCATCTGCTGCATCGACGCAGGCTCGCGGGCATGGATGAGCGCATTGTAAAAAACTTCCGGCTCCGGCTCGTCCAAGTCAGGATTGTCGGAGATGCGCAGCCAAAAAACCTGTTGTCCTTCTATAGTAACTTCCGGCAAAGCCTCGCGGGCACTGATCAACTCCGGATAAAGCGCACGCATTGTGTCGAGGTGTGCCAGCATTTCGTCGTACGTGCAAAAGCCGCCCATAGTGCCCAAAGCAAAATGTTCGGGAACACGGTACGCTTTGGAATTTCGGAAATGTGCGGCGACTTCCGTCGGATTCATACCTTTATTGCGATCAGCATAGTGCTCTGATAAATTATCGATGAGGATATTATAAGGAATACGCAAACTTTCGAGCAGCTTCAGCTCACCAGCCGGCACCTCCAAAACAGCGTTACTATTTGTTCCCACGTAGTCCACCGAAAGCCCCGCTTGCGAAATCTTCCGCAACAAAGCAGCCTCCGAATCAATCTCTATGCGGTAATAATCAGTCTGTTGAGCAGAAATAGCGCTTGCTGTTCCGCAAAGAAATATCAATAACAATAATCGTCTCACCATGCCTTTGGTCTCTATTTACAGGGCAAATGTATCCAAACTATTGGATTTACGATTTTAGATTTACAATTTTTGATTTTGGATCTCGGTGCGCCTTCCCGTACTTTGGGGCTGCACCAACATCAACAAATCCCCACATCTTCACATCAACAAATCAAGAGAGGTGTCGCGCCTATGGCGCTTTTGTTTGTGGGTGATGCTTTTTTCTATCATAGTTTCGCGCCTATGGCGCTAACCCCGCGCCCTGCGCCCTGCGCTGACGTTTCGAGGTCCTGCGGACGCTCGAAAGTCGGAGGTTCGGAAAGGGGTGTCGCGCCTATGGCGCTTTTATTTGAGGGTGATGCTTTATTCTACCATAGTTATGCGGCTATGGAGCTAACCCCGCGCCCTTCGCCTCACGCCTTGCGCCCTGCTCTGAAAGCGGGTGTTTGAATAAATTTCTAAATCAAAATTTTAACCGTCGGTAGCCGGTGTAAACAATTCCAAATAAATTCTATTTTACAAATCACAAAATCAACAAACAACGAACAACGAACAACAAATCATCCGAGGTGTCGCGCCTATGGCGCTTTTGTTTGTGGGTGATGCTTTTTTCTACCATAGTTTCGCGCCTATGGCGCTAACCCTGCGCCCTTCGCCCCGCACCTTTCGCCCTGCGCCCTACGCCTTGCGCCGCTCGCCCTGCGCCCTTCGCCCCGCGCCATCAACTATTCCGCACGTCGATGATTTTGGCAAGGATGCTTATGGCTATTTCGGCGGGTGTTTGCGCATTGAAAGGGATTCCTATGGGCATATCTATTTTATCAATTGCCTGTTGATCGAGGATTTTGTGTTCGCGAAAGTAACGCTGTGCCTCTGCTACCTTGCGGCGGCTGCCGATCATGCCGAGGTATCGGTAAGGCTTCTGCGCCAGAATCCCCGTCACCTCATGGTCGTACCGGTGCTGTGGCGTTGTTACCACCAAAAAGCTATGGTCGTTGGTTGCCAGATTTTGTGCCGCCGGAATATACTCCTCCGCGATCACTTCAAAACCTTCGTTGGTTAATGGTTTGGTGAGATTTTCACGATTATCCACCAGCGTCACCGCAAAGCCAAGCATACGCGCCAGACGCGCCAAGGCTGCACCCACGTGTCCCGCCCCGAAGATCACCAGCCGTTCGTCGGGCAGCAGCGGCTCCACATACACCGACACTTTGCCGCCACAGTGCATCGCCGTGTCGTCTTTCAGGTCGATGTGCAAAGTAACGGGTTGTCGCTGCCGGCATAATTCGAGCGCCTGCTCCGTGACCTGCCGCTCCAACTGGCCGCCGCCAATGGTGCCGTACGACACGCCTGCCGCCGTTACTATCATCTTGGCGCCCGCTTTGCGCGGCGCTGAGCCGCTGGTAGCCGTTATGATGCACAGCGCTGCCACTTGCCCGGAGCTTTTTATTTCGGCTATTTTTGCAAAAATATTTTCCATTATTTCAAAAGGCTTTTGTTTTGAAAATTAAAAGCAACAAAGTTACAGATATCAGGGCAACCTACACCGGCAAGCTGCGCAAACTATATCCTGAAGAAGAGGCCGGCAGCCTGCTGGATATTTTGCTTTTAGAAATTGCAGGTATCAACCGCATGCAACGCATTGCCGACAAAGCGTTGCGTCTCTCGGAATCTGAGATATTAAAAATACATTTTGCCTGCAAAGAGCTGATGCAGCAACGCCCCATCCAATACATCCTGGGACATACCGATTTCTATGGATTGCGTTTAAAAGTGAACGAACACGTGTTGATACCCCGCCCCGAAACAGAAGAGCTTGTGGAGTGGATTATTAAAACATACAAAAATATTGGTTCATCAAAGATCCTCGACATCGGCACCGGCAGCGGAGCCATAGCGCTGGCATTAAGTAAAAATTTGGCTGATGCCGAAATTTGGGCGTTGGACGTTAGTACCGAAGCCCTCGAAGTTGCCGCTCTGAATGGCGCAGCTTTGGAGCTTCCGGTAAAGTGGATTGAAGCGGATATTGGCAACAGCAGTCAATACCATCAATTTCCGCTCTTTGATGTCATCGTCAGCAACCCGCCTTATGTTACCGAATCGGACAAAGTACTGATGCAAGCCAATGTGTTGGATTACGAGCCGGCGGGCGCTCTTTACGTAAGCGATGCCGACCCGCTGGTTTTCTATCGAAATATCATCACTTTTACGCAGACGCATCTAAATTCAGGCGGCGCCATTTTTATGGAAATAAACGAACGCTTTGGCAAAGAGATGCACGCGGTCTTGGCCGAATCAGGTTTTCAAAATATTGAGCTTCGCCACGACCTGCGCGGACGCATGCGGATGGTGAGGGCGCAAAAACCTCTCTTTTAATTCTATTTTTTGTTGTTGATCTCATTGATGAAATCCCGCTGCGATTTCAACAGGTTGATAGAATAGAGCAACATATTTTTTGTTTCCGCCAGAACATCGAGAAACAAAAGACTGGTGCGCGGATGTTTGTCGTCGGTGCGGATGCGTTTCACCTGGTTGATGCGAATCTGATTGATCAAATCCAACAACTTTTGCTGCTGAAGCAAAATATTGTCGAAGCCGGCATAATTGCCCGAGTCGATGCTTTTGATAATGTCGTGGTACATTTTGGTAATGCCTTTGGAGAGCTGCAGCATCTCCTCGGCCTGCTTCTCGTTGAAGCCCGTGTGGTTGTTGCGGATATGCTCAAAAGCCGGATTGACCATGTAATTGATACAGTGAGCAATCTCGCGCTGATAATCGACACTCTGCACGTAATAATGACCGGTGTCAATTTGGTCGAGTTGCAGATTGCGCAAGGTTTCGTCGATGTTGTCTTTGGCCTTCTTGGTTTTTTTGTTGAATTTCTTGACGTCTTTTTTAAGCTCCTTGAGCATGAGGCGGTCTTCTTTATTAATACCATTAACCAATGTCTCAAAAAACATAGGCACTTTGGTTAGCGCATGGGTAGTCTGATATTGACATTCGGCATAGACCGACGACATGTTGCGGATTTCCTGAATGTGCATGTCTTCTTTTTCCTCTTCAAGTTTTTCGGTCTCTTTGGATTTGTGCATCACATGGGTACGATAAATCAAAAATGCCGCTAACAGGAGCATGATGAATATGGCTGCTACACCGCCCCAGAATATGATGTTGGCAACGATGAAGGCAACTGTAAAAGCTATGATGGCTGTAAGAAACCATCCGCCGATAACCGAAAACATACCTTGTATACGGTACACCGCGCTGTCGCGGCTCCATGCACGGTCGGACAGTGAGGTACCCATGGCTACCATAAAAGTAACATAGGTGGTAGAGAGCGGCAGCTTGAGCGAGGTACCCATGGCAATGAGAATACTTGCCACCAGCAGGTTCATCGAGGCGCGTATGACATCAAAAGAAGGAGCATCTTTGGCTTTGGCTTTCTTTTTTAGGTCCTTGGGATATTCAAGGCGCTTTTCGAGGCGGGTAAGGATGGGGGCGGGAATTATTGTCGAAATACTTTTGTTGATGTTCAAAGCGCCGCGCACTACCGAACGCGAAAGCCCCGAAGCGCCAAATCGCTCATCGCCATGTCCCTGACGGCTAAGGTCGATGGTTGTGGCCAGCACCGAGCGGGCTTTTTTGGAGAACCAGAGTGCCAGTATCATCACCACACCGGCCAGCAAAAGGATGTATGTAGGCGTGTTTACCGGCGCGGCCAGTGCCCCCATCAAAAAATTATCGGGACTGGCTCCCGGGCTGGCCATAAATACCTGGTACGATTTCAGGCCAGCCAGCGGCACCCCGATAAAGTTTACCAGGTCGTTGCCGGCAAAGGCCATGGCCAGAGCAAAGGTTCCTATCAATACAATAATTTTAGGCGAACTGATTTTGAAAAACCAGTACAACAACTGCAGAATGATTGTCCATCCTATCAGGCTATAGATGATGATGGTAAGGGTATTATTTTGGATCCATACATTCATCTCTTCGGTGATAAAGCTGGCACCTTTGGCTCCTTTTATTAACATAAAAAAAGTAATGGCGGTGATGGCGATGCTGCCCCATACCGAGCCAAAATATTTGAGTTTCTTCTCGTATCGAAAGGTGAAGTGCAGGCGCGAGAAATACATCACCACCGCCCCCACAATAAAGGCGATGACCACCGAGAGCAGTATCCCCGTTATAATGGCCAGCGCTTTTTCGGAGTTGATGTACTTGCCGATGTCGTGCAGCGTCTCCAGTGGCGACATGCTAATCTTGATCACCGACATGGCTACGGAGGCCCCCAATAACTCAAATACAATGGATACCGTAGTAGAGGTGGGCAATCCAAACGTATTGAAAAGGTCGAGAAGCATGACGTCGGTAATCATCACTGCCAGAAAAATGATCATGATCTCTGCAAAAACGAATTGCTCAGGATGAAAAATCCCTTTACGGGCCACCTCCATCAGTCCGCTCGAAAAGGTGGCGCCGATGAGCACACCAGCACTGGCGATGGTCATGATGACGTAGGTCGGTGCTACACGCGAGCCGATAGCAGAATTAAGAAAATTGACGGCATCGTTGCTTACGCCAATCACCAGATCGGAGACGGCCAGCAGAAGCAGCACCACGACAATAATCAAATAGAGTGTTTCCATAGCTTTTCTTAGAATTTATTTTTCGTTTGGTTATTACGTAAAGGAATGTTTTCGTAGAGCTTCAAAGCGGCAGCATCCACGCGCGATACCAGCTCATCGGATGTGACGATTAAATGCAGAAGTTGTTGGTAATGCGAAGCAGCGTTGGAGGCGATTTGGGTAGTTAACGCATCCGGCTCTTGCGACAAGGATTCGAGGTACAGCCGGAGTCTGTTGCCCGGGGAGTCTGTCGGATTAGAAAAACCGCCGTCTGCCAGGCCGTTTTTGTGTGCCAGCGCCTCGGGAATAAGTTGCAGGCTGTGCGTGAGCTTGTTGCGCAATTCCTGCGAAAACCAGGCTTTTGCATCGTTTTTATGTTCAATTACCTGTGCCATTTTTATGGTTGTGGCGGCCATGTCGGCCAGATTTTCGTTGATTTGAGCCATTGCTTTCAGATGCGCTCCTCCTTTGGGCGTGAGTTGTTCCTGCGAAAGGCTATGCAGATACACGTCGATTTCCTGTTGTGTTTCTTTCACTGTTTTATAATTGTGCCGCAGCGTCTTGTGCTTTTTGGCAAATTTGCGATCAACTTTTTCATTTAATAATGAGGAGACAATAGTAAACATTTCTGAAATTATTTTGGTAAAATCAGCAAGTTTCTTTTTGTCTTGCAAGATATTCAGTTCGGCTGTCGACAAAAGATTAATACTCAAAAACTTCAATGAAAAGCGTTTGGCCGTACTTTTTTGTTCGGGCAGCAAGGCAAAGCATATTTTGCTAAAAGGTAAAAACAGCGCTAAAATTATCAGTGTATTAATAATATTAAAAAGTGTATGAAAAATGGCCAGCCCGAGTGGAATGGAGTTTCCGGCATGAGTCGCAAGCGTGGTGAAACCTGCAAGAGCGTTGCTGATGATGCCAATAAACGGGAAAACCCAGACTACACCCGCCACATTGAAGAGCAGATGCGCCAGCGCAGTTCGCTTCCCTGCCCGGTTGGTGACGATTGCAGCAAGGTTAGCGGTTAGAGCTGTCCCGACGTTTTCGCCCAACACCATGGCCAGCGCGGCACTGTAGGTTAGCCAGCCCTGTGAGGCGAGCACCATGGTGAGCGCAATAGTAGCACTCGACGACTGAAATATCAGTGTTACAATGATGCCGATAAGAACAAACGAAAAAGTGTTGAGGTAAAAATTATCGGGAAAGAATGTTTGGTGGAAAAGCGCAAAATTTTCGTCGATAGCCGGCAGGGTTTCCCTAAAGAAAAGAACTCCGGTAAAGAGCAGCACGAAGCCGATGATCATTTCGGCGAAAGCCTTATTTTTTGCTTTGCGAATGAACAGCAACGGCAAAGCCAATGCGGCCAGGGGCAGCAGCAGGTGTTGGATGTTAAAGGTGGTTCCGAAACCGAGACCATAAATGAGCCAGGCTGTAGCGGTGGTGCCGATGTTGGCACCAAAGATAACCCCGAGCGACTGGGTGAAGGTGATCAGGCCGGCATTAACAAAACTCACCAGCATCACCGTTACAGCCGATGAAGATTGCACGATTGCCGTAACACCCATACCGGTTATTATGCCCCGGAAGGGATTGGAGGTGATGCGTGCCAGAAGCCGGCGCAACCGCTCCCCGGCAAGTTTCTGCAGCGACTCGCTCATGGTTTTCATCCCATACAGAAAAATCACTGCTGCTCCTGCAAGCGACAGTATCTGCATTATTATCTCACCCGGAGTCATTTGTTTTTGCTACCTGTTGTTAAGAATTCGATCAAGCATAAAAATCTGGTGCAAAACTCCTGCTTTCGTTGCGGGCAAAAAAACTTTTAGCCAAAACTTAAGGATTTGTTAATATGACCGACAGCCCTAAAAAAACCAGAGGCTGACGGGTTTTTCAATCATCATCGTCAGCCTCTTTTTTGGATTCATCAGGATTATCAATTGCCGGATGACTTTAGCAGGTCATCTGCAGGTATCATTATAAAGAATCTGTATCAAAATTTAAATTACAAAATCAAATTTCACTAACTTCTTTTATTTTAATGGCTTTTGCTTCAGGCGTTGGCCTCACGTTTTTGAATGCATTGGGCATCTATCACAGCCACCATCACCATATTGATGATTTCCTGCACAGAGCTGCCCATTTGCAAAATATGCACCGACTTGTTCATGCCATTGATAACCGGGCCAATTACATCGAACTTACCCAACTGCTGCAAGAGTTTGTACGCAATGTTTCCGGCAGTGAGATAGGGAAAAATCAAAACGTTGGCCGCACCGCCTACGAGTTTTGAAAAAGGGAAATTTTCTTCGAGCAGTTCCGGGTTAAGTGCCACATTAGCTTGTATCTCACCATCCACTACCAATTCAGGATGGTCGCGGTGCAAAATTTTTACGGCATCGGCAACCATATCAGGAATACGCCCGCGATTGCTGCCAAAGTTGGAATAAGTGAGCAGCGCCACGCGCGGCACCAAATTGTAATGCTTCACAGCAGAGGCTGCCTGCAGGGTGATCTCGACCAATTTTTCGGCGTCAGGATTTTTATTTACTGTGCAGTCAGACAAAAAGATCGGGCCTTCTTTGGTGTTGACGATATACATTCCCGAAACCACGCTGGCGCCTTTGGTCGTGCCTATCACCTCAAGAGCAGGGCCGATGGTAGCCGGATAGTTGTTGGTAAGCCCCGACACCATGGCATCGGCAAATCCTGTTTCGACAAGCATGGGCGCGAAATAGTTGCGGTTGTTCATTCGCCCCAGCGCTGTGGGCATGGTAACACCTTTGCGCTGGCGTTTCTCGAACAACAACCTGGCAAACTGCTCGCGTCGGCCGGATTCTTTTTCGCTCGTGGGGTCGATAATTACGACGCCGGGCAGGTCGAGTTCGTGTTGCCGGATGAGATCTTTTATCTTCGTTTCGTTGCCCAGCAGGATGGGTGTAGCCAGTTTCTGGTTGAGCACATGCTCTGCGGCTTTGAGCATCTGGTAGCTCTCGGCTTCTGAAAACACCACGGTTTTGGGATCGCCCATTGCGCGGAAGCGCAACTGGCGCAGCAGCGGGTTGCTGATGCCAATCATTTTTACAAGGCGTTCGTTGTAGGCGGGCCAGTCGGTAATTTCTTTGCGCGCTACACCACTGGCTATGGCGGCTTTGGCCACTGCCGGAGCCAGGCGGGTAATAAGCCGTTGATCGAAAGGCTTGGGGATGATGTACTCGCGGCCGAAGGTGAAGTTGGCGGCATGATACGCCACATTTACCTGGTCGGGCACCGGCTCGGTGGCCAGGTTGGCCAGTGCATAACTGGCTGCCAGCTTCATCTCGTCGTTGATGCAGGTGGCGCGCACATCCAGCGCACCTCTGAAAATAAAAGGAAATCCCAGCACATTGTTGATCTGGTTGGGATAGTCGCTGCGGCCGGTGGCCATAATAATATCGTCGCGGGTAGAGGTGGCATCTTCGTAGGTTATTTCAGGATCCGGATTTGCCAAAGCAAAAACGATGGGGTCTTTGGCCATCTTGAGCAGCAGCTCTTTTTTGAGCACACCACCTTTGGAGAGTCCCAAAAACACGTCGGCACCGTCGATGGCTTCCGCGAGGGTATGAATATCCTTGTCGGTAACAAACTCCTGCTTGGTCTCATTCAGGTCGGTGCGGTCGCGACGGAGCACGCCTTTGCTGTCGAGCATGATGACATTTTCGGGGCGTGCACCCAGCTTGAGGTAAAGCCGTGAACACGAGATAGCTGATGCCCCGGCGCCATTGACAACAATTTTTAGCTCTTCGATTTTCTTTTTAGTGATCTTGAGCGCGTTGAGCAACCCGGCAGAGGTAATAATAGCCGTACCATGTTGATCGTCGTGCATTATCGGGATATCCACCGCTTCCTGTATCTTGCGCTCTATCTCAAAACACTCGGGAGCTTTGATGTCTTCCAGATTAATACCACCAAAAGTAGGGGCGATGGCCACCACGGTGTCGATAAATTTCTGGGGGTCTTTCAGGTTCACTTCGATATCGAAAACATCGATGTCGGCAAAGATCTTAAAAAGCAATCCTTTGCCTTCCATCACAGGTTTGCCGGCCAGCGGGCCAATGTCGCCCAGGCCAAGCACTGCGGTGCCGTTTGAGATAACAGCCACAAGG
Organism: Bacteroidales bacterium; assembly: GCA_012523265.1. GTDB lineage: Bacteria > Bacteroidota > Bacteroidia > Bacteroidales > 4484-276 > SABY01. Next base: position 608 of record JAAYIU010000445.1, on the reverse strand, counting down.
TTGCCTTTGCCGGTGTATTTGTAAACATCCTCGGGGTTGTCGGCGATTTTCAGGCATGGGTCGGCCACTCCCGGGGAGTAGGCCAGTGAGAGGTCGCGCTTGGTACTGTAAGGTTTGGTGGGGATCACTTCAAGTTTCCCCGGACGTCCTTCCGCGTGATAGCTCAGGGCGTCTTTTCTGAATAATGCATCCATAATTTCTTGGCTCATATTTTTTTTGTTTAGAAAAATGTTGGTCGTACAAATTTATAAATATCTTGACACGATTTTTTTTAATTCTTTGTTTTCAGTTATTTAAATAATCAGACACTCGCCTAAAGTGTTTAATATCAGCACTCAGATTATTACTTAGAATCTTTATAAATTTCATGCCCACAAAGTTCTTAGTTGTCAGTCCTCAGTAAATAGCGTCTGTCCATAAAGTCACACTTTTTGTAACCCAGACATAAATGCCTGGGCTATGGATTTCCTCGTTAAACTTTAATGACAGACACTAAATAGTGTCTGTCCATAAAGTCGGTGGAAACTTGACATTATCTTGGTCTGTATAGCCATGCTGGTATGATTTCAGGTTGAAATTTTTAAAACATATGCATCTTACATGTATAT
>JAAYIU010000364.1 GCA_012523265.1 Bacteroidales bacterium | reverse complement strand
TGGGCAAAAAGCATCAGGGTGCTCTTCACCTGATTTTCAGTAATTCCCAATTCTTCGGCGATAAGCCGCACATGACGGTTTTCGAAATCCATTTTTAAAGAAGGTTTTAAAAAGTTTAGAAACACATTATTCACTAATCAGGAAACCCTGAACGGTAACATGCGGGCTAAAGCCCGCCATACTTTTACATCAACATCTTTCAATGCGCGCATCATAATATGCGCTTTATTTGGGCTAAAGCCCCATGAAACTTTGTATCTTTTTTTACCCCCGGCCTAAAGGCCGGGGTTAGTGATCTTTGTCCTGATAACCACTTCTATAAGTGTCAATAATCACACTTTCTCAATCTTCAAATCAGCATGTTCATCCGATGGCAGATACACCAGCCAGGGCACCACCTCGGTCATTCCCATATCCCGAAGTGCTGCGGCATAAGTTTCCATCTGCTGCTGATGCATCGGGTTTTCTTTGCCGGTTTTGTAATCGATCACGGCGGTGCCTGAAGGGAGTTTTACCACACGGTCGGGGCGCAACGCATGGCCGTCGGACAAAAGGATGTCGCGTTCGGTCATCACCTCTGCGCCGGGAGCAAAATATTGCGCCAGCGTGGAGTGGCTCACCAGCTGATCCAAACTTTTGGCAATAGCCTCTTTTTCGCCGGCCGCCAACAAACCCTGCATCACGGCCTGCTCGATAGCACCAGGAATATCGGCGGAAGTGTTGATCTGCGACAAGAGGTGGTGCATCATGATGCCGCGGTCGCGACGCCGATCAGGAGCAGCGCCTTCCCAAAATTCCGGCGCCCGGTAACGGATGCTTAGCTTTTCGCGTCAGCGTCCGGCCTGCAATCGTTCAGCAGTACTTTCATCGTGTTCAGGCGCTTTTATTTCTAATTTATAATCTTCAGAAACATCTGCACCAAAATGGTATTGCAGCTTTTCTGCATCCCAAAGCCCTTTGGATTCGAGATATTGATAAAAAATATCGGCACCATCCAGCAAAGTTTCTGACGGCTTCCAGACCCCATCCTCTTTGGCTTTGCTTTCCATCATTACCACCAGCCGATTTACCGGTCGCGTCATGGCAACATACAGCACATTGAGCACGTCGAGCTTCGACTTACCACTCTCGGCTTCGTTGATCTCGCTGTGGCTGCTTTCTTTTAATAAATTGCCCGTCGTTACCAGCGCCATTGGCAACGGTGTTTCTGGCTGCAGTTCCGGGTCGATCCACAGAAACTCACCGAAGTTCTTCGATTTGATGTCGGCATAGGGCATTATCACCACCGGAAACTGCAGGCCCTTGGCTTTGTGAATGGTCATCACCGTTACCGCCTGCATGGTTTCGGGCACTACGATGGATTTGTCCTGGCACTCCTCCTCCCAAAAGCGCAAAAAGTCGGGGATGCCTTCGGGATTGGTAGCGGCGTATTTGATGATGATGTCGATAAAAAACCTTACGAAGTCGTTGCTGCCGCCTTCCGACAATTCAAAAACACGAATTACCTCGTGCACCAGATCGGTAAGCCCCAGCCTGGCCAGCTTTGGAAAATCAATATCATAACCGAAAACTTCGTGCAGCAATGCCGACAGGGAAAGCCCTTGCGGATTTTTGTTGTTAATATCAAGGCTCAAATTCAGAAGCTGATCAAAACCCGCAATTTTTTCGGGATGCCGGCTAAAGAGATAGGCGAGCATTTCGCCGATGTTGATTTTGTTGGTTTTATCATTAATAAACCGAAGAAGCGCAATGATAAAATTCACTTCCGGACTTGAGGTGAGCAGCAGCGCCTCGCTGGTAACCACGCTGATGCCGTTGTAGGTGAGATGCTGCGCAATATCGCTTGCCTGTTTGTTTTTTCGGGTCAGAATGGCGATCTGTCCGGGCCGGAACGTATGAAGTTGTTTCTGCACCTGCTCCATAATGGCAGCCATCCATTGCTGATTTTTTTCCTCCTTAGCATCAGCACCCGTTTCAGTTTCGTTTTTTTCAAATTTAAAAAAATGAATATCCACGCTGCCGCCGGTTTTCTTTTCGTCGACCTTTTGCGGGCTACAATCGTAGATGGTTTGTAGATTTTCGGGCATCAACTGTTTGGCAAAATCAAAAAAGTCGTTGTTAAATCCCACTACTTCCCTGAATGATCGGTAATTGGTATCAAGCTCCAATTCTTTGCAGTGATGTCGCAACAGGTTTTCGCGTGCTAACATTATCGGATCTCCGTGGTGGTGCAACAATCCCGGCAGCGCGGCAAACTGCTCTACATCGCCATTCCGGAAACGGTAAATGGCTTGTTTGCCATCGCCTACAATCATGTTGAAATGATTGCTTGCCAGCGAATTTTCGAGGAGCGGCAGCATGTTGTGCCATTGCAGCACCGAAGTGTCCTGAAACTCGTCGATGAGAAAATGGCGGAATTTTTCACCGATGCGCTCGTAGATAAACGGTACCGGCTCGCGCTGCACGATGGTGGCAATGCGCTTATTAAATTCGGAGATATGCACGATGTTCTCGTTGTCACGAAAATCCTGCATCACTTTTTCGATCTCGTTGAGCAGCGCCATTTCATAAATATGATTGAGGACGAGCTGATACAGCTTGTAATGTGGCAATTGATCCTGAATAGTTGCAGCGGTTATGTGAAGCAGCCGATCCAGATCGGGTTGTAAGGTTTCGATGACCAAACGTTTGTCGGGCGGGCATTTACCGGAATGCCAGGTCTTAGAATCGAACAGTTTGGAAACATAACTATTGGGTTCCGGCTTACTGAAATCCCCATTGGCAATGCGATTGAAGTAGGAATATATTCCGGAACTTCCGTGACTCATCATCCAGTCGGTAATTCCATTTTGCGTAAGCAACTTCATCGCCTCGGCAGCCGGAGCTTTTATTTTGTTTTGGATGCATGCGCAATGTTTCGACAACTGCTGTTCGATTTGCCTGAAGTCGCTGATGGAGAGATGCCGCAGCTTGTCGGCCGCCAGTTGGCTATCTTCGCGCAGCATGATTTTGCCAAATTTAAAAATTTCCCCTTCGATGTTCCAGCTTTTCTCATCCTCCATTTTTGTTTTTATAAAACTTACCAGCAGCGTGGTGAGTTGCGGCTCTACACCCGCCTTGCTTAGCAGCGCGTCGATACTTTTGCGCAGGAGATTTTCGGCGTTGAGTTCCACCTCGAAGCCGGCGGGCAACTTCAGCTCACGCGCAAAGCTACGCACGATGCTCTGCACAAAGCTGTCGATGGTGCCGATGGCGAAGTTGGAATAGTCGTGCAGAATGTTGCCCAACACCAGTTGCGCCCGCGCCTGCACAGCCGCTGTGTCGCCCTGAATCAATTCGCTATAATGCGCCGACAATCCTGCCAGCATTCCACGGTCTTTGTCGTTGGTGGCGCCATAGGCCATCAGCGCCAGATATTGCAGGATGCGGTCTTTCATCTCGGCGGCGGCTTTGTTGGTGAAAGTGATGGCCAGGATATGCCGGTAATCCTCCGGCTGCTGCATCACCAGATTCAGGTATTCTTTTACCAGCGTGTAGGTCTTGCCCGAACCGGCGGAAGATTTATAAATGGTGAAACTCATCGGTAAAAACGCTTTTTTGATAAATGATTTAAAAGTAAAAAATACAATGAACTCAACATATTGTTTTGTTGATTTTGGGCTAAAGCCCACTGAAATTAATTCGTCGTTTGCCCCGGCCTAAAGGCCGGGTTTAGTGATCTTTACAACTTTTTGTTGGCTGCTGATCAAACAACTGCCAACTGAAATATTTCGTTTCTAACCTCCAACTTCAGAATTATCATTTTAGACGCACGTCCCCCGCTGGAGCGTGGCAGGCTGTGCGTCTCTACATCCCTATCCTCTTTCTTCCCTATTGGATTATTAATTTTTGTGTTAATAATTTCTCTGATGTGGCCAGCCGCAGCAGATACATACCGGGTTGTAGCCGGTTGGCGAATGGAATAACCGATTGTCCGGATGGCAACCTGCCGTTGAATATTTCGGCGACACATTTTCCGGAAAGATCGAAAATTGCCATCGAAACCACCTCCGGGCGGTGGAGATGAACAGTTGCTGTGGCGTCGCCGGCCATTGGATTGGGAGCTACCGAAAGACGCGTTTCGAGCGCAACCGGCTGCTTTATTCCTACGTTGGTGCCGGCGATCGAATCGAGCCAGGCGACGGTGATGAGCGGCCCTTCGATGGTTGCCTGCAAGAGTGGCTGCCCATATCCGGCGCCAAGCCATTTGTACTCCACGTAGTTGCGGTTGAGCGCAGTGCCAAACTGGAGTGAATCCACGTAGATGCTGTCGGTTTCTTTGACTGTAGAGCGCAGGCGCAGCACGTCGAAAGTGCCGTACGAGGTGGTGATCGTGCCCCATCCGTCAACCACGTTTACACGCTTGCGGTCGATGCTGATGTAGCCCACGTTTGGCAGGCCAAAGCTTACTCCCGACACACTCGAATCGGCATGACCGAAGTTAAGCGGAAATTTATAGATCACATCGGCACTGTTAAATTTGAGCGGCACCGGGATGTCGTTGATGGTAAAGGCAAAGCCCACATCAGTAAAGGAGCCGGAGGTATTTTTAAAAAACCGGTAAGGGTCGGTTAGCGAAACGCCGACAAGGGTGTCGAGGTTTATACCTGTGTATTTCTGGGCCACGTTGGCCACCACGCCGGGAAAGAAAACGAGCTGGTAAAGAAATGGCACGGAGCTTACACTGACGAATGTGTCGACGGTTTGAAACACTGGCTGCAGCTCCGAAAAATCCCAGTCGTAACCGGCGCCCGTAACCGTGAAATCGATGCCGGTAATATCAAGGCTGTTGCTCTTGCGCAGCGTGTCGCCGACGGCGGGCATGTCGCTGCTGCTGATGGTAATTTGTGCGTAAGCCGGAAGCATGATCCCCAAGGCCAACAGCATCAATAAAAAGTGTTGTTTGATAAATAGTTTCATAATGATCAGGTTTTGTAAATATTAAAAATTGAATCTCCAAAAAGATTGGCGAATTTACGCAAAACCTGCAATTATTTACCGCCTTCCACCCGAAACAAAATCATAATTTTGCAAAATGACGTTTTAATATGATTATCAACGAGAAAAGCTGCTCCATATCAGCCGGCATTATAAAAAAATATCATTATTCTAAAAAAGATTTTCCATAGCATCATCTACCTGATTGCTTTTGTGGTTTCGCTGCAACTGGTAGTTTTTCTTTTGCTACGCAACCCGGAGGTGCAGACGCTTGTCACGCGTTTTGCCGCAGCCTTCCTTACGCAGAAGACCGGCACTACTATCAGCATTGATGGCATCCAGGTGGGGCTTACAGGCAAATTGCACCTTACGGGATTGGTGATAGAGGACGAGCATGGCAACGAGATGATTGTTGCCGACGAGCTGTCGGTGGCTTTGGCAGGAATCCATCAAACCCGGCGAACAGTGCGTCTGCGCATGGTGCATCTTACCGGTGCCGAGTTTGTCC
>JAAYIU010000447.1 GCA_012523265.1 Bacteroidales bacterium | reverse complement strand
GCGAAGCGATTTTTTTCCTTCTCCCCCATAGCCACAACGCCATTGTCACCTTGAAGGAGCTTGCGACTGAAAGGTCTGTTTATCCTACACAATTAGACTTTTACAAAAAGTTGTCATTGGTAGCGTAACGAAGAATCTGTAATTTTTACTCGGTCAGTATTGATTTTCTTTGTAAAAGCTGCTGTGCAGACATTTAACTAATTTAAAACAATGACAAAGACGAACATTGAAACAATTGTAAATAGGTTTAAAAGTCAGTCTAATCCCGATGACCGTTATACTTCGTTTGACTATTGCTACAATTACTTTCGCCCGTCAAACAACATTACTCAAGACATAGAAAAGGGGTGTTTGGTTCTTGGATTTTATTTAGCGAGTTGGGGAATGTTTAGAGGTTCAAGTTTTTTGCTCCAAAAAAGTGCTAAACATTTTGAGCCGACAATTCGATACATTGCAGCATTGGATAAATCTGTCTGGGAAATTGACGTTGATAGCTATGACGAAAATAATATCCAGACCATCATCAAAATCTATAGTGACATCAAGACCCGTTTGATCAATAAAAAGAACGCGGACTTGACGTTAATAACTAAAATCCTTCTTGGAGTATTTGGTTTCATTCCTGCATTTGACAATTTCTTCTGTAATTCCTTCAGAGCTATTTCAGAGGGACAATGTGGTTTTAGAAGTGTCAACCAAAAATCATTGTCTTTCATCAAGACATTTTATGAAGCAAACAAAACTACAATCGACAGATTATCAGATGAAACTTTTACTACGAACTTTGTAGCTGGACGAAAGACAACTTTAAACTATCCAAAGGCCAAAATCATAGACATGTATGGATTCACTGCCGGACAATAAAACGTTTGGAGGTAATAATAATTAATCTCAAAGTAGATAATCATGAACAGTACGTTTAAGGTTTTTTTTTACATCTTCCCAGGTTTGCTTTTTAAAAGTTACAGACATCTCACTTTCTTGGGCATCAACAAAATAGGTGATGGCGTGGGAATGCTGATTGCCAACATTTGGCTGGGGTATTTTAGTTGGTGCCAATCCATCAATTGCTGCAAGGATTAGTGCCGGAGCAACTCGTGCAAATCCAGGGAATCCTTTTTTTTCCACGCCCCAAGATGGCTTGTATTTTCATGGCCGCAACATCGGCACTGCTGTACATCCTGATTTTATCTGCCGTTTCGGGTGGGGCAATTGGTAGGTGGGGGAAGTGTACAAAATCAACCTTGACGTCATCAATAAAACAAAAAATCCCGAACGAAGCCGGTTGATTTTTATACACGAATCTCTTTTTAAAATTCTTTTCGAGATTTGCAACAAGTTCTAGTGGTCAAATTTTTTATGATAAAACAAATCCAAATCAATTGAACTACGGTGCCCATAACGCAATGCAAGCGCGGTTTCCCCAACAAGTGAAAAGGGGTGCAGCAACGGAATTTCCATCAGTTCCTTTAGTAAGGAAAAAGTTCGGGGTTCGATTGTCTCAATGTGTAACATCTGAAGTTTTCAATGGGTTGATCGACTATCGCACTGGCGAAGTAGAGGGTATGCAAAGGGAGATATTTGGCTTTCAGCAAGGCTTCCGACACTTTTTCATCGCCGTAATATCTTCGGCATTGACGGATGTCGTCCACATCACCACGCTCAAAGACCCTTTCAATTACGAAGTTTGCTTTGGCATCGTAGTCAATTTTTTCAAAATCAACATCCCAAAAAATGCGTTTTTGAAATACCGGTTTGTTCTTTGCCTTCATGTGACGACGATAATGGATTTTTGTAAAAAAACATAATCTCAAAAATACTTAAAATTATAAATGTGAATAACACCAAAATCCTCATCCTATGCACCGGCAACAGTTGCCGCAGCCAGATGGCGCATGGTTTTCTGCAGTCGTTTGATAAAAATCTTGTTGTTCGCTCTGCCGGAACTGAAGCCTCCGGAAAATTGAACCCAACAGCGGTAAAGGTAATGGCAGAAATCGGTATCGACATCAGCCTCCACACTTCCGATTCAGTGGATTTGTATCTGGATGAGGATTGGGATTACGTAATTACAGTGTGCGACGCTGCCAACGAAAATTGCCCTGTTTTCCCCGGAAAGGTGAAACATCGCTTGCATATCGGATTCGACGACCCGTCGCACGCTGCCGGAACAGAAGAATTTATCCGGGGTGAATTCATCAGGGTTCGCGACGAAATTAAAGAAGCGTTTTACAAATTTTTTGTCGAACAAATAAAAACTCAATTATGAAAGCAGAAGATTTAAAATTAGTAGTTAAAGAAAAATATGGAGCAATTGCCAAACAAAATGTTTTATCCAACCAATCTTCGTGCTGCGGAAATTCTGGTTGTTGCGGGGAGCTGGAATTCAGCATGATTGGCGATGAGTATGCAAACATTGAAGGGCATAACCCTGATGCCGACATGGGCTTGGGTTGCGGTATTCCGACAGAGTTCGCCCAAATAAAGAAAGGAGATACCGTTGTTGATTTAGGCTCTGGTGCAGGCAACGATTGTTTTGTTGCACGGGCACTGGCTGGCGAGAATGGTAAAATTATCGGTATTGATATGACCGAATCGATGATTGAAAAAGCCAGGGAAAATAATCAGAAATTGGGTTACGGAAATATCGAATTCTGCTTAGGCGATATTGAAGATTTACCACTTGCCGACAACACTGCCGATGTGGTAATTAGCAATTGTGTTTTGAACCTTGTTCCAAATAAAGACAAAGCATTTGCTGAAATTTATCGCATTTTGAAACCTGAAGCGCACCTTTCGGTTTCCGATATTGTTTTAAAAGGCGAGTTACCGGAAAAACTCAAACAGGCAGCCGAGATGTATGTCGGATGTGTTTCAGGCGCCATGCAAAAAGACGATTACCTGAAAGTAATCAGCAACAGTGGCCTGGTAAATATTAAAGTACAAAAAGAGAAACCAATTGACGTTCCTGATTCGGTTTTATTGAATTACCTGTCGCCACAAGAACTGATCGAATACAAACAATCAGGCATTGGCATATTCAGCATCACTGTTTACGCCGAAAAATAAAATGAATTAGAATCAGCTAATTTTCAAATTATTAAAATAATGACTGCGAAGAAACAAATAGGATTCTTTGAAAAATACCTTACGCTTTGGGTCGCGCTGTGTATCGGGGCTGGAATTGTTATTGGCAATTTTGCCGGCGAAAGTGTAGCAGTGTTAAGTAAAATGGAAGTGTTCAGGGTAAATATCCCCGTTGCCATTTTGGTTTGGATGATGATTTATCCCATGATGCTGCAGGTCGATTTTTCGAGTATTAAAAATGTGGGCAAACGCCCTAAGGGATTAATACTTACCCTTGTAGTCAACTGGCTGATAAAACCTTTTACCATGGCATTTTTTGCCTGGATATTTTTCTCAAAGATTTATGCGGCTTTTATTACCCCGGAAATGGGAGGCGAATACATTGCCGGCGCTATTTTATTAGGCGCAGCCCCGTGTTCCGCAATGGTTTTTGTATGGAGCTACCTTACAAATGGCGATCCAAACTATACCCTGGTTCAGGTTTCGGTAAACGACTTGATTATTTTGGTGGCATTCGTTCCTATCGTGGGTTTGCTCCTGGGCATTACCGATGTTCAGGTTCCCTACGACACGCTGGTTTCGAGCGTGTTGATATTTGTTGTCGTTCCGCTGTTGGCGGGTTACATTACACACAAAGTTTTAATCAGGCGGAATGGAAAAGAATGGTTTGAAAAAGCATTTTTGCCCAAATTTAAACCGGTTTCTATTTTAGCTCTGCTATTAACTTTGATTTTACTTTTCGCATTTCAGGGGAATACCATTACCGAGAATCCATTTATCATCTTGCTTGTAGCAATTCCATTGATCATTCAAACCTATTTTATCTTTTTCATCACATGGTTTAGTGGCAGAAAGTTAAAATTGCCCCATGCCATTTGTTCGCCATCGGCAATGATTGGCGCAAGCAATTTTTTTGAACTGGCCGTTGCCGTTGCCATTGCCTTATTTGGCTTGCAATCGCCCGCAGCCTTGGTTACCGTTGTAGGAGTTTTGGTTGAAGTACCGGTAATGCTGTCGCTGGTGGCTTTGGCTAACAGATGGAAATATTAACCCATTTTCAACTTACACGCTCCTTTTTCGTTTTAATGTAAAAATTAATTATATTGGCTCCTATGATACAAAAGATAACTACTGAACGGATTCCGATAAAATTGTGGCTCGAAGACCTGGAGGAGGATGCTTTGCAGCAGGCCAGGAATTTGGCCAACCTCAGTATTGCCTTCAGGCACATCGCCATTATGCCCGATGCCCATCTGGGATATGGAATGCCCATAGGCGGGGTGATGGCTACCAAAGATGCTATTGTTCCCAATGCCGTGGGGGTGGATATTGGTTGCGGAATGTGCTCATTAAGAACCAACCTGGAGCACATGGAGCAAAAGAAATTGAAAAAGGTGATGAGCAATATCCGCAAAGCTATTCCGGTGGGGTTTAAGCATCATGCCGAAAAACAGGACGAGCGTTGGATGCCCCCGGTAGAGGAGGAGTTGCCTATTGTTTTGCAGGAATACAACAGCGCCATGCATCAGATAGGAACTTTGGGCGGCGGCAACCATTTTATAGAAATTCAAAAAGGCTCCGACGGCTACATCTGGATTATGGTGCACTCCGGTTCCCGGAACCTGGGCTATACGGTGGCCGCGCATTATCACCAGCAAGCAAAAGAGGAAAACATGAAACGTCGGGAAGAGGTGCCGCAGGATCTCTCCTACTTTTTGCGCGGATCAGAAGGGTATAAAAATTATTTTAATGAGATGAATTACTGCATCCTGTTCGCCCTGCAAAACAGGAAGTTGATGATGGAAAGAGTGAAAAGCGCTTTTGAGGAAGTTGTGCCGGAGGTAGAATTTTCGCAGTTTATTAATAAACCACACAATTTCGCGGCCTGGGAAACTCATTTTGGTCACGATCTTATTATTCACCGAAAAGGTGCTACCCGTGCCGAAGAAGGAGAGTGGGGGATGATTCCGGGTTCGCAGGGTACCAGCTCGTTTCTGGTAACGGGAAAAGGAAACCCGCTCTCTTTCAACTCTTGCTCCCACGGCGCCGGGCGGGTATTGAGCCGCACACAGGCGCGGAAAACCTTGGACATTAAAACAGAATCAGCAAAGCTGGAAGAGCTGGGCGTGATACATGCGTTGCGCCACAAAGATGATTTGGATGAAGCGCCGGGATCCTATAAAGATATCCATGAGGTAATGGCGCTGCAAGCCGACCTGGTGGATATTCAGGTGGAATTAACGCCACTTGCTGTGATAAAGGCTTAATCCTTTTCACTCTACGCAAAATTCTAAGGTGTATTCACAAATCTTGATTACGTGACAAAGGGGGATGAGGCCTTTGACCTTAAAAACCTTATCCTGTTTTCTGAACCTTAGTAGACAATGAGGTTTAATAACGATATCCCAACCTTATTACCTTATTGTTCGTATTTGATATGAACAGGCTCAAGTTAAGCTCACTCGCTGACGGCAGCG
>JAAYIU010000022.1 GCA_012523265.1 Bacteroidales bacterium | reverse complement strand
GTCACAGTGTCGCCATTAACCATTGGATAAATCACACCATAATTAACAACTTGCTTTGTCATCTCATCGTTGGCAAGCTGCTCATCTCCGGGAAGTAGGGTTTTGAAAGAGATATCAAAAAAACCAGTAGCCGACAGATCAGCTTTGGTCGTAAAAGTGTATTCTGCGATTTCGTCCTGTCCCACGCTAAGCGCACCCACATTTTCTGTAATCCAGCTTCCGCCATTTACGGCATAAGCTACATCAAAACCGGTTTGGGTAAGTTTTCCTTCATTTTTAATTTTTATTGTAATGGTTTCCTGATTGGTAAGCTGGCCGTTTTCAGGATTTACCAGCATGTAGGCAGCCAGGTCATTATTGTAGGCATCACCGTAGAGTGCAAATCTCAGATTGAGTTTATAACCAAAAATGTGAATCTGTGTGCTGGGTTTCCATTCAGGACTTCCATTGGGAAATCCACCACCGGGATTGCGCCAGTGCCAAGGTTCAAGGATGTCGAGGGGTGTATCCTGCCAGCCCCATTGGCCTACTTTATCATAGCTGTCGTGCACCTGGAAACTAATCCAGTAGTGGCCTTCGGTAAAAGACAAGGGTGTGGGGAAAGTGAAATTGTAATAGCTTTCGTGCTCTCCGCTTGCGCTAATCCACTCTTCTTCATAGAAATCAGTTTCCTGACCATAGGCATCAATCAGATCACCGGGTTTTCCGTCGTCGTCCTGATAGATTGCGATATCAATCTTCTCGGGATTGCCGGCGCTTTCGGGCCACCATGTGCCCCAGACGCCAAACGAACCAACCGTCCAGGTTTCGCCTTCGGGTACCACAAAATCATCTGCTGCCTCAGAGGAGAGATCAGCACTTGCTTCGTCCGTAAAAAATTGCGATACAATGTATCCGCCGTTGGGATGATCGGCCGACTGATCGTAGATAATGTCGCCAAAGCGAACATTGAGTTGGTGATGCTCCGGCTTGTGGCCGTCGCCGTAGTGCGTGCGCTGCAGTTGTGCGTTGGCCGAAAAGGCCAGGCTAAGCAGCATTACAATTAGTAAAGTGTAACTTTTCATAATTTAATCCTTATTTTTATTAGTATTAATATTAAGTGAATTAAGAATTTTCCGGTAGGCTTGCGACTTACAGCGTGCATCTTCAAGCAGTCGCCTTAAGACAGCCTCCGTGGCCTCCTGTTGCGCCTCTTGCTTTTCTTCTTCCTTTTTATTGTAATCTTTTGATGCCATCGCTTTCGCTAAATTTTTATTTTAAATTGATTTGATGCAAAGAAAATGGCATTGGGTGGAAGAGCACAAGTTTTAGGAGTGACAAAACATCTACCTCAGGGCAAAAGTGTATTACAAAAGCATAGCCTTGAGGTTACATCAGCTATACACACTACCCTAAAACGCTAAAATGTAGTGTGTTAAAAATGCATGAGGAAAAAAGATGAATTTTGTGTGATTGGATTTTAGATACGATTAATGAAACTGCCGCCGGAGAAGCGATTTGCAATGTTTAAAGCGTTTCGAGAAACGAAATGAGGTTTTCGTCGGTGTCGAGTCCCAGTTTTTTGCGCAGTCGCGAGCGAGCCACCGTGATGCTGTTGGGGCTTTGATAGGTGATGGCCGAGATTTCTTTGGTCGACATGTTTAGCCGCAGGAAGGCGCTTAGGCGTTTTTCGTTGGCCGAAAGGTTGGGGAAGCGTTCGTTGAGTTTTGTATAAAAATCGTTGTGTACCTGTTGACACCGAACCTCAAACTCTGTCCACACATCGTCAT
>JAAYIU010000369.1 GCA_012523265.1 Bacteroidales bacterium | reverse complement strand
TTTCGACTTACCGAAAGTGCGGCGGCTTGCTCTTGCAGCTTTTTCATCATCAGCTCCAGCTCCTTCTCCCCGGCAGTTATTTTGTCGGCCAACGAATCGTAGTCGTCCATTTTGCGGCGGTATTCGTCGCGCACAGCAAGAAGGCTTTCCACATCGGCAACTTTGTGCTTATGTTGCAACTGATAAATCAGGTTTACCCGCCCGGTGAGCGCTTCAGCACGATCGGGATTTACCTCCACGCGCTCCCCAATTTTGTGCACTTCTGCTGCCAGATCCATCAACTCCAGGCGGCTGCTTTCGAAGCGTTCGCCAATTGCATTAAGCTCGGCGGAGTAGCTGCGCAATGGTTTATATTCTGTAAGGATTTCGCCAAAAATCTGCTCCATCCCGTTGTCGGCCTCCAGCAACTGGCTTACATTGAACAGCCGGCTTTTGATCTCTTCGGCATGCCGCAGCATGCCCAGCTCCTCCTCTATCTCTTGTTGCTCACCGATAGCCGGGGCAGCCTTTACGATTTCATCGTATTGATATTTATAAAAATCCTGCTCGGCACGTGCCTGCTCCTCTGCCTTGCGCAATGTTTCTATCTGCTGCACTTTGATGCGATACGAATGATAAAGCGACTTGTAGTTCCGCAGTTCATGGGTGTTGTCACAAAAATTGTCGAGCACGTCGAGTTGAAAGGCAGCATCCTGCAAAAGGATGATGCTGTTTTGTGAATGGATGTCGATGAGCAGATCAGCCAGCGGTTTCATCTGGCTGAGCATCACCGGGGTGTCGTTGACAAACGCTCTTGATTTGCCCGAAGGCAGTATTTCGCGGCGCAAAATGGTAAGCTCGGGCTGATAGTCGAGATTGTTTTCATCAAAAAAAAACCGCAAGTCGTGCCGGCTGATGTCGAAGATGCCTTCGATAATGCATTTCTCGTTTTTATCTTTCACAGCCTGCTGATCGGCACGCTGGCCCAGGATAAGCGAGAGCGCTCCCAGGATGATCGATTTCCCGGCACCAGTTTCGCCCGTAAGCACCGAAAACCCGGCCTCGAAAGTAGTTTCGAGCCGGTCGATGAGGGCGTAATTTTTTATGGAAATTTGTTTTAACAATTTCGATTACTGCAATGGTTTACGGGGCAAAAGTAACAGAAATTGCCGTGGGAAAAATATCAGCGTGCAGCGCGATGATTATTGGCTGCTGATAATTTTCTGGTAGTCGTTGGCGTGCGAGGGGTCTATCTCTTTGAGGATGTTTACGGCTTTGGTTTTGTCCATGGGTGAAGAATCGCTAAAGATGTTGATAAACTCGTCGCGTTTGGCATCCATCACCAGTTGCATGTAGAACAAACGCGGCTTTTCGCGATGGGCGCGCTGCAGCAATTCAAGGGCTTCCAAGGCGCCCTGGCGGCCATTCTCCAGGTTGTCCGACATCACATCCAGGCCGCGGCGATGGAAAGTGTACATCGCTTTACGAATGTTGGTGTAGGAGCTGTTGTTGAGATTTTCGCTAAGCCAATAACGATTCTTCATGCTCTCGAAGGCTTTCCAGCCTGGCTCGCGTGCGCTTTGTGCTGTGCTTACAACTTGCTGTGCTTTATCAAAATAAGGCGAGCCACCCATCGACTGGTAGGAGTCGAAATCCAACCCCAGGAAAATGTAGCAATAGTAAGCTACCACCGAGGTGAGGTTGGACGTAAAAGTGTTGTCGCTGTATTCGATAGACTGCCCCTCCTGCCACTGAAACTGGAAATCGTTATCCACATAATTAAAAAGTGGCGAGTTGTAAGAAGTGCCAAAAACCGGACGACGCAGCACCAGGTTGACGCGACCTTTGAACTCATCCGATGACAGCTCCTCGGTGATGGTGATGGCAATGGTTCCCTCGATGCGCTCATCAATTTTGTAGGTGAAGTTGGTCCAGTGCCTTTCGTTTACAAATTCGTAAAGCCCTTTGCGCAATTCATTGAACTTTTCGCGGTTGGTTTGCTGTATTTGCGGCGCCGAAACCTGAACAGAGACATTAAATTCCTGCGCCGAAAGCGTTGCTGCAAAAGCAATTATTAATAAAAAAGAAAAAATGGGTTTCAACATATCGGGAATCTGGTAAAATGATAAACAATGTCGGTATGCGATGCCTTCCTATTTTAAAGCATGGTGGATACGGCATCCAGAATATCGGTAGCAACTTCCGCCTTGGCTTTCAATTCATATTCGATAATCTTCCGGTCGCGGTGGATGAGGGTAATTTTGTTGGTGGTCGTTCCAAAACCCGCACCCTTGTCGCGCAAGGAGTTTAAAACGATCATATCCAGATTTTTATTATTTAGCTTTCGCAATGCGTTCTGCAGCTCATTTTCAGTTTCGAGCGCAAAGCCGACGAGCAACTGGTTTGGCTTCTTCTCTTTGCCGAGTTTTGAAAGAATATCCACCGTAGGCTGCAAAGTAATGGCGGGCGGCTGTTTCTGTTTTTTAATCTTTTCGCCAGCCACCTTTTGTGGTTTAAAATCGGCTACTGCTGCCGACATGATGGTTACATCCGCGCAAGCGAAATTGTCGGCCACAGCCGCCAGCATCTCATCTGCCGACACCACGTCGATGCGCTTTATGCCGTTATGGCGGGCGCTTTGATGCACCGGTCCGGCAACGAGCGTAACAGTGGCGCCACGCCCGGCAGCAGCTTCTGCCAGGGCAAAGCCCATTTGTCCGGAAGAGTGGTTGCCGATAAAGCGCACCGGGTCGATGGCTTCATAGGTAGGGCCGGCAGTGATGAGAAAATGCCTGCCGGCAAATTGTTGCGCTTCCGCAAAATGTTGCAGGATGATCTCAAGCATCTTTTCGGGTTCCTCCATGCGTCCGGCACCGGTAAGTCCGCTGGCAAGCTCGCCCACTTGTGGTTCGATAAGCCGGTGGCCGCGGCTGGTGAGTGTCGTGATATTTTCGCCCGTAGAAGGATGCCGGAACATATCCAAATCCATGGCCGGCGCAAAAAACACCGGACATTTGGCCGAGAGATAGGTCGTAACGAGCAGATTGTCGGCCATGCCAGAAGCCATTTTGCTAAGCGTGGCGGCCGATGCCGGTGCCACCAGCATCAGGTCGGCCCACACACCCATATCCACATGGCTGTGCCAGGTACCGTCGGCAGGGTCGAAAGGGGCTGTAAGTGCCGGACGCCGCGACAAAACAGAAAGGGTGAGCGGGGTAACAAACTCGCGCGCATGCTCCGTAAGAATGGTCTGCACTTCAGCGCCTTCCTTTACGCGCAAACGCCCCAGCAACGGAATCTTGTAAGCAGCTATGCTGCCGGTGATGCCAATGATTATTTTCTTACCCTTCAGCACTCTTTATTCTAATATGTCGCTGGTGAGCGGATTGGTAGCCTCCTTGGCTGGATTGCGGTAATATACCTGGTCATCCAGAAATTCCTGAACAGCCAATAAGGTAGGCTTGGGCAACTTTTCGTAGAAACGGGCGATCTCTATCTGCTCGCGATTCTCGAAAACTTCCTCCAGGCTGTCGGTATTGGTAGCAAACTCCGCTAACTTCTTGTTGAGTTCTTCTTTAAGCTCCAGCGAAATCTGGTTGCTTCGTTTTGAAATGATGGCCAGAGTTTCGTAGATATTTCCGGTGTCTTTATCAAACTGCCGCATCCTGCGGGTTACAGCAGTATTTTCAGATTTTATTTTTTTATAATCCATACTATTGTTTAGGTTATGAT
>JAAYIU010000410.1 GCA_012523265.1 Bacteroidales bacterium | reverse complement strand
CATGTCTTGTCGAACAATCGGGAAGCATGAAGATGGCCATGAAACATGGTTTGCTTGCCATCAAAGCAACCGGGGGAAGCGCTGCCATTGTCAATAAGCCAGGCTTTGAACCCAGGAAATGGTGATTGCACATAACCGTTTCTATTTTTACCACTTACTTATTTATCCGTTGATGCTGCCGGTGATTTTATTTTTAGCAATCGAAAATTGATAAAAGCCATAAAATGCACAAGCGAATGTGCAAAAATCAATAAATTTGCACCTCTGCATGTGCATTTTCTGATGGCCTTTATAATTTATGTGGTGTAATTTATAATTCCCATTTTCATACGCCTTCGTTTTTCACTTCAAGATTCATTATTCATATTATTTTTAAAGGCTATCCAGCTTAGGGTTTTTCTATTGATCCCAGCCTGTCATTAATTCCCCTCACATCTTTTTGTATCTCGCGGATGCTGTCGATGATCTCGGTTTCGGTGGTTCTTTGTCCGGGCAGCTCGGCGCTGATGTAGTGGATAAATTTCCAAACCTCTTTGATCTCACTCACATGGATGCTGTAAGGGATGTAGATGGTGTTGAGCGAATGCAGCCGCAGCATTCCTTTTTCTGCTATTTGGTTTTCGACCACTTTAAAAAGGATGCCTTCGTTGAGGGTGAGGACGATGCATGCTTCGCCGTTGCGGATGAAGTTCCAGTTTTGAATAAATTCTCCGGTAACGTACGAGCCTGATGGGATGGGCAGCATCGAATCGCCCTGAATCTGAAAGGTGCGGTATTTTTTCTCTTTCGATAAAAAAGGCAGCTTAAAGGTGGGCAGGATGCGGATAAACTCCGGATCGGCAAAGCCATTGGTGTAGCCGGCACGTGCCTTTTCGTTCACCAGCTCTATGTTTTCGTCGTTTTCCTGATCCACCGTAGTAGCCAGCACGCGCAGGCTGCTGCCGCGGATGTAAACGTCGTAGCCATTTTCGAGCTGCGAGAGCTGGCTGGGCGTGAGCTTACGCAGGTCAACTTTGATAAGTGTGTCGATGGCTACGCCGAAATAATCCGAAATAGCCAGCAGGCTGTCGATGCCTGGCCGCGCAATCTGGTTTTCGTAGTTGTTGTAGGTCGAGCGTTTGATGTCCAGGGTGGTTGCTACGTCGTCCTGGGTGCGGCCTTTGCGCTTACGCAATAAGCGGATGTTGGTGCTGAAATACATTTTTTACCTCCAAATATTTATTAACAATCAATTGTTGGCAACTTTGAGATGTTTATCTTGTAGCCGAAATAATGATTAAAAAATAGTCAAAAGTAAAAATATTTTGGAATACTAATAGAAATTTTAATAAAAATGTTGACCGACGAAAATATTTCAGCCCCGGGGCGCACGATTGTCCATCTGGATTTAGACACTTTTTTTGTGTCGGTGGAGCGGCTGATGAACTCCTCATTGGCGGGCAAGCCTGTGATTATTGGTGGTGCCGGCGACCGGGGCGTGGTGGCCAGCTGCAGCTACGAGGCACCGCGTTTTGGTGTGCGTTCGGCCATGCCCATGAAGCTGGCTTTGAATCTGTGCAGCCAGGCCACGGTGGTGCGCGGCGACATGGAGAACTATAGCAAGTACTCGCGGCTGGTCACCGAGGTAATTGCTGAACAGGCACCGCTATACGAAAAAGCTTCTATCGACGAGCATTATCTGGATCTGACGGGGCTGGAGCGTTTTTTTGGCGCTATGAAATGGGCGCACGAGCTGCGGGCGCGCATCATGCGCGAAACGGGGCTGCCTATTTCGCTGGGCTTGTCGGTAAACAAAACCGTGTCGAAGATAGCCACCGGCGAGGCCAAGCCCAACGGAGAGCTGCAGGTAGAGCAGCCGCGGGTGCGTACTTTTCTGGAGCCGCTGTCGATACGCAAAATTCCGATGATAGGCCTCAGGACTTACCAGTTGCTGCGCTCCATGGGCGTGGCCGACATCCGCACGCTAAGCCTGATACCGCCCGAGATGATGGAGAAGCTCATGGGCAAAAATGGCCTCGACATCTGGAAGAAAGCCAACGGCATCGACACAGCGCCTGTGGTGCCTTACTCCGAGCGCAAATCCATCAGCACCGAGACTACTTTCGAACAGGACACCATCGACGTGCAGCGTCTGCGCGAAGTGTTGAGCACGATGGTCGAAAAAATTGC
This sequence comes from Bacteroidales bacterium, assembly GCA_012523265.1. Taxonomy (GTDB): domain Bacteria; phylum Bacteroidota; class Bacteroidia; order Bacteroidales; family 4484-276; genus SABY01. The sequence goes on along the minus strand of JAAYIU010000410.1, from coordinate 3,166 downwards.
TTTCCAAATGCGCCAGAAAGAGAAACTTACCGGCTGCGTCACCGTAAAAATTCGTTATGCCAACTTCGACACCCACACCCTGCAAAAAACCATCACCTATACCTCGTTCGATCATGTGCTCGCGCGCGTGGCGCTGGAACTCTTCGGGCGGCTCTACCAGCGGCGCATGCTCATCCGCCTCATAGGCGTACGCTTCAGCCATCTGGTGAGCGGCGTGCAGCAGCTCGACCTCTTCGAAGACACGCCCGAGATGGTGAGCCTCTACCAGGCGCTCGACCGCATCCGCAAACGTTACGGCCTGACGGCAGTAACCAAAGCCATTTCGCTGGCGCCGCATGCGGGGTGAGATTAACAAGACGGTACGAAATGAGAAAGTTGTCAGGCTGTCAGGCTGTTGGGTTGTTGGCGCTAATAAGCGCTAATAGTTTTTAACCACCATAGGCATAATGAACGCGTAAAGTGGCCAAAAGAATTATTCGCGTGAATTTATTTAATTCGTGTGAATTAGCGGATGGCTTTCTTTTTAAGCTTTATCCAGCACTTGCATTATTTTCCCGATGCTTTCGCTGATCTGTTGGCGGGTGATGGTGAGCGGCGGCGCTATGCGGAAGGCTTGCGGCATAAAGAAAAACGGGTCGGTGATAAGGCCTTCGTCGAGCAGAAGTTTCATAGCCCGTGCATTTGTCTCAATAGAGTTTAGCTCGATGCTCATCAGCAGGCCTTTTCGGCGAACCTTTACCACAGCAGGATGTGGGGAAAGCGCTTGCTCAAATTGTGCTCCTTTTTCATCGGCTTCAGCTATTAGTTCGGGGTTTTCGGTAAGCACCTGCAGGTTGGCCAGCGCTGCCGCGGCACATACGGGATGTCCACCAAAGGTGGTGATGTGCCCGAAGTCGGGATTGCTGGTAAAAGCGAGCATCAGCTTTTTGTCGGCAACAAAGGCTCCGATGGGCATGCCACCGCCCATCCCTTTGGCCATGCAGATGACATCCGGTGTAATGCCGTAATGCTCAAAGCAAAATAATTTCCCGGTGCGGCCAAATCCCGTTTGTATCTCATCAAAAACCAGCAGCGTTCCGGTTTCGGTGCATCGCTGGTGCAGTGCCACCATATATTCCACATCCGGCACGATGATGCCGGCTTCGGCTTGCACCGGTTCTGCCAACACGCAGGCCGTTTTGCTGTCGATCCGCCGGAGGTCGTCGTAATTATTAAAACGAAGAAATTCGATGTCGGGCAGCAACGGGCGGTAAGCATTTTTGAGTTGTTCGTTGCCCAGCATGCTGTAGGCGCCGTGGGTACCGCCGTGGTAGCTGTTGGTGTAGCCAATGAGGCGGGAGCGGCCTGTTATGCGTTTGGCAAGCTTTAGCGCACCTTCCACAGCTTCGCTGCCCGAATTGACAAAATAGACCGAGTTGAGCGATGGTGGCAACATTTGCGTAAGCAACTGCGCCAGCTTTACCTGTGGCGACTGGATAAACTCGCCGTACACCATCAGGTGCATGTATTTGTCCACCTGCTCTTTTACCGCCTGCACAATGGCCGGATGCCGATGCCCCAGGTTGGTGACGCAAACGCCCGAAACCAAATCGGTGTAGCGTGTTCCGTCAGTGCCGTACATGTAGATGCCCTCAGCCGAAACAATCTCAAGTCCCATCGGAAAGAGCGAAGGCAGCGCCACATGTTCAAAAAAAAGCTGTCGTTGTGTAAGCATAGTTCTAAAGTCTTGTCAGTGAGCGTTAGTATTTCATCATCAAAATATCAAAAAGTAAATTCCAATAAACAAATAAATTTCAAACTTCAATAGTTCTGATATTATTTAATGTGTGTGGCTCATCTGCAGCATGTCAATAACCCCGGATGTCCGGGGTCAGATAGCCCGGTCAGAGACCTGCGGGCTTTAGCCCGCAATATTTTCACATCAATACCTTTCCATGAACCCAACATAACATTTCTATTTATTTGGGCTAAAGCCCACTGAAATATTTTTGTCTATTAACCCCGGCCTAAAGGCCGGGGTTAGTGATCAGGTGCCCACAAAATTTTATATCAGAGCCATTTCAATTAATAAAAACTCCGGATGCTCAATTTTAATCACTGTTACGCAAATTGAAATTTTAAAAATTGGCTATTGAAATTTATTTGTGATTGTTTACACCGACTACTGGCGGTTGTTTTATTATCATTTACAATTTCTCATTATTCTTCTTCTTTCAGCCGGTCGATGTCGCGGCGTTGTTTTTTGGTGGGTCTTCCGGTTCCCCGGTCGCGGCGCTCGTAGTTGAGATGGCTGATGATTTTGAGGCGTTCGTAGGCTTCGGGAGGGGTGAGGTCGTCGGCATATTCGGGAACCAGACGCGCAGCTACCCTGTTTTGCAAAAGTTCCTTCACACGCAAAGTCCGCGTAAGCTGCGGGCTTACTCTTACGTGCACTTCGTCGCCCATTTTGGTTTCGCGCGAAGGTTTTACAGGTTGCCCGGCAATCATTACTTTGCCCGTGCGACACGCTTCAGCGGCCTGGCTCCGCGTTTTGAAAACACGCACAGCCCACAACCATTTATCTATTCTTACTCCTTCTGCCATCTTCGGCAAACGATTTATTTATTTCTAAAATAAAGCTGCACCGGGATGCCCTTGAAATCGAAATGTTTGCGGATTGTATTTTCCATAAATCGCAGATAAGGCTCCTTAACGTACTGTGGCGAGTTGCAATAAAAGGCAAATGCCGGAAATTTGGTCGGCAGTTGTGTGACGTATTTTATCTTCACATATTTGCCTTTAAACACAGGCGGTGGCGAGCTTTCGATGATGGGCAGCAGCACTTCATTGAGTTTGGAGGTTGCTATGCGGCGGCGGCTGTTTTGAAAAGCTTCGTTGGCGGCTTCCAGCGCTTTGAAGATGCGTTGCTTTTTGATGACCGACGTAAAAACAATTGAATAATCGGTGAAAGGCGCTGTCTTTTTGCGAATTTCATTTTCAAAATCCAGATGCGTGTTGGTGCCCTTTTCAATTAAATCCCATTTATTTACCACCATCACCACTGCTTTTCTGTTTTTCTCGATCAGGTGCAGAATGTTGATGTCCTGGGCTTCGAAGCCGGTGGTGGCATCCACCATAAGCAGACACACATCACTGTTTTCGATGGCTCGGATGGAGCGCATCACTG
>JAAYIU010000442.1 GCA_012523265.1 Bacteroidales bacterium | reverse complement strand
GCCGACCGTCAGCCGGAGTTTACGCAGATCGACTGCGAGATGTCGTTTGTGACGCAGGAAGATATCCTCAACACCTTCGAGGGCATGGTGCACCACCTTTTTAGAACCATCAAAGAGTTCGATTTTAACACAGCCATCCCGCGCATGACCTATTCCGATGCCATGAAATTGTACGGCTCCGACAAGCCCGACCTGCGTTTTGATATGGTTTTTAAAGAAATTACTGATAAAGTAAAAAACCATGGCTTCCCGGTTTTCGATCAGGCTGAAATTGTGGCGGGCATCAACGTAAAAGGTGCTGCCGGATATACCCGCAAGCAACTCGACGAGCTGACGGACTTTGTTAAAAAACCACAGATCGGCAGCAAGGGTTTAGTGTATGTGCGTTTTAATGAAGATGGAACGCTGAAGTCGTCGGTAGATAAATTTTATACTAATGATGATCTGAAAACATGGGCGCAGCATTTCGGTGCACAGCCCGGCGACCTGATGCTGATCCTGGCCGGCAGCACCAACCAGACGCGCAAAGCGCTGGGCAGCCTGCGCCTGGAGATGGCCGACAGGCTGGAACTTCGCAATCCTGATATGTTCCGTCCGCTATGGGTTATAGACTTTCCATTGCTGGAATGGGACGAAGAGACCGAGCGTTATTATGCCATGCACCATCCTTTTACGGCACCCAAGCCCGAAGATATTGCCCTGCTGCAAAGCGATCCCGGAGCGGTGCGCGCCAATGCTTACGACCTGGTGATAAATGGCGTGGAGATCGGCGGCGGTTCCATTCGTATCCACAACAAAGAGCTGCAACAGAAAATGTTTGAAATTCTCGGCTTTACGCCGGAGCTGGCACAGACACAATTTGGCTTCCTGATGAATGCTTTCGAATATGGCGCGCCTCCCCACGGCGGCATTGCGCTGGGCTTCGACCGTCTGGTGTCGCTCTTCGGCGGCAGCGACAGCATCCGCGACTATATCGCTTTTCCGAAAAACAACACCGGCAGAGATGTCATGATCGACGCACCGGCACCTATCGCACAAGCGCAACTTGACGAGCTGGGACTGATCGTTAAGAAAAAAGAGTAGCTGAAGTAAAATTCCGGGACAATAACTTTCCCGGTTTGCCAATAAATGTAAACGCTGTTGATGTCCATCCAACAAAAAAGGCTGCCTCCAAAGGTGGCCTTTTTCGTTGTGATATGCGCCCTCCCTTTAAAATGCGATTTAAACTCATAAACATTACGATTTTTCCTTCATTAGCCATGTCTGTTCTTTGGCATTTTTTAAGAAATTACCTATTTTCGCCAAGCTAAATTTTTTAATCAAAAATTAAGATTATGAAAAAGCTAATGATGATTGTTGCCGCGTGTATGCTGGTTGCTACAAGCTACGCTCAATCGGAAACAAACCCTTTTATGGATTCCGAAAAGAAAGAGCCGGCTCCCTTTCAGGCGCACACCGCCTACCTGGGTTTTAGCACCGGAATAAATAATGTGATAGGAATTTTGGGGCCGCAACTGGATGTTGTATTAACCGAAAAATTTACGCTGGGAGCCGGTATCGGCCTGAGCACCTGGGGATCAAAATGGGCTTTAAATCTGAAGTTTTATCCAAAAGGGTGGTATCAGTTTTATTTAAAAGGCGGCTACTAAAATGTAATATTGGATTTAAAGCCGGTGGGCAATGTATTTTTTGCGGGAGGCTATGCCTGGAAACTTGGCCAGCGCAACAAATTTTTTATTGAAGCGGGTTATGCTGTTCCCTTGCTTACCAATGATTATTATGAGCTACACGATGACAGCGTGAGACTAAGCTCAACATCAAAAAATGTTTTGCAATTGCTGCGCCCGGGAGGATTGATAATCGCAGTGGGTATAAGCTTTGCTTTGTAGTAACAAAACATGCGTAAGTGCCGTTAAGCCCGACCAACAAAAAAGGCTGCCTCGTGCGAGGCAGCCTTTTTTTTTATTCATTAATAAAATTGTACTAATAAATCGTAACCCGACGCATGATGACCTCGCCGGTGGATTGGGTGATGGAAACGATGTAAATGCCGGCTTTGTACTGCGACACATCCAAACGGATCTGAGTGGCATCGTAGCGCTGGCTCATGATGATCTGGCCGGTGCTGCTGAGCAATTCCACCTTTTGGATGTTGCGGTCTGCTTTGATGTTCAGCTCGCTGCTGGCCGGGTTGGGATAAATCGT
>JAAYIU010000411.1 GCA_012523265.1 Bacteroidales bacterium | reverse complement strand
TTGGTGATGAAGGTATGCGAATTTGTGAAATTAAAACCACACAAACAATCATGTCGAAAATGTTTAAAGGATTGGATTATTTTGAGAAAATATCTGGCAAAACCAAGCTAAATAAAACAGTGATCTATGCCGGGGATGAAGATCAGGAGCGGAGCAATGGTTCTGTGTTTTCATGGAAAAGGTTTACGTTTTAAAAGCCTAACATACAAAATGGACGACACCGCCGCCCGCGAAGAGTGGGGCTGGAATCCGCAATGGGACCTCGACCGCATGACGCAGGATATGCTGAAAGTGATTAAAGAAAAACATGAGAAAGGTCTGATTTAATATTTCAAATCAGCTACTATTAAAAAGCCATCCGAGAAAGGGTGGCTTTTTTTGGTTTAAAAATCCCCGATAAACGACGTGTAATTTTCACGATTGACAACTTGCAGTTTATGGTTGGGATAAGCCGTTTGGAATGAAGCAGGGAAGGTTACATTGATTTTATTCCATTTAAATTCGAAAGCACTTAAAGTTCCGTCATATTCTTCAATGTAGTCGATCTCGGCCTGATCGTGTGTGCGCCAGAAGTAAACGTTGGGTGTATGCGACTTGTATTGATTTTGTTTCATTCGCTCGGCTATCAGAAAGTTTTCCCACAAAGCTCCTTTATCCATCCGCATCTCCAGAGGGGCATAGTTACTGATGATCACATTTCTAATACCGTTGTCGTAGAAATAATATTTCTTGCCTTTTTTAATTTCGTTGCGCATATTCCGACTTAGCGCCGGCAGCTTAAAAATGATGAACGCCTTCTCCAACACTTCGAGGTACTTTTCGACGGTGACGGCGCTGATGTTTCCTATGGCATTGGCAAGTTCGTTGTATTTAACCTCGCCCCCTACCTGAAATGCAAGTGCCTGCAAAAGCTTTTCGAGTAGTGTGGTCTTCCTGATTCCCTCCAGCATTAATACATCTTTGTAGAGATAACTTTGGGATAGTTCGATCAACACCTCCTTTTCATGGCCGGGATTGTTGACCACCTCAGGATAGGAACCCCAGATCATGCGCTGCTCCAATGTCCGTTTTGCCTCCAACAAATTGGTGTTATCAACCACTTCCTGAAAGCTGATAGGGTAAAGGTGAAACGTGCGTTTTCTTCCGGTCAGGGGTTCCGACATCCTGTTGAGCAGGTCGAATGATGAAGAACCCGTAGCAATTATCTGAATTTCAGGAAAAGTATCGTGCAGCAGTTTCAACTTTTTACCAATCTCATTTACCTGCTGCGCCTCATCAATGATGGCGAGTTTGTTTTGGCTTCCGACCAGATGCAGCAACTGCGTACTTGTAACCGCCGAATTTAATTCTTGTAAAATATCTGCCTCATCAGCATTCAGCCAGATGGCAGGCTCATCAATCTCTTTGATCAGTTGTTTTAATAAAGTCGTCTTGCCCACCTGCCGCGCACCCAACAGAAGAATGATTTTCCCTTTAAAACATTGATTCTTTATCTGATTCTGAAGTTTTCTTTTGATCATTTTGCTAAATATTTGATTTGCAAATTTAAAAATATTTTAGCCTAATTTGGTTTTTAGGCCTGATTTTTAAATTACGATTTGGGAATTAGGCCTATTTTTTAAATTACGATTTGGAAATTAGGCCTGATTTTTAAATTACCCCAAAAAAATAGTGTAGGTGGATATTGTTTTAGATTGTGCTTTTTATCAAATTACGACTTCTATTGTTTTGTTATTTTTGTGATTGTAATTTAAAGACGCAATGAAACCAGAAGTAATATTTTTTCTAAAAATGAAGTTTGTTTTGTGCTGTGCCGAAAGTCGTTAGTTGATTTTATTTGAGAGTTGGCTATTGCACTTGGCCCGTTTGCATATGGACTTGTCGCAATTGAAACCCATCATTTACGGCAACGGACCCACACTCTGTATTTATTGGCGTCAAATAAGTGGGGAGAACTTTAGCAAGCGCCAGTGCAGCAGGGATTCCAACGACCGAACAAAACATTCCGACGATCTGAACCATGAGCACCAATGAAAGTACGATGCCGAAGGGCAGGTAAAGTATCCACACAAAGATTCCGAAGATGCGCCATGCCGGGTATTCGATTGGATTGACATCCGAACTTGGCACCATGACATAAGAAAAGGGCGCCAGAAAATATTTGGATAAACGGATGAGGGTAAGACCGAAAGGAGCACCGATGATGGTTGCCATCATCAGGCCTCCAACGATGAGGGTGCCAAAAGCCGTTAAAAATCCCAAAAAGGGAATGTGCCACAAAATGTTTCCTAAAGTTCTCATAACCTTTTGTCTTTTTAAATTTTACCTGCTCTTTAGGCTTTTCGGGTTTCGCCTCCATTTCCTTCTTCTTATTCAGAGTAAGATTTATATTATTAAAGAATATGCTGCAATATTACTTCTGATCACACTCCCATACAACCCCATTTTCGGCCATTTTTATCTATCCCCAAATTCGGGGAGGGCGTACCTGAATTTGGGG
>JAAYIU010000059.1 GCA_012523265.1 Bacteroidales bacterium | reverse complement strand
CAGGCGTTAAACAATGCTGCTGTGGCAATCAAAACGACAGCGAAAGCAGCGAAAAGTAATGTGTTTCTTTGTAGTAAATTGTTCATGATTTTATTGTTTTAAAATTTAGAAGCAAAGTTACTGTCAAATAAGTATCGAAAATACAAATGGTCGGGTTATCTTGTGTACGGTTAATAATCGCCGGCGAATGGTATGTCTTTTCTGATGAGCGGTTTTTTTTAATAGTTCAACATTTTTTTCACTGCTTGCCACCTGCGTCTTGAAACTGTAAGCCTGGCTCCGTTGATCATTACCATTACCTTTGGGTTTTTGGTGCTGCACGATACCATATGCCGCAAGTTGACGATTGTATTTCTGCTAATCGGGATAAAACCAACACCAAGTTTTTCTTCGATTGCCTGCAGGCTTACGGTAAAGGTCAGGCATTTCTCAGGGTCGGTAAGAAAAACTTTCGTTGTGTAATCTTCGCATAGGATGTGCACAATCCGCTTCCATGCAAAATGATGGGCTTTGGTTTTGTCGTGCAAAACCAGAAATTGGCCTTTTTGACTGCTGTAATCCATAATTTCAAAATCGTTAAAAGGTTAATAATCCGATTCAAAAAAAAAGGCGTCGTTGCAGTAAAATCGAGCAGCAGTAGCTTCACAAGTTGGGTTGCCTTATACATCAACCCACAAAACAGGTTACGAAGATAGAAAAGAAATTATGATACGAATGGAAATTTTTGAAATATTTTTTTTAATGACCGGATGGTTGGAATACCAGCGCTGGATTGAATTATTTTGTGGATGTAGCAACCCAATTAAAAAATCAAACGAATTTACCCGCCGTTTTTGTTATTAATGTTTCTTTTGCTTTTTAAAAACAAAAAAAAGAGCCATTGTAGCAAATGAAATCTTTTCGGAAAATTCTGCTTTCGATACAGCTTTTTCGCCGGCGGTACCTCACCGACCGGCAGTACATGCTGGCGCTAAGTGTGGTTATCGGCTTTCTGAGCGGGTTGGCTGCTGTGATCATCAAAAACTCGGTGCATTGGATTCAGGGTGTACTCACCTCGGGTTTTGATATTCGTTTCGATAATGTGATGTTTATTTTTTATCCCGTCATCGGCATCATCATCACTGTGTTGTTTATCCGCTTTATCCTGCGTCAGTATGTAGGCGACGGCGTCCCGACGGTGCTCTATGCCATCAGCAAAAACAAAGGCATCCTCAAAGCACACAACATGTTTTCGTCGATGATCACCAGCAGCATCACGGTTGGCTTTGGCGGTTCGGTGGGTCTGGAAGGGCCTACCGTAGCTACCGGTGCAGCCATTGGCAGCAACATCAGCCGGTTTTTGCATCTCAACTACAAGCAAACCGTCACCATGTTGGCAGTGGCAAGTGCTGCCGCTATGTCGGCAATTTTTAAGGCACCCATCGCGGGTATTGTCTTTGCCGTAGAAGTCATCATGCTCGATCTTACCATTGCTTCACTTACGCCGCTGCTGCTGGCATCGGTTACGGCGGCGCTCACTTCCTATTTCTTTCTGGGAATGAATGTGCTGTATCCTTTCGATATCGTCCGTGTTTTTATGATGAAAGATATTGGATTGTATGTTTTGTTGGGGATATTTACAGGATTGGTGAGTCTCTATTTCACGCGCATTTATCTCTATTTTCAAAATTTCTTTAGCAAAATTTCAAAATGGTATTGGCGTCTTGCTATCGGGGGAATATCGCTGGGCGTGATTGTGTTTCTGTTTCCATCGCTTTATGGTGAAGGCTATCGCGCCACCAACTCAGTGCTGCATGGGCAAACGGACACGCTTTTCGAAAACAGTCTTTTTTATGGCTTACAGGGCAATTTCACAGCGGTTTTTATTTTGATGAGTGTAGTCCTTATTTTAAAGGTGATGGCCACATCGCTTACATTCGGAGCCGGTGGTATTGGTGGCATCTTTGCGCCAACACTTTTTACCGGTGCTCACGCCGGTTTGCTATTTGCCATGGCTTTTAAGGCGCTTGGTTGTGTCGATCTTTCCGAGACCAATTTTGCGTTGGTTGGCATGGCCGGTTTGATAGCAGGAGTAATTCATGCTCCCTTGACGGCCATCTTCCTCATCGCCGAAATCACCGGAGGCTACGAGCTTTTCATGCCGCTGATGATCACAGCGGTTATTTCATTTATTACCATCCGCATTTTTACAGCAAACTCTGTCTATACCATCCAACTGGCCAAGCGTGGCGAGCTGATGACGCATCACCAGGACAAGAACGTGCTGGCCATGATTGACATGAACGAACTGATCGAAACAAATTTTAAAGTGGTGGATGGCGAAGCTACTTTAGGCGATCTGGTGGCGGTGATAGAAGATGCCAACCGCAACATTTTTCCGGTAGTGGACAAAGAAGGATATTTTTTGGGGCACGTTATTCTTGATGATGTGCGCCATGTAATGTTCAAGCCCGAAATTTACGCCACCACCAAGGTTAAAGACCTGATGCGCATTCCTGTTTATACCATCTCACCCGACGATACCGTGGAACAGATTGCGCAGAAGTTTCAGTCGAGCGGCAAATACAACCTGGCGGTATTGCGGCATGGAAAATATCTGGGCTACATCTCCAAAGCCAACCTCTTCGGCCAATACCGCGCCAAGCTTAAAGAGGTGTCGGAGTATTGACAAGTGATTTTTTTTTGCGATAGGTTTTTTAAAAGTGTGCTGGCAGTTGGGTGAAGATCTCCATGTAAGAAGATGGGAATAAGAAAATCGTTCTATTTTTTTGTGATGTGTAACGGCCGAGCAGAGATTTTTATACTTTTGCCGCGGAGAAATGCCGGAGTGGTCGAACGGGGCAGACTCGAAATCTGCTGGCCGGCATAGCTGGCCCGGGGGTTCGAATCCCTCTTTCTCCGCCAAAAGCCTGATGGTGATGCTGTCAGGCTTTTTTTGTTGAATAGGGCGCATGCTTTAAAAACAAAAAAAAGGACAATGGCCGGATTCCTTTTGATTTTGTCGGAGTGGGGAGACTCGAACTCCCGGCCTACCTGCCGCTGGGCGGGACACGCTGCCAGCTGCATCACAACCTTTTCGCTTGTAAATAAAAAAAAGGAACCCAATGGCCGGATTCCTTTTGATTTTGTCGGAGTGGGGAGACTCGAACTCCCGGCCTTCCCGCCGCTGGGCGGGACACGCTATCAATTGCGTCACACTCGTTTCGTATTTCAATACCTCGCGTTACGCATTGATACATACAACAGATTAATGTGGCAACAAGCCTTTGTCAGAAAGGTATCGACCAGCTCCTCTTTTTTT
>JAAYIU010000106.1 GCA_012523265.1 Bacteroidales bacterium | reverse complement strand
GATAAGTTGATAAGTTGAATTTCAATTGGTTTGCTTTCCACACCTCCGACTTTCGAGCGTCCGCAGGACCTCGAAACGTCAGGGCGGGGCGAAGGGCGCAGGGCGCGAAGCGAAAGATTAGCGCCATGGGCGCGATAATATGGTAGATGAAGTCTCAAGCACAAACAAAAGCGCCATAGGCGCGACACCTCGGATGATTTGTTGATGTGGTGATGTGGTGATTTGAGGATTCGGGATTTGGAATTTCTTACAACAAGCTCCAAATAAATTTCAATTCCCAAACTGCTCCGAGGTTTGAGTTTTGGAATTGTTTACACCGGCTACCGACGATTGGAATTTATTTGTGATTTGGAACCTGGAACTTGGAACTTTGAACCTGGGATTTGGAACCTGGAACTTGGAATTTGGAATTCGTGATTTTATCTACATTTGTAGAGTATTAATAAAAATAGTGATGATGTCAGAAGTCAATCCGGAACCCGAACAGCGCACCTGTCCCGAGTGCGGAGAACCCATCGTTGGGCGCGCCGACAAGAAGTTTTGCAGCGATATGTGCCGCAATGCATGGAACAACAAGCAAAACCGCAACACCACCAACTACATGCGCCGCGTTAATGCTATCCTGCGTCGAAACCGCCAAATACTCAGCGACCTGGTGCCCGACGAAAAACATACCGTGCACAAAGATATGCTCACCAAGCAGGGCTTTGCTTTCGATTATTTTACCAACACCTACACCACCAAGACAGGCCGCGTGTATTACTTTTGCTACGAAATGGGTTACCTGCCAATCGACAACGATTTTTATGCTGTGGTAAGACGCAATGAACAATAAATTTAAAACTACTTCTGTAAGATGGCTGCTGATGTTGGTGCTTGGAGCATCTTCTCTGGCCATCACGGCACAAACACCAAAATTGATATTAGCGCAAGCGAAATCTCCTCTTAAGGTGTCGATTTTAACCAGCGGCCCCGGACAACAACTTTATGCGCTATTCGGCCACACCGCTTTGCGTGTTCGCGATGCACAATCAGGCACTGACCACGTTTATAACTTCGGCACCTTCGATGAAGATACCGACGGCTTTTATCTGAAATTTCTTGCCGGAACGCTCAATTATCAAATTGCCCGCACCACTTACCAGCAATACATGGCCGAATATATAGCCGACAACCGTTGGGTATTCGAGCAGCAAGTGCTGGCCGATCCAGACGTATTGCAGCTGCTGGCCGATTCGTTGGAGAAATTGCTGCTTCCGGAAAACCGCAACTATCTCTATAGCTTTTTTACCAACAACTGCTCTACGCGCGTTTTTGATCTGGTGTTGTTTTATGCACAAAATCCGGTTCCGTCGGATACGTTGCTAAAACCCGTTGGCCACACCTATCGGAAAGCGCTCAGGCCATACATCGGAGGTTACGAATGGTTGAATGTCGGGATAAATCTCTTGCTCGGCCCTTTTGCCGACCAGCCGATGTCGTTGCTGCAAAGCACCTTCCTGCCCGAAAACCTGATGTACGTTTCTGCCGGCACAGGTATAGCCACACCACCGCAAAGCGTTTTTGACGGAACCTTTACACCGCCGGCTCCGCAGGAACCTGACGTGCCGATGATTCTTTTCTGGATACTCCTGTTGCTGCTCATTGCCGAGGCATTTGTTATGAAACCCGCGGTGCGCCGCAGCGATATTATCGACATAATTCTTTTTGCCGCCAGTGCTGCCCTCGGACTATTATTGCTGGCGCTGTGGCTCTGGAGCCACCACTTGCCGCTGCATCTTAATCTTAACCTGCTTTGGGCTAACCCGCTCAATGTGCTGGCAGTTTGGAGTATTGCTACCCGCCACAAGTTGCTCACACGCATCTGGCTCATCGTCTATCTGGTTTTGCTCTCATTTATTATCATCAACTGGTCGCGTATGCCGCAGGTTTTCCCGCTTGAGCTAATGCCGATAGTGACGTTGCTCACATTCCGCACTGTGAATCGCCTGTTTCGCTTCCGGCAAAAAGAGGCTGCTGCAGATGAGGAAGTGATGGAAGAAACCCATGTACCCGGCCACTCTTCGGGGTTACCAGAGAGAAACAATCCCGGGTAATATTTCCCGTACATTTGAACTATTTTTAAGCCATGGTATTAATAATTTTAAAACATCATTTAACATGAAAAAACCAAACTATTTCACCTTTATTCTCATGGTCACCTGTTCGGCCATAGCCATGTACATCACCATGTATTTCAACACCTACGCCTGGGATCATCTCTATTTTAGCTGGACGCGCATGTACATGACACTTATCGGAGTGTCGGCAATGGCCATTATCATGCTGCTGTTTATGAAGGGCATGTATCGCAATAAGATAAAGAATGGCGCCATCATAATTTTAAGTGTGCTACTGATGGGAGTCTCCACCAGCCTGGTGCGGCAGCAGGAACCCATCAGCGACGTGCGGTGGATGAAGGCGATGATACCCCACCATTCCATTGCCATCCTCACCAGCAGCCGCGCCGACCTGAAAGACCCACAGGTGCGCAAGCTGGCGCAACAGATTATCAAAGCACAGGAAAAAGAAATCGATGAAATGAAGAAGATGCTCGACCGGCTGGAGGAATAAATGATCGAAACAAAAAAGAAAACAAAAACTGCAAATACCGGCCAGGCATGCCTTTTTGGAACCACGGAGTTACAAACCTAATGGACATTTCGTTATCAGAATATTGGGTGCATATTTACAGGTGGTTTCGATTTTAATAACAAACAAACATACACATAATGAATAAAGTCGGCTGGATAATTTTCTATTTGTTTCTTGTAATTGTAGGTTCCTACTTTGCTTTTCATGGGCTGATAGCTGCGCAGGGTTTCCTGGCGCCACTGGTGATCGCTGTTTTGCTGGCCATGGTGGTGCTGCCGGTTGCTGGCAAACTGGAACAGTGGGGGCTGGGTCGTGGATTGGCTTCGTTTATTGCTGATCTGGTGCTCATGATTGCAACCCTGGGATTCGTATTTGTTTTGGGCGCTCAGGTTAGCCTGGTAGTGGGCGACTGGGATAAAATTACCGACAAGCTGGAGCCGAAGATCGATAATGCCATTCAATATGTCGAACAAAAAGGCGGCTTTTCGCTCGACAAAATGTTTACCATGCCTTCGTTTATGCAAAGTGATGCCGACAGCACAAGTGCCGGACAGCAAGATGCCGCCGATGCAGAACAGCAGAAGGGAGCCTCTGCCAACGCATCACAGGACAGCCCCTTTGGCTCCTTCTCCGGACGCAATATCCTCACCGGCGCCGCAAGTTCAGCTATGACGTTTTTTGGCTTTTTAGGAACGCTGATCCTGGTGTTTATCTATGTTTTTTTCTTATTGCTTTATCGCAATAAACTTAGGAAATCGCTGCTGCGAATGATTTCGGATGACCAAAAAGAACGTGCCAATAAAATCATCGCTAAATCTATTACGGTGGTCAAAGGCTACCTGGCCGGACGATTTATTTTAATAATAATACTCTCCGCCTTCTACGTTATTGGATTTTTGTTGCTCGGTGTCCAGTATGCCATTTTTGTCGGCATCATTGCTGCCGTGCTTTCCATTATTCCCTACTTTGGAAATATAATTGGCGGTGCCATCGCATTGTTGTTTGCGGTGGTATCAGGTGGTGACATAGGAATCTTGATGGGTGTAGTTGCTGTTTTCGTGGTTTCACAATTTCTCGAAAACAACCTGCTGGTACCTTATGTAATTGGTGAAAAGGTAGCGCTTAATCCTATCGTCATCCTTATCATCGTTATCCTGGGACAGGCTGTTTGGGGTGTAATGGGAATGATACTGGCCATTCCGATTACAGGAATTTTAAAAGTAGTCTTCGATGCCATCCCGGTGACACAGCCGCTGGGCTATCTGCTCGGCAACGAAGGCATCGGTGGCGATGGCGAAGGGGTGATGACCAAACTGAAAAAGAAAATCAAAAATCTCTTTCATAAATAAAGCCTTCCACGAATTGACACGAATTAGGCTAATTCCCACAAAAAATAATTGTATCTGTTTTTTGAAGAAGGATGGGGAAAAGTTAAGTTTCGGGCAAGCCGGCTATTTCGTTTCGATTAGTTTGCAGATGAAAGAAAAGTCAAGCTTTTGGTAGTCGGCAACCTTCCATCGTTTGCCAGCAGGCGTTAAAAGACAATCCACGAATTAACACAAATTGAGCTAATTCACACGAAAAGAAATTAGCGATAATTCGTTTCCTTAGCGGAAATTCGTGGACAGTATTTGGCTTCCTTAGCGGTAATTTGCGGACAGTATTTCATTTTATTTGCTGAAATTCACGGACTACATTTTGTCTTTAGCGAAAGCTACAAACCACGGGTTGAGCAGGTCAGGCTTGTTGTAAACCAAAGGTGTTTTGGTAGCATAATCCAGCACCCGTCCCCCTGCAGCTTCGATGATGGCTTGTCCGGCGGCGGTGTCCCACTCACTTGTCGGCGCCATACGCGGATAAACATCGGCCGAACCTTCGGCAATCATGCACATCTTGAGTGAGCTGCCACGCGACAGCAATACCACTTCTTTGGTTTGCTTTATTTTATTAATAAATAAATGCGTGTCTTGCGTAAGATGCGAACGGCTGACAGCAACCACCACACTGCTGCGCTTTTGGGGCATCGGAAGGCGCTCAGCTCGTGCCTGTAGCAATTCATTTGTATAGTCGGCGGATAAGTGCGAATCGAGCTGACAACGATACGCTTCACTGGTTTGGCTGTTGCCAAAATAAAGCTGCCGCGCCACCGGACACCAGATAACGCCCAGCACCGGCGACTGACCCTTGACCAGCGCGATATTTACAGTAAACTCACCGTTGCGTTTTACAAACTCTTTGGTGCCATCCACCGGATCGACAATCCACAGTGTTTTCCAATGCCGGCGTTGCTCGTATGGCAAATGTTTTCCCTCCTCGCTTAATACCGGAGAGCCTGTGGCCGTCAGTTGCCGGTTGATAACCTTGTGCGCCTGCCGGTCAGCTTCGGTGAGCGGGCTGTGGTCGGCTTTAAAGTCAACCGAAAAGTCCGTCTCGTAAATCTTCATAATCTCATCGCCTGCAAGCAAAGCAGCGCGGATAGCGAGTTGCAAATGTTCTTGTAAATTATTCATCCAAATAGGATTTTGTTCGTTGGTCGGTGTTCCCTTCGACAGGCTCAGGGCAAGTGTTGTTCGGTGTTCGTTGTTCCCTTCGACAGGCTCAGGGCAAGTGTTGTTTGGTGTTTGATTCTGTTCACTGAGAATTGAGGGCTGCCGACTTTCCTCCTGCCTGCTTAGAACGCTCCAATCAGCCGCCATAACTCTTAAATTAAAGCTTTCCTGCGTTCTTCCAGCGCAAACAGCTCATCGCGGATTTTAGCGGCGGCGATAAAGTCAAGCTCCTTTACGGCTTCCTCCATTTTTTTGCGTGTGCGGGTGATGGTTTTCTCCAGCTCGTCGCGTCCCATATACTGCACCACCGGGTCGGCAGCGATATCAACTTCGTCTTTACCCACATAGGCTTTTGTCCTACCGGATTTGTTGCCGGCCACAGAGGTTTGCAGCATAATCGAATCGGTAGATTTGATGAGCGGGGCGGGGGTGATGCCATGCTCGATGTTGTAGTTCATCTGTTTTTCGCGGCGGCGGTTGGTTTCGTCGATGGTGCGCTGCATCGAATCGGTTACGGTGTCGGCATACATAATCACCAGCGAGTTGATGTTGCGCGCCGCCCTTCCTGCTGTTTGCGTCAGCGAGCGTTCCGAGCGCAGAAATCCTTCCTTGTCGGCGTCGAGGATGGCCACCAGCGAAACTTCGGGCAGGTCGAGGCCTTCGCGCAAAAGATTAACACCCACCAGCACATCGAAATCGCCGAGCCGCAGGTCGCGCAATATCTCCACCCGCTCCAGCGTGTCCACGTCGGAGTGGATGTAGCGGCTCTTGATGTCGAGTTTGGTGAGATATTTATGCAGCTCTTCGGCCATGCGTTTGGTGAGCGTGGTCACCAGCACGCGCTCGTTATTTTTCACCACGCGGTCTATCTCGTCCAGCAGATCATCAATCTGGTCCTGGCTGGGACGCACCTCGATGATGGGGTCGAGCAGGCCGGTGGGGCGGATAAGTTGTTCCACAATCACACCCTGACTTTTTTTGAGTTCATACTCGGCAGGCGTGGCGCTCACATACAGCGTTTGTCCGGTGATGGCTTCAAATTCGTCAAACTTCAGTGGCCGGTTGTCCATGGCCGACGGTAGCCGGAAACCATATTCCACCAGCGTTTGCTTACGCGATCGGTCGCCGCCGTACATCGCCTTGATTTGCGAAAGCGTAACGTGACTTTCGTCAACGATCAAAATAAAATCTTCGGGGAAATAATCGAGCAGACAAAATGGGCGCGTGCCCGGACGGCGGCCGTCGAAATAACGCGAGTAGTTTTCGATGCCGGAGCAGTAGCCCAGTTCGCGCATCATCTCTATGTCGTAATTTACGCGGTCGTCGAGGCGCTTGGCTTCCAACCCTTTTCCGATCTCTCTGAAATAGGCGGCTTGCTTAAACATGTCCTGCTGTATCTCGTCGAGCGCCGACTTCATTTTTTCTTTGCTGGTTACAAATATGTTGGCCGGATAGATGATGATCTCATCGCGTTTTTCTTTTTCGCGCCCGCTTATCGGATCAAAAATCAGCAGCTCTTCAATTTCGTCGCCCCCCATCACGATGCGGTAGGCAAAATCGGCGTAAGCCGGAAAAAGATCGATGTGATCGCCTTTTACGCGGAAGGTGCCGTGTTTAAACTCCATCTCGTTGCGGGCGTAGAGGCTGCCCACCAAGTCGAGCAGCAGTTGGTTGCGCTGTATGGTGGTGCCGGTGGTAAGATGAATAATATTGCTGCTGAAATCGTCGGGGTTGCCAATGCCATAGATGCACGAAACCGACGAAACCACAATCACGTCGCGCCGCCCCGAAAGCAACGAAGAGGTAGTGCTCAGGCGCAACTTTTCTATCTCTTCATTTATCGAAAGGTCTTTCTCGATGTAGGTATTCGTTACCGGGATGAAAGCTTCAGGTTGATAATAGTCGTAATACGAAACGAAATACTCCACGGCATTATCCGGGAAAAACTGTTTGAATTCACCATAAAGTTGTGCGGCAAGAGTCTTGTTGTGGCTTAGCACCAATGCGGGGCGGTTGAGCTGATTGAGTACATTGGCTACTGTAAAAGTTTTGCCGGAGCCGGTAACGCCCAGCAGCACCTGCGCTTCGTCGCCACGCTGCAATCCCTCCACCAGTTGGCGGTTGGCTTCGGGTTGGTCACCGGTATGGGAATATTCAGAGG
>JAAYIU010000440.1 GCA_012523265.1 Bacteroidales bacterium | reverse complement strand
TTTTAATATAAAATTCGTGTTCATTCGCCTAATTCGTGTAATTCGTGGATTCTTCTGACTGTCCGCTAATTTCCGCCAATGCAGCGAATTTCTGCTAATTTTTTTTTAACCACAGAGAAGACGCAAAGAACGCGGAGGAAAATCTCTGTGCACTCTGCGAAAAACTCCGTGTCCTCTGTGGTTTTTCTTTGGTTTTAATATAAAATTCGTGCTCATTCGCCTAATTCGTGTAATTCGTGGATTCTTCTGACTGTCCGCTAATTTCCGCCAATGCAGCGAATTTCCACTAATTTTTTTTTAACCACAGAGAAGACGCAAAGAACGCGGAGGAAAATCTCTGTGAACCCTGTGAAAAACTCAGTGTCCTCTGTGGTTTTTCTTGTTTTTAATATAAAATTCGTGTTCATTCGCCTAATTCGTGTAATTCGTGGATGCATTCCCAGTTTATGCTAAGATATTTCTGATGATTCCATCGAACATATTGATGGCCTGCGGAATGATCTCGTCAGGGAAGTCGTAGTCGGGATGATGCAGCTCGGGATGGTTCTTGCCTGAGCCGATGCCAAACATGGCGCCTTTGTATTCGGATGTAAAATACCCGAAGTCTTCTGACCAGCGGAAAGGCGTTTCAGGTTCTTCAATTTTCAAGTTATTTTTTGTGGCCGTTTGCCGTATTATATCCACACATTCCTGATTGTTGATGGTAGCGGGGAATTCTTCACGCCACTCTATTTTTTCGTGCAGGCGGTATTGGTCGGCGGCCTTTTCGGCAATAGCTAAAGCTTTGTCGGTGAGCTGCTGCATGTCGTCGTTGCGAAAGCTGCGCAGGGTAGCCATTACTTCGGCATAGCCGGGTGAGGTGCCAAAAGCTATTTCACCCAGCCGGGTGTGGATAACGGTGATGAGTTTAAAATCATTAAAACCCCTCTTTTCCATCGAAAGACCGGTAAGCTCTTTAATAATATCGGCGACAGCCATTGCCGGGCTAATGCCATGTTCGGGATTGGCAGCATGCGACGTTTTGCCGGTGAGGCGTATGATCATTCCTTTGCTGGCGGCAGCAAAATGCTCGTCGCGCACCACCACATGCCCGGCAGCAAAACCGGGCAGGTTGTGCAAAGCAAAAGCGTAATCCGGTTGCAGCTCCGCGAATTTCGGGTCGTCGATTACCCGTCTGGCTCCCTGGCCGGTTTCTTCGGCAGGCAGAAAAAGCAACACCACGCGCCCACGGGCAGGAGGCTGCTGGTGCAGTGCCTGCGCCACTCCCGAAAGTATGGCGGAGTGGCCGTCGTGACCGCATTTGTGCGCTACACCTTTGTTCTTCGAATTATAGTCGAAATCGTTGGTTTCGTCGATAGGCAACGCATCCATATCGGCACGCAGCAAAACCGTAGGACCTGTGCCACTTCCCCGGTAAACGGCAGCCAGTCCGGCGCCGCCAAGATTTTCATAAATTTGATCGGGCGAAAACTTTTTAAGAAATTCTTTGATTTTTTTGGCGGTTTCAACCTCTTTTCCTGACAGCTCGGGATGCTGGTGTAGCCTTTGCCTGAAGGCAATTAATTGTTGCAGGTCGTCGTTTGAAATATTCATTAAGAAAAAAAATCTTTTTGTAAATAAAAACAAGAAAAAATGAACAAGCTCTATCCACTAAAGTTCAAGCCACGCTTTCGGGAGAAGCTCTGGGGCGGCCACAAAATTAAGGATGTATTGCAAATGGATTGCCAGGGTATCGGCAAGTGTGGCGAAGCCTGGGTGCTGTCGGGTGTAGCCGGCGACGAAACAGTGGTTGCCGATGGATTTCTGGCCGGCAACGAACTCAATGAGCTGGTGGAAGTGTACATGGACGACCTGGTGGGTGGTAAGGTGTACCAAAAATATGAAAACGAGTTTCCCATTTTGGTAAAATTTATCGATGCCGCCGACTATCTGAGCATACAGGTGCATCCCGATGATGCGTTGGCGCAAAAACGCGGGCTGGACAACGGCAAAACCGAGATGTGGTACATCATCAGCGCCGACAAAGACGCCGAACTCATCAGCGGATTTAGCCGAAAGGTAAACCAGAAAACTTATCTCGATCATCTTAATAATAAAACCCTTAAAGAAATTTTGAATGTAGAAAAGGTGCAGGCCGGTGACGTGTACTACGTGCCTGCCGGGCGGGTGCATGCGCTGGGGCCGGGAATTTTGCTGGCCGAAATACAACAAACCAGCGACGCTACCTACCGCATCTACGACTGGGATCGTGTGGATAAAAATGGCCACCCACGTGAGCTGCATACCGAGCAAGCCCTCGAAGCCATCGACTATAATGTGTACGACAATTACAAAAGCCACTATGCTGATGCAAAAAATGAAACTGTGGAGATAGTAAAGGGAGAATTTTTTACCACCAACCTGCTGCACATCGACAAGCCACTGATGAAAAACTACGAAGAGCTTGATTCCTTTGTGATCTATACTTGCGTTGCCGGCCACCTCACGCTGGTATATCCCCACGGCAGCCTTAGCCTCAAAATGGGCGAGTGCGTGCTCGTCCCTAACGAAATCAACCGCATTGATTTGCTCCCTTCGACAGATTCTAAATTGCTGGAAACTTATATCTTGTAAGATTGCTATTATTAGAAAAACCTATTTTTGCACCACCAAAATTTACTATTAACATTCTATTTTATTTATGAAAAACTACGTATTTCTCCTCGCTGCACTACTTTTTGTAACTATTGGCTACAGCCAGTCGGAAAATAAAGCACTGTTCTCCCTTCCCGAAGTTGACATACAAACTGTTCAGGGCGAGCGTTTCAACACCAAACAAATCCACAACGACGGCAAGCCGGTGATTATCACTTTTTGGGCAACCTGGTGCAAACCCTGCATGAAAGAGCACGACGCCATCAACGAGGTTTATGAAGATTGGGTAGACGAAACCGGCGTGAAATTGTATGCCGTTTCCATCGACAACGTCCGCTCGAGCAAGCGTGTGTTGCCCACCGTTAATGGCCGGAGCTGGGAATTTGATGTGCTGCTCGACCCCAACGGCGACCTGAAGCGCGCCATGAACGTGAACATACCTCCCCACACTTTTATCCTAAATGGAAATGGCGACGTAGTGTGGCAACATGTGGGCTATCTGGAAGGCGACGAACACGAATACATCGAGATCGTGAAAAAAATAGCCGCCGGTAAAAAAATCGACTAAATGCGCCTGATCATTCACAGCTTATCAAAAACTACTTTATCTTGAAAAATCTACACTTTAGCGCTGTGGTGGCTTTGTTGATGATGACGACGCTGGCCACGCGCGCACAAAATTTTCTTGAGCAGGGACAAGTAAACGGTAACGTGCAAATCGACGCCCAGTACTACAGCGAAGACGACAAGCTGGGCATCACCGACTCGCTGCTTAACTTCCGCAAATTCGGGCTTAACGCTTTCTCCAACGTCATCTACACCAACGGCGACTTCTCGGCAGGCTTGCGCCTGGAGGGCTACCTGAATCCCATGCTCGGTTTCGACGATCGCTACGAAGGCATAGGCGTTCCCTATTGGTTTGCCAAATACAAAGTGGGAACACTGGAAATGACTGCCGGCCACTTTTACGAGCAATTTGGCAGCGGCCTGATATTGCGCAGTTGGGAAGAGTGGACGCTGGGTTACGACAATAACTTTTATGGTTTTAATGCACGTTTTTCGCCCTACAAAGGGATAATGTTAAAAGGCCTGGTGGGAACACAACGCTATTTCTGGGAACCTTACGAAGCCGGCAACCGCGGCATCGTGAAAGGCTTCGACGGCGATTTTTATCTCAACGAAATGTTTGATGGCATAGCCGACGCAAAAACCAAGATTAGCCTGGGTGGCAGTTTTGTGAGCAAGTACGAAAAAACGGGCAATGTTTTTTACACCCGCAACCGCGAATTTCTTGTCGACAGCATCCCCTGGATCGAAACAACGACCTACGAAATGACCATCCCGCACAACGTAGGCTCATGGGCAGCGCGCACCAACATTGCCCATGGCGGCTTCAACTTTTATGGCGAATATGCCCGCAAAGGCGCCGACCCGAATGCTACCAACAACTACATCTACCGCGAAGGCTCGGCTGTGTATTCGACGCTATCGTACAGCACCAAAGGGCTGGGAATTTTCCTGGCCACCAAATGGATCGATAACATGAGCTACAAATCCAAGCTCAGCGAATCGGGCAACCCCTCCATGCTCGACATCAACTACCTTCCGGCCATCAGCAAAGAGCACCAGTACAGCATGGCCACCATGTATCCGTATGCCACACAGCCCAACGGAGAGTTTGGCTTGCAGGGACAGGTGATCTACACCATTCCCAAAAAATCAGCCATTGGCGGAAGATACGGCACCCCGCTCACCTTTAACTATGCGCTGGCCAAGTCGATTGAGAAAGATTCGATCTACTCCGACGTCACCGGCGGCGTTACCGGCACCGAAGGCTACAACAGCAATTTCTTCTCCATCGGCGATCTTACCTATTACCAGGATTTGAACCTTACCATCGACAAAAAATTTAGTCCGAAAGTAAAAGCCAAAGCAGCTTATTTTCATCAGACCTACAACCTGCATGTGATCGAAGACAACCTTTACGATGATAAAAATATGGTGTATGCCAACATCGGTGTGCTGGATGTTACCTACAAATTCAACAGTCGCAACTCGCTGCGTGCCGAGTTGCAAGGGCTTTTTACAAAAGAAGACGACGGCGACTGGCTGGCACTGATGCTCGAATACAATGTGTCGCCCACATGGTTTTTCAGCATTCAGGACGAGTTTAATTATGGAAATCCTGTTGACGACAAGCAGGTACATTATTATAATGTCTCTTTTGGATACACACAGAAATCCAACCGTTTCTCGGTGCGCTACGGACGGCAGCGCGAAGGATTATTATGCGTGGGTGGCGTGTGCCGCTATGTGCCGGCCTCAACGGGTCTTACCCTCACCATCACCAGTTCGTTTTAATACATCAAAATTTTGCAACTTATGACAAGGAAACTTTTCTTCACCATAGTGCTCGCCTTCGCCATCGGTTCGTTTGGCTGGATGTCGTGCGAAAAAATCGACGAGCCGATCAAAGTTGTCGATCACAAGATTTATCCCGAAAATCCTGACGACACTTTGTTTTTCAAAGATTCGGTAAGCACCACCCAGCGTCAGGTGCTGCTCGAAGAGTTTACGGGGCACCGCTGTGTAAACTGCCCGGAAGCTTCGCTGATGGTACACCAGCTGGCGGTATCTCTCGACCACCGACTGGTTATTTATAACGTGCATGCAGGCGCTTTTGCCAAACCACTACCAGGCACTGTTTTCGATACCGATTTCAGGAGCACCGTGGGCAATACACTCAATCTTGATTTCGGAATTTGGGCTTATCCCTCTGCGATGATTGATCGTAAACCATTCCAATCTTCTTACACAATTCTTAAAGACAATTGGGAACAACTGATCACCGCCGAATTGGCGCAACCCAACCTGGCCAACCTGAAGCTCGTCGGTACATGGTTTCCCAAACTCAGCACCCTGGTTATTACCACCGAAACAGAATTTACAGTCGAACCCGCAGCAGAATACCGGCTTGCAGTGTATCTTGTAGAAGACAGCATCGTTGCGCCGCAGCTCAACAATAAGCCCAGCATTGGCGCCGACACATTGATGAACTACGTACACCGCAACGTGCTGCGCGACGCCATCAATGGTGTCTACGGAGAATACCTGACTGAATCTGCCGGCCTGGCTACCGGCGAAATTTACACCAAGCGTTATAATTACGTGGTAAACCCCGACTCGAACATCGAGCATTGCAACATCATTGCGTACCTTGGGAAATACGACGCCACCTACAATCTCATCGAAATCGTGCAGGTAGCCGAGCTGGCTGTCAGGACAGAATAGAATCGAAAGACAAAAACAAACCATACGGAGACACAGAGGATAAGAAAAGATCAACTTTAAACCTTTGTGGTAAAATAAAGGATAAACCGCGGAGACGGAGAGACACAGAGGAAGAGAAAAAAAATCTTTTTTACTCCAGGTGGTTTAGCGGTGAAAATTTGGTGTTGCCTTTTTACACAATAATAGTATCCTCAATTTTTAAAATTTCTGTTTTAGATAATAATAAAAAGCTTCTGTCATAATCTGCAGGCCGTGGCTGTAGGCTGCAAGAGTTTGCCTGAGCACTTCGGGCAGGGGTTTATCGGCTTTGAGATATTTATCGGTGGCGAGTGCATCGCTGGAAAAAGGAAGATTGGTGAGTTGGCTGTTGCCAAAAAGAATCTTTGAGAGTTGCAGTAACGAAAAGTCCTGACCAGCTTGTGGGTTGTAATAAAGCACTTGTGAAAACACCTCCTGAAGGTCGATGATGTGCACAGCAAAAGCTTCGATAGTATCACGCATATTGTTGTGGCGATGCGCCATTCGTTGCAACAATTCCTGGAATCGGACGGCATCAAAAACCACCACACTCTCGCCGCCGGCCATGAGCGGCTTCAGAAAATCGAAGAAACGTTCGTCTGGAGCATCCCCGGCATCATTAACAAACGATTCGTGCCACTCGCCCCTGCCAAAATCCGCTGCAAGAGGAAACTGGTCGTAGGGCTTGTAACCTTTCCATGCCGGTACTGCCTGCCGGTGGCTCAACAAATTCAAAAATACAGGAGCATCAGAAATTTTATAAAAAAAAACTTTTAAGCCGCTTGTATCAAAATATTCGCTGCCGCTTTGCCGATGGTGCAGCTCGATTTGCTGAGCCTGGCTCAGCGCTGTTGTAGGTTTAATATTGGCAAGCGCTATCGTGCCGGCATCATACATCATAAACTTTTCTTCTTCAGCCCATTGCGTCAGTTCCAAAACGGAACCTACGGGAACATTTTTAAAACAATGGCCAATAAAGTCGCATGGGTAAGGATAATTGCAATGGGTGCCAATATCGATTTCGGGGGATTTGGTGAGCGCCACCACCCCGATCAGTTCGTCGATTTTTTGTGCAATGAATGGCTGGCGCTGCAACACCTGGTCGGTAACGTCGGTTTTCGTAAACAACTTGTGCAGCATAAGCTCGCTGTCGCGGATGTAATCAGGATTGAGATGCACCAGAAAAAATCTGTCCAACGCCAGCCCGGCGCCTTTCATCACATAGTATTGCAGGGCTGCATCCAGCAAAAAAGTGTCGGAGATCTTCAGCGAGCTTTTTACTTCGTACCCATTCCAGCTTCCATTTTCGTACGCCAGCACATCGAGCATGATGAGCACTTGTTGGTGCTGAAAAACGGCTTCATAAATTACCTTAGCGGCAGCCTCGCTGATAATCTGTTGCGTTTTTTGCAGCGACTTTGCATATTGGCGCGGAGAGCCAGGCTTACAGTCGATGCCACCGGGAAAGAGATTTTGCGCCAGCAAACCCACATCGATGCCTCGGCTGAAACGGGCAAGTTGTTCGGGCGAGAGCCTGTCGCGCAGGAAATAGCGGTGCTTGTGCAGGTACAACGATTTGTTGCACTGCACCCCGCGAATAAAAGTTGATTTGCTCAACAGATGCTTTTCCAAAATATGTTTTTTAATTATTTGCGCAAAGCTAATAGATTTCTCCCTCCGCTACAAATGACATGTTTTGGTGCGCAAATTTGGAAAGAAATATTTATGTTTTTAGCACTCACAATATTTTTTGCTAATCAATGCGTCGGCTAAAACCAAAATGTTACTTTTGAGACCTTGATATTTTATACTATGCCCGCTATCGCAATACGGTTACACCTTTTATCATTTTTTGTTTTTATTCTTACCCTGCCCCTATTTTCGGCAGGGAACATCGGCATGACGGCTGGCACACAATCTGACCTAAAAACTGCCAGCGGTCAGGATCGGGTGTTGCTGCTCAACGAATTATCGGAAAGTATCAATGAAAAAGAACCACAACTTGCGCTGCAATATGCCCGTGAAGCTTACAGCCTGGCAGTAAAATACAACAATGATGAGCAACAGATAAGGGCTTTGCTCAACGTGGGAGATGCCTATTATTACAGCCACCATCACGACAGTGCGCACCCCTATTATCATCAGGCACGCACGCTGAGCAAACGCCATGGCGACTCATTGCTTTTGGCCAAAGCCCTTTACTATATTGCCTGCAACTTCGATATGAGCAACCACATCGACAGCAGCATACATTATTACCAATTGGCTATAGCCAAATATGAAACGCTGCAAATGCCCGAACGTGTGTCGGTGCTGAGCTATTTGCTGGGCGCACTTTACGTAAAAAATGGCGACAAATACCAGGCACTGGAAGCTTACAAAAAGTCGCTGGCAGCATCCGAAAGCCAGGGAAAAACGCAGGAATCAGCCGAAACACTCAACACCATCGGCGTGATGTATTACACCTGGGGCAACTACCAGAAAGCAATCGAATATTACAACCTTTCGTTGCAGATAATGCGGGATGCCGACAACAGAGCGGGAACTGCCAAGGCCATCAACAACCTGGGAATCGTTTACTACGACATGGGCAATCTGGACGAAGCGTTAAAGTATTATGAGAAGTCGCTGGAAATAGAAATCGAGATGGGCGAGGAAGAACTTCAAACTTACTACAACAACATCGGGCTGGTGTACGACCACCGGAAACAATACGATAAAGCGCTGGAATATTATGAGAAATCATTAGCTATAGCTGAAAAAATGAACGATCTTTCTGGTGTTTCCACCGCCCTCAACAATATTGGTGAGTTGTATGCTGCCAGCGGCCAGAACGAACTGGCAATCATCGTGATGAAACGTTCACTGGCGATAGAAAAACAAAGCCGCGACAAGCATGGTATTTCCATTGCCTACAACAACCTGGGCGAACTGTACTTTCTTGGCGACAACCTGAGCATGAGCCAGCACTATAACGACAGCAGCTTTCAGTTGGCAAAAGAACTTGGCAACCCCGAACTTTTACAAGAAAATTATCTCAATTATTACAAAATCAACAAAGCCCACGGCTTGTTTGCTAAGGCGCTCGAAAATCTCGAAAAACACACTGCGCTGAAAGATTCGCTTTTTAGCGAAAACCTCCAGCAGCAGATTGCTGAAATACAGGGCAAATACGATTTGGAACAAAAAGAGAAAGAAATAGAGCTGCTCAACAGCAAAAACCAGCTCAACCAAATTACCCTCAAAAACAAACAAACCCTGCTGCAACGACAACAGATAATACTATTGATATTAGTTACGGCAATTGTGGTGATTCTTATCGGATTGTTGATACTCTCTAAACAAACCCGACAGAAAAAGCTTGCTTACCAGTTGCTCGACCAACGCAACCGTGAGCTGGAGCGAAGCCGGCGCGATCTCCTTGCTGCCAAAGAGAAAGCCGAAGAAAGCGATCGTCTTAAGTCGCTGTTTCTGGCCAACATGAGCCACGAGCTGCGCACTCCCCTCAACGGCATTCTGGGATTTACCGAAATATTGCGCACCGATCTTACCGACCCGGATTTTCGCGAGATGGCCGACATCATCCACAGCAGTGGCCAACGCCTGCTCGACACACTCAACGCCATCATCGACCTCTCGGTGATAGAAAGCAACAAAGCCGAGGTAAGCATTACTTACGTCAGGCTGCATGAGCTGATAAACGAAGCCACCCACAAATTTGCTGAAGCTGCTGAAGCAAAACATTTACAACTGATCGTCGACCCTGCCGGCGAAGAAACCACGATCTACAGCGACAGAAATATCCTGGTAAGGATGCTAAATATTTTGATAAACAATGCCATCAAATATACTGCTGAAGGATTTGTGCGTGTAAGTACCAATATTATTACGGATGGCACCTCGCAGCAGCTACTGCTAAAAGTATCCGACACCGGCATTGGCATCCCTGCGGCAAACCTGCCCAATATCTCCGACAGGTGCAGGCAGGGCAGCGAGGGGCATGCCCGCCTTTACGAAGGCGCCGGACTCGGACTTGCCATTTGCAAAAAATATGTCGGGATTCTTGGTGGCGACATCCGGGTGGAGAGCACTCCCTGGCAAGGTTCGACGTTCACCATTGCCCTGCCCATCAAAAATTTCGCAGAAGCTTCTGGCATGAGTGATGCAGATTTCGTTTAAATACAAATGCTACCCCAAAACTCTTTTCCCTTTGTGATTGTTATCAAAATAAATCACCTAATTTTTTGAACCATCATGATAAAAATAGCCATCCCGACATCCGACAAAACCCATGTACATGCCTACACCGAACAAGCTACATTTTTTGCCGTGGCCACCATCGCCAACAACAGCATCAGTCATCTGGAGTTTCGTCCCAATCCTTCATCCACAGACGCCGAACACAGCGATCGCCACGCTCACCGTCAACTCACCGAAGTACTTGCCGATTGCAAAGTAATGCTGGTGCAAAATATTGGTAAAAATATGATCGCTTCATTTGATGGATTGGACATGCAAATCGAAATAACCAGCGAAGAATCCATTGGCGACGCTATCAGTCGCTACCTTTCCCAAAAGGATACGATAATCTAAAAGTCAACAGCGGCAGTCCAAAGTTGGCAGCCCACAGCCTGCAATCGCCACTCTTTGTGTGTCTTGCTCCATGCGCCCTGCTCTTCGCGCCCCGCTCTTTGCTCAAAATGTTTTATACTTGCAGCTTCTTTTTATAAATCTTGATAAACTTAACCCAATGATGAAAATTATGAAACCAACTTTCCTGATGATGTTTGCAGCAATAGCAATGCTTTGGTTGCAAAGCTGCGAAAGTGATGTGCTCGACATCAGCGAAACTTTTACCTACGAAAACGAATTTACCATCTACACCACCGACACGGTGAGCACTATTTTGCAAACTGTGGATATGGCTGAAAAAAGCAGCATCATCAGCGAATACGGCAGCAAGATCAAATCTATCGAAATTACTGACGTAACCTATTGGCTGACGATGCACCAGGGTGCCGACGATCAGAAAATCGTAGAAGCACACCTGCAGGTTTCCGACCTTAACGATGAGGGGATGGCCACCATTGCAACACTTTCTGATGTGAATTTAAGCCTGTTGGTCGATAATCCGACGAATCTGCCGGGGCAGCAAGCCGCCCTCGACCGGATGGAAGAGCTGATAAAAAATAGCCCCCACAGCTTTAAACTTACCTACACCAATGCCTGCAACGAAGCGCCGCTGGATTTTACCATGAAATTTAGTTTTAAAATAAAAATGACAGCCAATCCGCTGAATTAATTCTTGCCATGAAACAACCGAGGCTGACGTTCTATATTCGCTGCGGCTAATAAAACGGGAAACCACGGAGGCCGCAGAGAAAAACGCTGATAACTCTGTGACTTCTCAGTTTTCTCTGTGGTAAAAAAATCTGTGGTAAAAAATATATTTAGCTATGACCGACCAAAAAGTAAACATCGAAGAGATCCTGTTGCATCATAAGATGTGGCTCGAAACCCCGGATGGCCAGGGCATCCTGGGCGACGGCAAATGGAAAATCCTGAAGACTGTCGATCAGGAAGGCTCACTAACGGCTGCCTGCCAAAAGCTCGGGCTTACCTACCGCCGCACCTGGGGCGACCTGAAAAAAATTGAGCAGCAACTGGGCTTCCCGCTGCTCAACAAAAGCCGCGGCGGCAAAGAAGGCGGCATGTCTGAACTTTCGCCGCAAGGCAAAGCACTCACCGCCGCATTCGACCGCTTCCACAGCCGCGTAGATGAGGTGGTGGCAGAAGCTTTCGACACGTTTCGCCACACCCTGCGCGAACTCGAAGGAATACAATAATGCGTTATGATGGATTTAAATGGCGCTGATATTAATTATTGTGTGCAACTCATTTGCAGCATTTCAAAAACTCTTAATAATATTCTATTTGTTTGGGCTTAAGCCCACTGAAATGTTTTGGTCTTTTTATCCCTGGCCTAAAGGCCAGGGTTAGTGAAACAAAATCGATCTCCCACAAGGAAGAGCGATTTTGTTTTACGCACCGTTTCGAAAATTTCCATTCGGAACTATTTCAGAAAAATTTGCGCCACCTGTCAATCATTTTCAGTGGTTGTGGGTTTAGAATACTACCATAATCATTGATACAATTATTATTAAAAAATTAAAAATCGGATAATGAAAGATTTCAACATCAAAAAAACCCTCGAAGAGCTGGGGATAAAAGATATCAATAACGGGCTGCACACCGGACGCGGCTGGGTAACCACGCACGGGGAGGTGCGCGAATCATACTCGCCCAACGACGGACAACGCATTGCCGGCATCCGCCAGGCTACCTGGGATGATTACGAACAAGTAGTGGTTAAAGCACAAGAGGCTTTTAAAGTATGGCGCATGGAGCCGGCGCCCAAACGCGGCGAAATAGTGCGCCAGATTGGTAACGAGCTGCGCCGCAATAAAGAGGCGCTGGGGCGGCTGGTTTCGTACGAGATGGGAAAAGTATATCAGGAAGGCCTGGGTGAGGTGCAGGAGATGATCGACATTGCCAACTTCGCCGTGGGGCAGTCGCGGCAGCTCTACGGATACACCATGCACAGCGAACGCGAGCAGCACCGCATGTTCGACCAGTATCATCCCCTGGGCATCGTGGGCGTAATCTCCGCTTTCAACTTCCCGGTAGCCGTGTGGGCCTGGAATGCTATGATAGCACTTATCGCCGGTGACGTGGTGTTGTGGAAACCCTCATCGAAGGTGATGCTCAGCGCCATTGCTACCCACAACATCATCGAAAAGGTGTTGCGCGACAACGACATCCCGGAAGGGGTGCTTAGCCTGGTGGCTGCCAGCTCCAAATACGTTGGCGACGATTTCCTGAAAGACCGCCGCATAGCGCTCGTTTCGGTAACGGGCAGCACACGCGTGGGCAAACGTGTAAATAATATTGTGGGCGCACGTCTGGGCAAAACCATTCTGGAACTTGGCGGCAACAACGCCATCATCATCTCCCAGTATGCCAATCTCAACCTGGCACTGCGTGCATCCATCTTTGGCGCCACCGCTACTGTCGGACAGCGCTGCACCTCCACCCGCAGGCTCGTCATCCATGAACGGGTGTATGATCTTTTTAAAGACAAAATTGTGCACGCCTACAAGCAGTTGAGAATAGGTCATGCACTCGACGAAAAGACACACGTAGGACCGCTGATCGACAAAGCGGCTGTAGAAACTTTTGTGATGGCGCAGGAAGCTGTGAAAAAAGCCGGCGGCAAAATAATATATGGAGGCGAGGTGCCCGATAGCAACGAGTATCCGTCAGGATGCTATGTGCGACCCGCCATCGCTGAAGTAGAAAACCACTGGGAGATTGTGCAGGAAGAGACGTTTGCACCGCTGCTTTATCTTATCAAATACAAAACCATCGAGGAAGCCATAGAGCTGCACAACAGCGTACCACAGGGACTCTCGTCGGCCATCTTCAGCAAGAACATCCACGAAACGGAGCTGTTCCTGTCGCATGCCGGTTCCGACTGTGGCATTGCCAACGTAAACATCGCTACCAATGGTGCCGAGATCGGTGGTGCTTTTGGTGGCGAAAAAGATACCGGCGGCGGCCGCGAATCAGGCTCCGATGCCTGGAAAGCTTACATGCGTCGCCAGACTAACACCATCAACTACAGCAAAGAACTTCCGCTGGCGCAGGGTATCAAGTTTGATTTGTTTGAGGAATAAGGGGCGTAATCGCTACGAACCCCAGCCATGAATGGCTGGGCTACGAAACCGGAGATGCGCCGGAGAAAATGTGATCGCTACAACCAGATTATTTATTATTATATCTATTCATGGTTTGCTGCGTTCCGGCGAACACAAAGCTATGAATCATCTCAACGGCAAGGGGTATTTTTTCGAGCATGATCTTCTTCTCGCTTTTTGTCCATTGCCCCAGCACATAATCGACCTGAAAGCCACAGGCAAAGTCACTGCCTACCCCCACGCGCAGGCGCGCGAAAGCGTTGGTGCCGAGCGTACCGATGATGTCGTTGATGCCATTGTGGGTGCCACCGCTGCCTTTGGGACGCATGCGCAAAACACCGGTGTCGAGGTCGATGTCATCAAAGATCACCAGCAGATTTTCGATGGGAATTTTTTCTTTGTCAAGCCAGTATTTCACAGCTTTTCCGCTCAGATTCATGTATGTGGTAGGTTTTATCACCACCATTTGCCTGCCTTTAAAACGAGTTTGTGTTACCTGGGCCAGGCGCAGTGTCTCGAAAGAGGCTTTCGTTGTTTGTGCCAGCGCATCGGCTACCAGAAAGCCTGCGTTGTGGCGTGTGTTGGCATATTCGCTGCCTATGTTTCCCAGCCCGGCTATGAGGTATTTCATCAGGTGCTTATCGCAATTTTTTTATTAATAAAAAAACAAAGGTACAAAGCGCGTGCTCTGTACCTTTGTTTATAATTTTTCCGTAAAGGAAATTATTAAGCTTTTTCCTCGGTTGCAGTCTCTGCACCTTCTGCGCCTTCAGCCTCTTCGGCACCTTCGGCTTCTTCGTCCTCTTCAGGCTCGATCACGCGGGCCGATTTCACCTGGAGCACTACCGATGTGGGCGGGTCAAGAAAGGTAACGTTTTCGCGTGACAAGTCCGAAACCTTGATACCATCGTTGATGTTGAGCTGTGTGATATCGACTAAGATTTCGTCGGGCAGGTTGCCTGGCAGCGCTTTAATTCTCAGTTTGCGGTACTTCTTAATCAAACGTCCGCCTTTGAGAACACCTTTAGAGGTACCTGTGCTGCGCACCGGCACCGCGATAGCTACCTCACGGTCATCGGAAATCTGGATAAAATCCACGTGGAGAATTCTTTCGCTCACCGGATGATATTGTACGTCCTGCAGGATAGCGTTGTACATTTTCCCTTCAAGCTCAAGCTCCACCAGATAAGTGTTGGGAGTAAAGATCAGCTCTTTAAAAGCCTTCTCGACAACCACAAAATGAACCTGTTTTTCGCCTCCATACAGCACACAAGGCACCTTGGCTTCTTTGCGCAGCATTTTAGCATCTTTTTTCCCTACGTTCTCGCGAAGAGAACCGCTCAATTTTAATGCTTTCATGTTTTAAAAAATTAATTTGTAAATAAAATAATGAACTATAACATCGTGAAAAACTCGAAGTGAGTACTTATCGATTTATTTCTGTTAACGCGATCAATCACATCGGCGAAGATTTCGGCAGTGCTGAGCACGGTAATCTTGCCCGACGATTCGCGGCGGATGGTATCCGTCACCAACACTTCGCACAGCGCCGATTCTTCGATGCGCTGCAAGGCGGAGTCGGAAAACACCGGGTGTGTGCATACGGCACGCACCGAGCTGGCACCCTGATCCATCATCATGTTGGCGGCTATGGTAATGGTGCTGGCCGTGTCGATGATGTCGTCGACCAAAATAATGTCTTTGTCTTTTACATCGCCGATGATGCGGATGGTATCTACCTCGTTGGCTCTTTTGCGCTGCTTGAAGCAGATCACCAGGTCGGTGTCGAGGAATTTTGCGAAAGCCGCTGCTCTTTTTGTTCCGCCGGTATCGGGCGAGGCCATTGTGATATTTGGCAGATTGAGGGTTTTGAGATAAGGGACAAAAATAGAAGAGGCGTACATGTGATCTACCGGAATATCCACAAAGCCCTGAATCTGATCGCTGTGCAGATCCATGGTGATGATGCGGTCCACACCGGCAGCTACCAGCAGATTGGCGATGAGCTTGGCGCCAATAGAAACGCGGGGTTTATCTTTGCGATCCTGACGGGCAAAGCCAAAATACGGGATGAGCGCCACCACTCTTTGTGCCGAAGCCCGCTTGGCAGCGTCGATGAGCAGCAGCAGCTCGAAAAGGTTGTCGGCAGGTGGGTTGGTGGATTGCACCAGAAACACATCGTTGCCGCGGATGGTTTGCTCGAACGAAGGCTGGTACTCGCCGTCTTTGAAATGTGAAATAGTGACCCTGCCCAGTTCGGCACCGTAAGCCTTTGCAATGCGCTCTGCCAGGTATCTGGAACCGTCACCCGAAAAAATATTTACTGTTTCTGCCATGATAATGACCTCTTTACGCTCAAAAAATGCTCTTGCGATGAGGCTGCGAAATTAGCACATTTTATCCGGAGGTGAGATTTTTTTAGGTATTTAATCTTACATTAATAATAATACCTATTTTTGCGACCCTGAAAACGGGCTGCTTTTGCCCCGAAGTTCTTAAAAAATACAAGCCCGAGTGGCGGAATAGGTAGACGCGTTGGTCTCAAAAACCAATGAACTTTGTTCGTGCCGGTTCGATTCCGGCCTCGGGTACCATTTACGGCCTGTCGATCAGTGATTGACAGGCCGTTTTTTTTCGATTTTCTTCAGCCAACCCCACCCCTATTTCGATAATAACAATTTTTAACCTATTCCTTTCCTGGTGCGGGAACTGCGATTTGGGTTGATACCATTTGGATTTTCAACACATTGCGCAAAGCACCCAAAACCTATTGCGGTAAAAGGTGCTGCCGGCAGTATTTTCATGGATATGATTACCCATAATACGCCGTTGTATTAGCTGAAAACAAATTAAAAATCTAACGATAAATTGTATGATAAAATAATCTACGCTTTAACTTTTAAAACTTTAAGGAGCATGATTACATACAATCTGTTGGAAGACAACTATCTGATCGAGAATTTCTCGGGCAGCCTCAACGCAGGCGAATTTATCCGCATGAAACAAAACCAGATCGACGACACCGACTACGGGCGCATCCGTGGCATCGTGATGGATCTGCGCAAGATGAAGATCGATTTTTCTAAAGAAAAGCTGAAGCAGTTTTTTGCCTGGCTGCTGCGCAACAAAGCCATCATCGAAAACAAATCGGTGGCCATCCTCACCAAAACCATGGAGCAACTCAACTTTGGCTACCGCCTTAGCGAGCTTTTCAACGAAAATCTGGTGGAAGCGCGCGTGGAACAATTTTCATCAAAAAAACAAGCCTTCCTTTGGCTCACCGACAACCGGGCCAGCGGCAGATAAAAACGAAGCGCAACAGCATCCGCGGATACTGTTGCGCTTTTGGTTTTTAATAATAATGTCCCACCCCACAACCTGATAGCCTGACAATTTTCTCTGTCAGGCTCTTCGCTTAGTAGCGAAGCAGCGCGTTGAGTTTCGAGGTGGTTTCGGGCATGTTTTCGGGCGGCATCACAAAGACGCGTCCGCCGTTGAGCAGTGTGTGCGTGGCAGCCAGATTAAGCAGGCCTGTGTTGTTTTCGGCTTTTTCTTTTTCTATCCTGATGTCGTTTTTCTCGCGGTCGAAGGTACCCCACACCTCATCGCCTTTGCTTACAAAAAGCGTATCCACACGTTGGTTGACGGCGGCAGGAATTACCTCCTCCATTTTATAGGCGGCGCGTTTGTTGGCCAGCGCCTCCTCAAACAAACCGGACTTCTCAGAGCGCACACTGTCGAAATGATCGGCCAGCAGCTCCCAGGCTTTTTTATGCAGCGTAGCATGGTCTACATGCTCGGGGTTGCCAGCAATAGATTCTTGCCACAGATTTTTATAATCGTTGACTTCGGCATAAAGGGGTACCAGATAATCCACGGCGGCGATTACCAACGGCGCTTTTTCGTTGTGCAAAATCTTCATCAGGCCATCGTTAACGATTTTGAAATATTTCAAAATCTCTCCTTTTGCATCATCTTTCCCGGCGCCGTGGCCGTGGTACATGGTATGCACACCACCGGTTTGCTGCGAACGAAACTGCAAGTTGCGCTCTTTTGTGTCACTGCCCAGGGCGTCTTCCATGCCGGCAGGCAAATATTGCGCAGCTTCTTCAATTTCGTCCAGATCGTGCGGCGTCCCTGCGTAAAGCTTTACCTCGTTGAGGCTGAGCGATAAAAGATATAAATGGCCTTCGTTGTTGAGATACGGGATAAGGGGCAACAGATAATAATGTGTGTCCACAAACGAAAAAGCATCAAATTTTACCGGCAGCGAATAATAGACAAACTCGCCTGGTGAGATAAATATGGCCAGCCCATCGGAGCGTTTTTTCCAGAAGCTGGTGCCGGCAAGCAGCGCATCGGCAGGCTGCAGCAGCTCATCAATCTCACGCTCGTTCAATTGATATTCGGCAAGCGCCAGGCGCACTGCCTTGAGCTTATTTTTCAACATCCGCTGGTCGAGACCCTGATTTACCTCCTGCCCCGACCGATGGGTAGGGATAAAGATGCTTACGCAATGAGGCTGGTGCTTCTGAGCTAATTTCTTGAAATCATCCAAAGTAATGTGATTCATCATGATGGTATTTGTTTTATAATTAAAGTTTCCCACTTAAAAGTCGCTTGAAAATCAATGAAATAAAAAATAAAAAAAGTAGTGGTATAATGATTTAAAATGTTATTTTTGAATCAGTTACAAACGAAAACACACTTTTCGTCAAA
>JAAYIU010000069.1 GCA_012523265.1 Bacteroidales bacterium | reverse complement strand
ATGACTCGAAAAAAGAATACTTTGTACATGCTACCGGCCTGGTTGACGAAATTCAGGAAGGTGACACTGTCGAGTTTGACGGTACAGAAGGTAAAAAAGGATTGAACGCAATCAACGTTAAAGTTGCGTAATCGTCTTTCTTAATACTTTAAGTAAAAAAAAGCCTGCTTCATTTGGAGCGGGCTTTTTTTGTTTTTCGGTGATTGGGAATTTTATTGAAATTTATTCGTCCTGGCTAACACTGGCTACCGGCGGTTGGACTTTGTTTGCCGGGGAAGTTGATTTGAAAAGCTGTCATCAGTCTCTGCCCTCGCCAACATGCTTCGCATAATGGCGCCATTTGTCGATGGTTTGTTGCATATCGGCAGGCAGATCAGATTCGAAGTGCATCGTGCGCCGGGAGATGGGGTGTTCAAATCCCAGCGAACGCGCGTGCAGTGCCTGGCGTGGCAGCAGTTGCCGGCAGTTTTCGACAAACTGTTTGTATTTGCTAAAGGTGGTTCCTTTCAGTATTTTGTCGCCGCCATAGCGTTCGTCGTTGAAGAGCGGATGGCCGATGTATTTCATATGCGCCCTGATCTGGTGGGTGCGGCCTGTCTCCAGCCGGCAGCTCAGCAAGGTGACGTAGCCAAAGCGCTCTATCACCTGATAATGCGTGATGGCCGGCTTTCCCTGACTTTCGTCTTCAAATACAAACATCTGAAGACGGTTGTCGGGGTTTCGGCCGATGTTGCCGGTGATGGTTCCTTGCTCCTCGTCAAAATCACCCCACACCAGCGCTGTGTATTCGCGGTGGATAGCGTGATCGAAAAATTGCTTGCCCAGGATCGTTTGCGCCAGCTCATTTTTTCCTACCAGCAGCAAACCGGAGGTATCTTTGTCGATGCGATGTACCAGCGCCGGCAATATGTCGGGCTGATCTTTGTAATAATACGCCAGCGCATTGAGCAGGGTTCCGGTGTAATTGCCGTGCCCGGGATGCACCACCATGCCGGCAGCTTTGTTCACCACCAGCACATCGACGTCTTCATATACAACTTCGATAGGAATATCTTCAGCGATAAGCTCAAAATCCTGAACAGGCTGTGGCAACACAATACTGACTATGTCGTTGGGGCGGATTTTATAATTGGGCTTTTGTGGCAGGTCGTTTACCAGGATATTGCCGGCTCTGGCTGCGTTTTGAATCTTGTTGCGCGACACATTTTCCAGACGGTTAAACAGAAACTTATCCAGCCGCATTGCGCCTTGTCCCGGATCGGAGACAATGTGATAATGCTCAAAAAGCTCTTCCTGTTCTTCCTGATCGTTGGCGGAGGCGGGGGTGGTTTCGCGCATAAGTAGGTGATTTCTGTTTTAGAATTATTCTATCGATTTACATTCACCACTCTTTTCACCTCTTTCACCTGATCTTCGTTGTTCATTATTTTATTTAAAAATTTGCAACTTTTCCGACATGTCGTATCCTTTTGCAGGATCGATTATCCGCACGATATAAATTCCGTTGTGCAAATGAGAGAGGTTGATTGTGGATTGGTATTGCCCGTCGTACACACGCTGTCCCATCAGGTTGTATACCAGCACCTTTATCTGCGAAAGCTCTTCATCGGGCGGTTAGACAAATTCAGGTTCGTTGGTGTAGCCGGGGTAGTTGAGAAATTTTAAAGTAAGTTGTCCGTCGTAGCTTGGGTTGGGCGCCAGACGAAAGAGTTCGATGCTTGTTGATTTGTTTTTCGCTTGGGTGTCGGGCGGTTTTCCAAGCACCGGACGTATCATCAGCGCTCCCTTGTAGCTGGAGCGCGCCCAGGTTCCGGTGGTGTTGTAAAAAATGTGCCGGCTCACGTCGTTGGTAGCATCAAAGCCTACGTTGAGATTGTGCGAGGTGTTTTGTATCCATCCCACATAGATGGTTCCCTGCACCTGCAGCGCTTCATCAAGCGGAACGCGGTAAAACTGGTAGAGGCTGTCGGTAAACTGCGGCTTACGACGTTCTTTGGCGTAGATGAGGTTGCCGGGCTGGCCATTCAGGTCGTTCCACACCGCCAAAGTAAAAAACTGTTGGTTGGTGCCTTTCAATGTTTTATTAAAATAAAAATCGACAGCACGCAGCGTGTCGCGCTGGTAAAGCTTAAACTGGTAGGCGAGCTGTGCCCCGGCAGGGGTGAGGCCGTAGCCAAATTCGGCGCTGCCATCGTCGTAAGCGTAGTAGTCGTAAAGCTTCTGGCGAAAGGTCATCGTGTCGCCAAGCCCCAGTTCCGGGTCGCCCTGCAGATAATGCCGGATGTCGAAATAGATGCTGTCGCGATTGCCGAAAGGCGCATATTCACCCTTAACCGATGGATTGGCGAAGTTGGAGTAGTCAGAAAAGCCACTTACATTGTAGGGCTGCAGGTCGCCGCTACCGCCGTCGTAATCAAACTCGCGCTGCCCCAGATCATTATAAACCTCATACATGTATTGCACGGTCTGGTTGCCGTTGTCGAGGTTGCTGATGAACATTTCAAAGGCAGTGCCCATGGCTTCTCCGGGATTATTGCTGTATTGATAAAAAGGCATGCTGGTAAACTCTTTGAGAAACGAAGGTGCCCGTTGCGAAAAAGTAACATCACGGTGCGTGCTGTCAAGGCGGCTGCGGTTACGATCCAGCACGATATAGTCCACATTCCAGTAATCGCAGTTGCTCTGCCAGCTCTGCAGGTTGTCGCTGGCAATGCTGGCGTAGTTCATCAGCCTGAACTGGAAGTCGTTTCTAAACCACAGCGAATCGATAACCGGAATAAAAATCTGTTTGAAATATTGCGAATCGTTGGCGGCACGGAACTCCTCGAGCGTACTGCCCGGCACACCCCAAACCGGCTGCCAGTAAGTTTCAGGTACAAACACCGAATCGCATGGCAGCGTCACCATGTCGCCGCGATAGAGTGTGTCGAGGATGCGCATTCCCCAGCTAAAGTCGCATGGCGAAAACAAAGTGTCGCCGGGAAAGATGGTGTCGACATCGTAAATATCTACCGGAACAGTAATGGAATCGATACGGCTGTAGGTGGTGTTGCCGGTGTAGTAGCCAAAGTGGAGCACAAGCGAATCCTGAGGCTGTGGGTCGTTACCGATGCCCTGGGGTTGGTAATAAAAACTCAGATAAATCGAATCGGCCGGCGAAAGCGCTTTTGCCGCGGGCGAAAAAATCGAGTCGAGCCGGATGGGGCGGGAGATGAGTTGGTCAGCTTTGAATTGCAACGGGTTGGCATTGCCATAAATGTTGCCTTTGCTGTCGATGGCGTCGAAGGTGGCGGCACCCCACGATGGAGGAAACAACGGGAAGTCGCTGTTGATATAAACGTCATTATTCATC
The DNA here is from genome assembly GCA_012523265.1 of Bacteroidales bacterium. Lineage (GTDB taxonomy): Bacteria > Bacteroidota > Bacteroidia > Bacteroidales > 4484-276 > SABY01. The sequence goes on along the minus strand of JAAYIU010000069.1, from coordinate 1,253 downwards.
CAGCGTGCGGTGTCAGGGAAAATGCCCGGCTGCTTGAAGTCGTCGAAAAATGGCAGCCTCACCGGTTGTGGAATTTCCAGCTTCGAAGATTTCAAAAAGTTTTGCTCAAAAGCCTTTTGTTGCTGCGGTGATACTTGTTTCACGGCAGGATTTACGGGCAATCCCGTAAGAATTTCCTGTCCCGGCAGATCGACCGCTAAAAGAGCTATTAATATGGAAATAAAAAAATACTTCATTCTGTTGGTTCTTCTTCCTGATTAATGATTTCGTCGATTTCCTCCGGCGGATTATTTACCGACTGCACGAGCGAATCGAAATCGTAAAACTCCTCTGAGCGCAGCCACAGCTCCATCGGCGTACCCATATCCACCCATTGTGTTTCCTGCCAGTCGGGTTGTTGTGCATACACGCGCATGCGTTCGCTGCTGCTGCCGCCGTCGTAATATTTTATTCTGCCCATATTCAGCGAAGCGTTAAGGATGGCTTCGGAGGCTTGCTGCAAAGTCATGCCAAGTAAAAACGGCACTACGGTTTTTTCATTGTTCAGGCCGGTGCCCAGGGTAAGGTCGATGTGTGTGCCTTTCATCACTTCGGTGCCGGGGGCGATGGTGGTGTCGTTGATTTGTTGGTCCAGCACGGCGTTGCGCGCAAAGTTTATTTCGTAGGTGAGTGTGCCTGCCTGCAAGCCGGCGATCTTGAGTTGGTTTACCGCCTGACGCAGCGACAAATCCCTAAGGTTTGGCATCTTCACCATTTCGGGAGCGGTAGCCACGATGGTGACATAAATTTTGCGTCCGCGTTTTACCGTGGCACCGGGATAGGGGTTTTGCAACACCACTTCTCCTTTGTGATATTTGTCGTCGTAGATGGAGTCGATGATGATAAAATCGAAATCATCGGCCTGATCATGCTCCGCGAGCTGCCTGGCATGTAAGCCGGCAAACATCGGTACCCGAACGTTCTCACCGTGACGCGTGTATAAATTAATGCTCATCATCACAACCCAAAGCAGCACTGCAAGAGCCACTATCGCTATCGCCAGATTTTTGAGAAAAATTTTACTTTTCAAAAACGTTGTTATCCGCATACATTCTTCTGATGGCCCGGAGCCGTCATATCCTTTTCTTTATAAATAAAAGAGACTATTTTTTAAATAATTAATAACTGCCAATGCTTGTTTTTATTGCAGTTGCAGAAGGGCAAAGATAGCAGATAAATGCACTATCGGAATTGGAGAGCCGGATGGCTTTTTT
>JAAYIU010000306.1 GCA_012523265.1 Bacteroidales bacterium | reverse complement strand
TGATTATAAATCAGAACGCTTGAATGATCAGATTGAAAAACATCATTAACTTTTAGCTAAATAAAATGCTGTCAAAATCAAACCTAAAAGAACAAATTGAGAAACTCCCTGAAGAGTTCTCCACTGATGATTTGATAGAAAGATTAATCTTAATAGATAAGATCGAAACCGGAAACAGTCAATCGGAAAATGGCGAAGTGATTTCAGAAAAAGGATTGGAAAACGAGATTAAAGAGTGGTTCGAATAGTGTCCGTTGATCAAATTGACATTTTAACAATTCATCATTCGGAGCAAGACTTAAAAAAGAGACATAGATTAAAGTATTGAGACAGCTATCTGCCTTTCTCACCTTTATATTAACGCTCTGCCTTTCGGCAAAATCATTTCTTTTTTTGTAACTATTTAGGTGCATTTTATCCGCTTTGGTTATAATGGCCACTTTCTGAGACCCCCTCTAACTCCCCCTGAAGGGGGAGAATGCCAACGCACTGGCCGCAGCAGTGGCTTGTGCGGCTGGACTCCCTTTCCGCCAACCGGCGGAGAAGGGCAGGGGATGGAGTCATGATGATTTGGAATTCAATGAAGCCAGCTAAATAGTTACCTTTTTTTTAATACAAAAACACCTTCCGAATTATTATCCCCTCATTGTAAACTGCCCTCACCAGATAGATGCCGGGAGTAATTTGCGGAAGCTGAAACGTTTTTCCTTCGGCCACTTGCTGCGTGAGCAATAATTGGCCAGAGAGCGAGTAAACCATCAGATCGAAAGTGTCGGTGGCTCCGGTGGGATCGGTAAACATGACGCTGTTTCCCATTATGTGCAGAGTCGGTTTGTTTGGATGGATACCCTCACCAATGGCGCTGGAGTATTCCGGAAACAGCCACTGATAAGCTGCCGAAAACTGGGAGCGCCACAAAGCCTCGTTGTGCTGGCCACCTTCCACCACTTTCAGCAATAACTGATCGGGACGGAATCCTGCCGCCACCAGCGTATCTTTCATTTTATTCATCTGCTGCACCAGGCTTCCGCTCTCGGCAGAACCGCCCATGATATATAGTCGCATGGGATGCTGCGCCCCTGTGAGGTAACTGAAATCATACACCGAATCGTTGAACCAATAGGAGGGTGAGAAAATCCCGGCCTTGCTAAAAATATTTTGGTATTTCAGGCCGATGTAATGGGAAATAAGCCCGCCCAGCGAGCTGCCCATCACACCGGTATTGTCACGATCGGGCAGAGTGCGGTAATGCTGGTCGATGTAGGGCTTGAGCGTTTCGACGATAAAACGTGCATACAAATCACCCTCTCCACCACCATATTGTGGGTTTGTCCAGGGTGTGTATTCGCCAATCCGGTAGTTGCCGCCATTGTCGATGCCAACTACAATTGGCACTTGCTTACCTTCGGTTGCCAACTGGTTCAGCGCCTCGTCCACTTCCCATTCGCCGGCAAAAGCGGTGGCCACATCAAAGAGGTTTTGGCCGTCGTGCATGTAGAGCACCGGATAGCTTTTGGCGGAGGTGTCGTAGCCGGGCGGAAGATACAACCAGATGCGGCGGTGGCGGCTGAGCTGTGGCATATAAAACTCCTCGTCCATCACAACCACATTTTCGGCAGCAGTATGAACGGTACCGCCCTGATCTTCCCAGCTCAATATTGTAACCTCCAGCGTGTCGGCGCTTCCCATCACAAAGGTACGGTCGGGCAGAAAACCGCCATTCTCGTTGCCTTCTACGGTTTCCCACGAGCCGCGCGTAAACTTAAAAGCAATTTGCCCTGAAGCAGAAATCGTGATTTGCGGCTCTCCGTTGCTGTTGGTCGCGAGTTGATAGTTTGCATCACCGGGGTTCCATCCGTTGAAATTGCCCGCAACAAAAACCCCTTCGTCAGGTGGTGTGTTGGATGGCAGGGAGGTTACGATGATGGTAAGCTCCGCGGCAGAAACTATGGCTGCGACAAATGTAATCATGACAAGCAAAAGGGTCTTTTTCATAAAATAGTTGTTAAATATTGCGTGGCGTATGACGCGTGGCGTATGACGCTTAGGGCATGGCGCGTGGCGCGTGGCGCAAAACGAAAAACGCATGGCGCATGACGCAAGAGCCAGGCTCAGGATTTGTGGTTTTTTATTTAGTCGATGGCAATCATCACATTGGAAGCTTTGATGAGGCCATACACCTCCATGCCTTTTTTCAGCTCCAGGTTTTGTGCTGATGTTTTGGTGATGATCGAAACAATCTTCTGGCCGCCCGGCAACTGAATGGTTACTTCCGAATTGACCGCTCCATGCTCGATGTGTATGATGGTACCTTTTAATACATTGCGTGTTGATATTTTCATGATGTTGCTGTTTTGGGTGTTAATAATGAAACAATTTGAACCAAAAATATACTTTTCTGTCCACACTGAAAAAGTTGAGCGTACAACGAGCAATAAATCGCGAAAAACAAACAACAAGTCACCACATCCTCACATCAACAAATCAATAGAGATGCCGCGCCTACGGCGCTTTTGTTTGTGGTTGATGTTTCGTTCTACCATATTGT
>JAAYIU010000190.1 GCA_012523265.1 Bacteroidales bacterium | reverse complement strand
TTTGTAAACACTTCCTCCATATACACTGTTCCGTCGGCATTCTGCACTTCCTGCAAAGCCGGAACAGGATAAATGTTGTAATTGCTAAAGGTGGTTTGCCCGCTAATGTTAACGCTCAGTGTTACATTGGTACATTCGGGAATGGCAATAAGTTGCCGGATTACAGGCAGTTCAGGTTCACCTTGTATTTTAAGCGAACCATGCGAAGGAATTGAAACCCGCTGGAAAGTTTCGCTCCCTTCTGTAATATCCTGTTTGTACATACCACAAACCTCGACCGTAAAAGAAACCGATTGATTATCAGAACCGGTCAGGTTAACAATGGGAGCTTCGGGCGTGGCGTTGGTAAAACTTACCCAGCTTTGTGCCATTGCCATGTTCCCTACAAGAAAGCAGGCTACGATACTTAAAAATAACTTTTTCATAATACTTGGATTTAATTAACGATTAATAATTTATTTAGCGATGAAGAAAATTCGTTGTTTAATATTTGGTAAAAATAGAGTCCGTTTTTAACTGCGATTCCTGATGAATTGCAACCATCCCATTGTTGCTCCTCTTTTCCACTCACATCATATTTCTTGATCAATATTCCATTAATATTGTAAATATTTAATATGGCCTCCGAAGAATTGTTTGGTAACTGAAAACTGATGGAAGTTTTATCTTTGAATGGATTGGGACATGCGCTTACATTAAGCATAGGTTTTTTGATTGGATTAACTGAAGTTATTGTTGAATCCAAGTCGTGAAAGTAAGTCGTAAAGGTTTCCCCGTAATCGCTGCTGTAATCAATATAAAGCCAGGTATGATCACCGGCAGGATTAATCCTGCTACGCAACACATAAAAAGACCCCGGTTCTCTGCCGGCAGTATATTTTACTCGCCAGAAATAAATATTAATGTACTCCGATTCAAACCGTTCGATCCAGGTATAGCCTGTATCAATACTATGAAATATTTTATACATATCACCAGGCCACCACGAAACAAGATAAAGCTCGCCAGGTTCTTTTCCTCTACTGATTTGAGGAAAATAACCGCCTATCTGCCAAAATGCTACTGCGCTATCAATTGGGATTTCTGTAAAAGTATTAGCATAATCTAACGTATGATCTAAAAACAAACCTATTCCAATATCTCCATTAATACCATAAAATTCTCCTAAACTATGCCCAGGTTCACGTATTGGGCAATTTATAGGATTAGTAATTATTGCAAAACTACTACCATAATTATTGCTTATTGAAAGTTCTGCCCCAATTCTTCTAAAAATTGTTCCACTATTTTGCCCACTCATGTAGTTTGTATTACCTAAATATTCTCTGTACTCCCAGCTACTCCCATAATCAAAACTCACCCAAAGTTTGTGATTACCTTTATTGTAAAGTGCCCCGGGTGTAGCATCGCCCAGCACATTGCCTACACGCATTTCGCCGGGTGGCGTGTTTTCGATGTTTTCGTATTTTAGCGATACGGTTTCGCCATTGTCGGTGCTATGCAAAATGGCGTAATGTACCTGTCCGTACTCATCCATGTACCAGTTGGTAGAAATGTAGATTTCGCCGGGTTGGGCGCCTCGGGTGATCTGTGCCTGTAAATTACACTCCATTAAAGTCAATAGAGTCAACAAAAATGAAAAATAAAAAAGTCTTGTTTTCATGTTTTTTATATTTTATTTTTTTTCATGCTTTCTGTTTCATGTTTTTGTGCGTTTGGCTCAAATTTAAGCTCTTTTGGTTTTTCATGTCGGCTTGTGTTGCGGCAAAAACCGAAAGTGCTTAAATGTGTGTCGGCCTTCGCCTTGTTGCTAACGTTAAGTATTTTATCAATCGTTCCCCAAAAGTATTTTAAAAACTGAAACGGGGAAGAAAAAAGTGGAAATTTTTAGCAGAAGCTCCTGCGGGGGAATGATTGATAAAATAAAGTTGAACTATGCCGATCTGCTATGGGCATTCTTGCTGCTTCTTTTGTTTGAAGAGTGGTGAAGCCGTTAAGGATTTTGGCAAAGTGAATTGCATTTATCCTTGTGGCCACAGATTTGGAATGAAAATCACTAACATTCAGACGTACTTTTTGCATGATGATTTTTTACCTCATTTGATGATTAGAGTATTTCAAAGATCTGGGGCAAAGCATTTCTGCCTTATCCGGGTTCAACATGTTTATTCATCCATAAACCAAGAGCTTGCATCCTTCCTTTTTTGCAATGCGGGCAAACAAAGGGATCTGTTCCCGTTACCATCTGCAAAACCTCGATGGCGGGCAATCCCTGCAATTGTGGATAGTATGCCACCTTTTCCAGCAGCTCGAAGCACAGTGCCAGCTTGGTGGGCATATTGCACTGAGCCATAATGCCGAAGTATCTGATTTTGTAAAATCCGCATGGCAGCACATGGCGGAAAAACCGTTTGATGAACTCACCGGCATCCAGCGACATCTGTCTTTTTAACCCGCCCATGCTGTAATCTTTGTAACTGAAAGAAACTTTGCCGCCTTCATCGGCCACCAGGCGACTGTTGGTAAAGGCAACCCTGTTGGTATATCTGCCCAGGTACTTGATGACCCTTTGGGGGCCTGCAAGTGGCTTTTCGGCAAACACTACCCAGTTTTTTAGATACATTTTCGCTTTGAGTTGCTCAAAACCCTGTACATCATCA
>JAAYIU010000372.1 GCA_012523265.1 Bacteroidales bacterium | reverse complement strand
TCGACAAGCTTGCCCCATTGAGAAGTGAACAGAGCTGACAACTCTTTGAATTTTTTATCGGTTTCTTTGAACTTCTTGTTAGTCTCCTTAAACTTTTTATCGGTTTCCTGAAACATCAGCCAAACCTGATCAAAATTGAGTGGCTGGCTGTAAGCCGCCAAAAGTTCGTTTACGCTATCGTTTTCCATTTTTTTGATGTGTTGTTATTTGCAAAGATAAACATACAGAATTTTTTTATGTTTTTTTATAAAAACGTCTGAACGTATTGACAGCACGCTCCTGCAAAAGGTTTTTCTTTAGAAAAAAACCTGATTTTTGAATTTGACGAAGATTGGTTTCTGTAGAAATCGACTTTGATGTTTGATGTTATTTTACATTTGTATTTGCTTTATCAAGCTAACTTGAAAACTACAAGTCCTTGATGTTTTCGCCTCACTGGCTATTTGTTGTATCAGTCGGACGTTTATGCCCTTTTCCTAAGGCGGATTTTAAAGCGTTACTTCATTTTTTATTTATAAACCTAATACTTAACGTCATGAGAAAACTTGTACTTATTTTATCAATTGCGATGATCCTTTTCTTGATTTTTCCCGCTGCGATTGTTGCACAGACTGCGAACTCAGAAGAGTTGATCCTGAGGAGTACTTTGCCAGGTATGGCTATATTACTTCTGAATCTCCTGTATTTTATGCCACCCGGTCAGGCCTGGCGCCAAACGAAATGCACATCCTCGATACGCTCACCCGGGCAGAACGCCAAATCATCGAAGAATCTTTCGACCCTCCGGCCATAGGTGTAATTCGTGATTTAAGCGAACCTGTTTATTTCAATCTAAACGAAATCGTCATCCCTGAAAGTGGTGAAATCAGCCAGTTCGGTGGACGAATCACGCGTGTGGATGAGGGCCTGTTGGTTTACACAACTTATTTCCAATCAAAGAAAGCCGACGAAATCAGGCTGTTTTTCTCTGAAGGAAATTTTCCGCCGGGTGTTAAGGTAAACCTGTTCAGCCGCGACGATTATGCTTTTACGCAGCCCGAGCTTCGTGGAACGCTGGATGAATATGGCTTTTATACCACTACTACTTTTGCTGATTATATTACTTTGCAGGTGGTAATGCCCATTACGCAAATCGAAGAGAATGTTTATTTTACCATTACCAAAGTAATTCATGCCGACGACAGGTACATTCCCGAAGAATTAGTCAGGTCTTGTTTTCTGGACGCAAACTGCGCGGATGCCAATAGTTTTGCACATATTGATGGTTTTCGCAGAGCCACTGCCAGGCTGAGTTTTCCTTCCGGATTAAGATACGGTTTGTGCACGGGCACCCAGCTTAATGACCTGCGCGCCGCTGACTGGCAACCATTCTTACTTACAGCTAACCACTGCTTTGATACGCAATCATCAGCGGCAGGCCTCGAAGCCAGGTTTTATTACTGGTCGACCTCCTGCAACAGTGGAGTGGTAAATCCCAGTCATATAATCGTTAATGGCTCCAACCTGATAGCTACCAACAGCCAGACTGATTTCACGCTGATTCTGCTGAAAGAGCAGGGAGGAAATTATTACATGGGGTGGGATGCCGGAGGTGTATCGAATAACACGGTGATGCATTCGGTGCACCATCCCGGAGGAACTTTAATGAAATACCACCGCATGCAGAACAAAACCTCACCAGACTTTACATGCAGCGGTTTTAGCACTTCCAATTTCCTCTATACAAAAGTTACCCTTGGTCAGGAAGCACCAGGCAGCTCAGGCGGAGGAGTAGTTGATCCCGCTGGAAGAATCCGGGGACAGCTTTATGGAACATGTCACCTCGATGAATGGGATAATTGTAACTACGATACTTACTATAACATGTGGGGGAAATTTGGCGTTTCGTACGCTAACAATAACCTACAATACTGGCTCTCGAATGGCGGCTCCAGCGTGGCAATGTCAACTTCGCCGGCATCATCCTACAGCTTTGGTACGGTGAACGTCGGGTCGTATCAAAATTATTCCTTTACGGTTTACAATACGGGAACACGACCCAACTATCTGAACCTTGAAGCCGGCAATGCCTACATCAGTGGAGGAGATGCAAGTCAGTTCTCCATTATTGGTAGCACCTTTTTGTATTTGGCACCAGGCGAATCAGGGACTTTTACCGTAAGGTTTACCCCAACTTCTTCAGGCAAAAAAACCACCTCGCTAAATATTCCGCACAACGCCGATAATTATAGCAGTCCAAAAGTGATAACGCTTACAGGTTACGGAAATCCATGTTCCGACATCATTTCACTGGGCGGTGGTGGCAGCCAGAACACCAAGACCTTCTCTAAAAGTGGGGAAGGAGCCTGGACCTCCAATTTTTGCGGATATGTTTGTAATGGCAACGAACAGATATATAGTTTTACAGCACCGGTAACAGGTACCTACAGTATCACGGTTACCAGCACCAACAACACATGGGTAGATTATTTCTGGAAGCCGACAGCATGTTCATCCGGTGGTTGGAATTGCATCAGTTATTTTTATTCGCCATCAACACAAGGGCTGATGAACTGGACAGCCGGAACAACCTATTATATACTTTTGGATGCAGAGCAAACTGCATTGGCCACACACTCATTTTATGTAGCCCTCAATCCCTGTTCCAACATTATTTCCATCAGCGGCACAGGTTCTGCAAATTCAAAAACTTACACAGGAGGTGGCTATGGAAGTTGGTACACGTCCACAGTTTCGGCCTGTGGCTACTATTGCGAAGGCCAGGAACAAGTATATAGCTTTGTGGCTCCCCGAACCGGAAATTACGCCGTACAGGTTACTTCTGGCGGCAGTTGGGTGGATTATATGTGGAAAAGTGGCTCTTGTGCCTCATCTGGCTGGCAATGTATCGACGACATTTATAGTCCCGGACTTTATGGTGAAATGTATTGGAATGCCGGCGAAACTTATTATCTCTTGCTTGACGACGAAGACAATACCCTCAGCAATCACACCTTTTACATCCAACTAACAGAAGCCGTCGGAACCTGGACAGGCCTGGTGAACAGCGACTGGCATCATACCGGAAACTGGAGTTTCAATATTATACCCGGCAATACTATTGACGTTATTATTCCCAATGGGACACCACATGACCCCATCATCCAAAATACAGGAGCCGCCTGTAAAAGTCTGACAATCGAATCAGGCGTTGTTTTTACAATTGGGGCTTATAGCCTTATTGTAACAACAGATGTGAATGTCTTCGGTCAGTTGGTTTTAAATAATACAGCCTCGAAGCTCTATGTCTATCAGGATATTTTTTGGCACTCGGGTGCTACAGCCAGTGCAGTGGGCAGCGCTACCATCTTTGTGCAACGAACCTGGGATTTTTTGGAAGGATGCAATGTTTACCTTAACGCAGGTTACGTTGATTTCTTTGGAACAGAACCAGGTTATATCAGAAGTCGGGATGCCGACAGCTATTTTAACCATGTTCGCAACAATAAAACCGGAACGGAGCTTGGCCACAGTGCCCAATCATTACAGCCATGCAGATTACATGGAAATCTTTACATCTACAGCAACTGCTCGTTTACAAGCTATACTTCACAAAGTTTTATTATTGGCAGCTTTGTAAACAATATGAGTGGCAGCATCCATTTAGATAGCGGCACCTTTGTATTTGACGGAGGTAGTGGCACTTCCCATTTTATGCCAGGCGATTATTTTAATAACATTACCTTTAGCGCTACCGGAACCACCACCTTCGACGACAATATCGAAATACGCGGTGATGTGCTGATCGAAAGTGGTTCTTTTAACCCCGGTTCAACCACGCTCACCGTGAAGGGCAACTGGACAAATACAGCCGGTTCATCAGCATTTACGGAAAGTACCAGTCGTGTAATTTTCAATGGAACAGGACATAATTATGTAAAAACCAGCGAAACATTTAATATTCTCGAAGCCAACATGGGCGCGGCCTTGCGCGTGGACAACGCTTCCAGCGTCGTTACCTGCAACCAATACGACTGGACAAGCGGTGGAATTGATGTGATGGCCGGTACATTTACAGCTTTGGATCTTTACGACAACGGAATTTTTGGTGGCTTCTGGCTCAATCCCGGAGGAACCATCAACCTGACCAACAGCGATGGCTATGTCGACTTAGCCGGAAATGTAAACATCTATGGCGGTAACTTTAATGTGTATGGTGGTACCACCGACAGTTACTGGCCCTGGTCTTCAAATGCTTCGATCACCATGAGTGCCGGGGTACTCGATTTTAAAGATGTGGGGATTTATGTAAATTCCATCTCCTCCTATACACTCACCGAAAACATCACCGACGGTGCCATTAAAACGTCAGGGAATTTTTATAATGAAAATCCTGTTTTCACTCCATCAGGAGGAACCGTAGAATTGTATGGTAGTACCGACGTAGGAATTACAAATAATGCCGGAACTTATCTCCATAATCTTACCATCAATAAGTCGGGAGGCTCGGATGAAGGCTCCGAACCGGCCGTTACCCGGGATCGCAACGGGAAAACAATAGTGCTTTCCAGAGCCAATCAAGTTACGTTGAATTCTGATATATTTATTAATGGCAATCTGACGGTCAATGCCGGAAAACTCAACATGGGCAATGCGGGATATGAT
>JAAYIU010000212.1 GCA_012523265.1 Bacteroidales bacterium | reverse complement strand
CGTTTGAGCATCGGTGGCAGGTTGTCGCTTTGTTCGTCGAACAGGCCATTGATATAGCGCCGGCGCAGATCGGCATCGCGGTATTGCGGATCGTCGGTGGCTGTGCGGGCGCCGCGTAAATTTTCTTCACCGTTGAAGCGCCTGAAAAATTGATTTACCTGTTTGGTTTCGGCATAAAACGAAGTTTCGTCGTATTGAAAACGCCCGCGATTGTATGGGGTAAGCTCGTCGCTTTGAGCAAATATTTCTGTTGCTGCCATCATCAGCCACACAAAAACAATGATTTTTTGTTGCATCATCAGGTTTTAATTTTTGATATTTAAAACAAAACAAAGTAGAGAATGTCGGTGGCGGATGGAATATTTTTTATTAAAAGCTAAGAACAGAGAATAGTGGCTGCACAACCTGCCCTTTTAAAAAAATCCGCCGCCGGAAGGAAGGCCTCCCGTTGCGGCGGATGGTTTTATCATTAACAAAAAACTAAGGCATTGTTTCGGCCACACGCACATCGCCGAGCAGCACGTCCCAGAAGCCTATGAGGCGGCCACCGATTTGGGTCTGCTTGCGTTCTACGTACACAGTGATGTCTTTTTTGGTGGTGTCCACATATTTCATCTTGTCGCCGGCGCTGCCTTCGAAGCGCTGGTAGATGGTGATGACGCCCACGTAGCGGCCGTCGGGCTGGCGCTCCAGGTCGCTGATGTATTCGATGTTGAACCACTCGATTTTTACTTTGTCATAATTCAAAGCCATCAGTCGCTCCAGATAGGTGCGGATGCCGTAATATTCCACTTCCTTGGAAGCCAAAGACGAAACGCCCATTTGCGCTCCTTCTATGAAAAGCTCCAGGGTGCGGTCGATCACACGGTTGGCTTCCGACCAGGGTGTCTGCTTGTCGCCAATAATGCTGATGTATTTGCTAAGGTCGCGTACTTTTTCGAGTGCCAGGCTGTCGATGGCGTGCTTGCGTTCGGGGCTTACATTGTCCTGCGCGAAGGTGTTGATGCTCAACGCCACCATCATCGCTACGAGAATAATATTTTTGAATGTTTTCATGATCTATTACTTTTTAATAAGTTCCAACTCATTTATTTTACCATTGGCATCAAACTTCACATTGTGGATGTCGTTGGGGTTTTTGCCCTGATCCTTCAGGTATTCCAGATATTTGCGGATGGTGGTGGGCTTGTCGTAGTCGGTGATTTCGTTGTCGATGTACACAATGATGAGCACGGGCACGTCGGGCGAGGAGAAATAACGAAGCGCCTCTTCGATGCTTCGGCTGCTCATCTCCAACGATTTGTTGCCGGCCACGCGGTCGAAGATGTCTTCGAGTTTATCAAATTTCAGCTCTTCCTGCTGTTGCGCCTCGCGTTCTTTTCTCAGACGTTCCTCCTCCTGACGCTTCAGTTCAGCTTTTTGCCGCTCGATGGCTTGCTGTGCACGTTCTATCAAAGCATCCACTTCGGCGTCGTGCAAATCCATAGCCACTATTTCGGCTACTTTATCTTCTTTTTCGCCAACGGTCATATTTCCCTGGTCGTTGATGATCAACAGCAGGTCTTGCTTGGCTTGTTCAATTTGGGCGGCGCGCTCGGCGGCAGCTTTCTGAGCGGCAATTTTCTTCTGGCTTTTGCAGCTCGAAAAACCGCCGGCAACGGCAACTGCCAGCAGCAGCATTAGCAGCCGCGAGGTAATAGTTGTTCCGATAATCCTTTTCATAGTAATCCGGTTTTTTGTTTTAGATTTTAAAAAAATGACTTCAAATAAAAGAAACTGATGACGCCTTTCTGACAATGCTTTTTGTTTGTTAAGGCACGGGCATAGCGTAGCAGTACAGATGCCCGTATTAACGGGGGCTGCACCTTATTATTTCATCTGTAAATGTTATCAATTTTTAAATTCCCATTTTTTGGCGAATGGGCTGTGGTATCACGTTTTTGTGCACCATCACGTCGACGGTTTTGTAGCGTACAAAAGATTCGGAGGCATAGAGGTAACCGTTGTAGATGTGGCCGTCGGCACCCCAGGAGTTTTTCACGATGTAATATTTGTTGCCGTTTTGGTCGGTAGCGTTGCCCACTATTTCCATCGCATGGTCGTCGGTGGTGGAATAGTTGTCGAATGCTTTTTGGCGCATCTGCTGAGTGATGGTTTTTTCTTTTACCGGTTCGTCGAAGCTGTAGAGCATTTTCTTTCTCTCGGTGGGGGTAAGTTTTTCCCATTTTTCTTTTTCGGTGCCCGAGAGGTCGGTTTTGTCTTCGTCGGGCACTACTGCCAGGCCGTTGCTCCATGAGAAACCTTTTTCGCTAATGTCGGCGCCCCAGGCAACGGTGTGTCCCTGCGCCAGCGAACGATCGATGATTTCCATCATCTCGTCAAGCGGCACATTGTACATGGCATGCAGCATCCAGTTGTCGGGGATTTCAAGAATAAACTTTTCGTAAAAGGGATGGTGTGTGTAGGAGCCAAGTTCTAAATAGTGTCTGTCCATAAAGTCGGTGGAAACTTGACATTATCTTGGTCTGTATAGCCATGCTGGTATGATTTCAGGTTGAAATTTTTAAAACATATGCATCTTACATGTATATGTCGATATT
>JAAYIU010000320.1 GCA_012523265.1 Bacteroidales bacterium | reverse complement strand
TGTACGTGCTCTGCAATATGCTAAAGAAGCAGGTGCAAAAATACTGGGTATAGTTGGACGTGACGGCGGTTACACTGCCCAAGTTGCCGATGGCTGTGTGATTATTCCCACTGTGAACACAACTTCGATTACTCCGCATACCGAAGCATTTCAGGCTGTTGTCTGGCATCTGATCGTTTCACACCCGAAGCTGAAAGCAGCAGAAATGAAGTGGGAGTCCGTAAAATAAAAACAGGATAAATTAGTTATGGAAAAGGCCGTATTTCTCGACCGCGACGGCGTTGTAAATGAACTCATCTATCACCGGGAGCAGGGAATCATTGATTCTCCGTTTACTGTTGCCCAATTGCAGATTATTGATGGTGTTCCCGAAGCTATACGGATATTTCACGACATAGGATATAAAATAATCATTGTATCCAATCAGCCAGGCATTGCCAAAAAGCATATGTCGATGAAGACATTCGAGGCTATTCGCCAGCATATCATCGATGAGCTTATCAGCAAGGGTGCCAATATCGATGCCGAATATTACTGCTTGCATCATCCGCAGGCCAAAGTTCCCGAACTTAAGGAAGTCTGCGACTGCCGCAAACCAAAACCGGGGCTTATAATAAAAGCTGCCGGTGAACTGGATATAGAACTGAAAGTTAGCTGGATGGTCGGTGACGGGCTTACAGACATTCAAGCCGGAAAAAACGCCGGCTGTAAAACCATACTTATCGGAAAAGAAAAATGCGAATTATGCCGCCGTATGGAGCAGGAAAACGCAAGGCCGGATTTCATTTGCGAAAACCTGTTGCAGGCGGCTTCTGTAATAAAAAATAATAACATACCTTAAAATAACTTCTGTGGAGGGCATACTATGGAAATCTTTTTAGACTCGGCAAACTTGAGCGAAATCCAGAAATGGACTGATATGGGGATAATAGACGGGGTAACTACCAATCCTTCCATTATGTTAAAAGACGGCGCATACAATATCGAAACACGCGCCAAAGAAATTGCCAAATTGATATCTCCCAACCCCCTTTCCGTAGAGGTAACCACTAACGACCTGGCCGAAATGGTTTCTCAGGCAAAAAAATTCGACTCCTGGGCACAGAACATCGCCATCAAAATTCCCCAAATCAATCAGGATGGGGTGCCCTGCTACGGCGTTATCAAGCAGCTTGAGGAAGCCGGGATTATGGTTAATGCCACAGTCGCGCTTTCCATCGGACAGGTAATGCTGTCAGCCAAAGCGGGAGCAACCTATATCAGTATCTTTGCCGGCAGGATTTCCGATGAAGGCGGTGATTCCGCTGCTGTCATCGCCAATTCGGCTGATTGGCTGGAGCGCTGGGATTACAAGAGTAAAATCATTGTCGGCAGTATCCGCTCGGTAGGAGATGTCATTTCCGCCGCCTTAGCGGGAGCACATATCGTAACGACTCCCCCTGCAATGCTTGCCAAAATGGCAGACCATCAATACACCCGTGAAACTGTAAAACAGTTTGTAACAGACGCTAAAAAAGCGATGGATATGCTGGACGAAGGGCGATAGAGATTAGATGAATTTGGAAAGACCTGCCAACTGCCCGCCGGTATCGGTAATCATCTGCACTTTACATGAAGCGGAAAACCTGCCGCATGTCCTGCCCAAGATACCGGAG
>JAAYIU010000165.1 GCA_012523265.1 Bacteroidales bacterium | reverse complement strand
GACAAATCTGGCCGGTTTGTTTTCATCAACTCGAAATTTGGCATTTAAACGGGCCAGCCTAAAAATATTTTTAAATACACGACTCTCAACAAGATTGAATTTTGGGAGTTATTAGACCGGACTCATAAATTTAAAAAGACGAACCACGATGAAAGAAGTTTACATTATTTCGGCAGTAAGAACGCCAATAGGGAGTTTTGCAGGATCATTATCAACCGTCACCGCCACGCAGCTGGGCACCACAGCCATACAAGGCGCGGTGGCCAAAGCGGGCATCGAGGCCGGCCAGGTGGATGAGGTTTTTATGGGCAATGTACTCTCGGCCAACCTGGGGCAAGCCCCCGCACGTCAGGCAGCCCTTTTTGCAGACCTGCCCAACACGGTTCCGTGCACCACCGTCAATAAAGTTTGCTCCTCCGGCCTCAAGGCGGTGATGCTGGCAACGCAATCTATTCTGCTCGGCGACAACGAGGTGGTGGTGGCCGGCGGCATGGAGAGCATGACCAACGTGCCGCATTACATCGACGCCGTGCGCAAAGGCATGAAGCTGGGACATGGCAAACTCACCGACGGACTGATAAAAGACGGCCTGTGGGATGTGTACAACGATTACCACATGGGCAATGCCGCCGAAAATACTGCCAAAGAACGCAACATCACCCGACAGCAGCAGGACGAACTGGCGGCAGAATCGTACCGACGGTCAGCCAAAGCTAATGAGGCAGGATATTTTGCTGATGAGATTGTCCCGGTGGAAGTGAAAACCCGTAAAGGCACGCAACGGGTGGAAGAAGACGAAGAGTTTAAAAATGTGAATTTTGATAAAATCCCGGAGCTGCGGCCTGTCTTCACCAAAGACGGAACCGTAACTGCCGCCAACGCTTCCACCATCAACGATGGAGCCGCGGCGCTGGTGCTGATGAGCAAAGAAAAAGCCGATGCGCTGGGGCTAAAACCCCTGGCACGCATCATTGGCTACGCCGACGCCGCCCAGGCACCCGAATGGTTCACCACAGCTCCTTCCATAGCCATCCCCAAAGCCATCAAAAAAGCAGGGCTGCAACTGTCGGATATCGATTTTTTTGAGATCAACGAAGCCTTTGCCGTGGTATCGCTGGCGGTGATGGCCGATTTGAAATTAGACAGCAGCAAGGTAAACGTATGGGGCAGCGGCGTCTCGCTGGGGCATCCGCTGGGCGCTACCGGAGCACGCATCCTGGTGACGCTCGTAAACGTGCTGCAACATCACAACGCCCGCTACGGCGTGGCTGGCCTCTGCAATGGCGGCGGCGGATCCTCCTCGGTGGTGATCGAAAATATGATGAGAAGGTAGAAATGTGATTGACGATTTTTGAGTTGCGGATTACGATTGACGAATTACGATTTTCGATTGACGAATTACGAATTTTGAATTTCTGGTGGACGGTGGTTGAGGTGGTTTCGACAAGCTCAACCACCTTGTCGAAACCAGCCTGTCGAAATTAATATTTCAAAATAATTCTCGAATTTCAACCTAACGGGGCGACATCAAATTTCTCATCTTTTCAGGGTTGCCATCCGCTCCCTTTGGTCGGGGCTTGCATCCCAACGAGTGGCAGGTTTTGGGATTTGGGACTTAATAAAACATCCCCTTCAGATAGGATTTGGTCATTTCCTGTTGCGGGTTCTCGAACACCTGTGTAGCAGGCCCCTGTTCGATAACCTCCCCGAGGTACATAAATATCAAATGGTCGGCCAGGCGCCTGGCTTGCCGCAGGATGTGCGTTACCAATACGATGGTGTAGTTTTTTTTGAGGATGTTGAATTGTGCCTCAATGGCTTGGCTGGAGATAGGATCGAGTGCGGAGGTAGGCTCGTCGGCGAGAATAATCTCAGGGCCTACCGCCAGCCCGCGCGCCAGGCAAAGGCGCTGTTGCTGCCCGATCGACAAGCGACCTGCCGGTTCTTTCAGGCGGTCTTTTACCTCATCCCACAAACTCACCTGCCGCAGATAATGCTCTACGCGCCGGTCCAGGATTTTCTTTTTGCGCCGCCCGCTGATGCGCAAGCCATAAGCAATGTTGTTGTAAATGCTCATCGGCAGCGGGTAAGGCCGCTGCGCCAGCAATCCCATTTTTTTGCGGATGAGCGTGATGTCGTCTTTGGTTTGTAAAATATCCTCGTTGTCGATTCTTATCGTTCCGCTGACGTGCGCCTCCGGGTTGAGATCGGTGAGGCGGTTCAGGCTTTTCATCAGAGTGGTTTTGCCACATCCCGAAGGCCCCATGATCACTGTAATTTTATTGGTCGGAATCTGGGCGTCGATATTTTTAAGTACATGCTGTTTTCCAAAATAAAGATTCAGATTCTCTATCGAAATTTTTATCCCATCCATATTTTTTAAAAATTGATTTTGTGTTTTTGATAACGGTTGCTCATGATGCGCGCCAGGATGCTAACCACGAGGATGATAAAAACCAGCACCACCGCCGAGGCATACGCCCGTTGCTGCACCTGGGGAATCGGCGAACTAAGCTGAAAAAATATTGCCAATGGCAATGTAGCGGTGGGCTGGCTAAGGGAGGTTGGGATATAGTCGGTAAAGCCGGCTGTAAAAAGTATCGAGGCGGCATCGCCAATGGCGCGCCCAAACGACAGCAGCACTGCGGTGGAAAGCCCCGGCAAACATTGCCTGAAAAATACACGGTAGGCGGTTTCGGCACGCGTAGAACCCAACGAAAGACTGGTTTCGAGCAGGCCGCGTGGCACAACTTTAAGCGCCTCATCCATCGCACGCACCATGATGGGAACGATGAAAAGGGTAACAGTGATAATCCCCGCCAGCAACGAAACCCGGATACCGAAATAGCTCATGAGGGCAAAGCCAAAGGCGCCATAAACAATCGACGGGATGCCCCACAACAAATCCAGCACGAAGCGGATACCGTTGACCAGCCGCCTGTGACAAACCAGATGCACATTGATATACAAAGCAAGCGGAAGGCCGATGATGGTGGCCAGCAAAGTAGCGCCACCAGCCAGATACAACGACCCCACAATGGCGTTGAGGATGCCTCCTTCGCGACCAAAATAAAATCCGCCCGCAGGCACCTGGCTTATCATCGCCCAACTTAGCACCGGCAAGCCTTTGTATAATATACTAATGATAATCATCAGCAACGCCACCACAATGATGGTGGTGGAAAAAAACATCAGCACCCTGAAAAAGCCTTCTTCTCCGTTTTTTAATTTCAATTTCATGCTACACGTTTTTCGCTTTGAATGATGATAAGCCGTGAGGCAAAATTAAAAAGCAACACCACTACAAACAAGATGAGCGCCGCCAGCATCAGTGCCGAATCGTAAAGCGGGATGGAAAGCATCTCTCCATAGTTATTTGCGATAAGCGCCGGCAACGGATAGCCCGGCTGAAAGATGCCCGTGGGAACCCGCGTAACGTTTCCTACCACCATGAGTACAGCGATGGTTTCGCCAAAAGCGCGCGACATCCCCAGACCAAAAGCTGCTATTATGCCGGGCAACGCTTTTTTCATCAGCACCAGCTTGATGGTTTGCCACTTTGTGGCGCCCAGTGCCAAAGAGGCTTCGGCAAGCTCATCAGGAATATTTTTAAAAATCTCTATTAAAATATTTAAAATAAAAGGAATGATCATAATCGCCAGCACCATGGCGCCAGCCAGAATGGAGTAGCCGGAAATATCTTTCCCGAAAGCAGGGCCGATATAATTTGCAATGGCAGGCACCACCACCAAAATGCCAAAAACGCCATAAATCACCGATGGAATTCCCGCAAGGATGTCTATCACCGGATGCATCACGCGAAGCACCCAGCGGCGGGCGTATTGAGTAAGATGAATGGTGGTGAGCAAACATACCGGCGCCGCCAGCAGCAGCGCCACCACCGTAACCCACAGCGAACTGATGATAAACGGATAAAATCCAAACTTGCCCGACATCGGCTTCCATACGCCCGAAAAAAGCAGCTCCAAAAGAGAGTTCGCCTGCAGCAGCAGCGACGATTTGTAGTACATGCCGGCAAAAAGCAACACCGGCAACAGCATCACCAGCGCCAAAGTAAGCCGCATCCAGAATCCGTGAAGCTTGTCCTGAAGCAAACGCCCCGGCCTGATGCGCCGCACCCGCTGCAGGGTT
>JAAYIU010000412.1 GCA_012523265.1 Bacteroidales bacterium | reverse complement strand
AAGCAATGCCGCTGGTAGCCATGCCCACTTTGATCTGAACATACTTTTCAGGATCATTGCTTTTTTCGCGCAGGTTGAGCTGCTTCTGCTGATCTTCCCTCATCTTACGCAACTCGGCTAAATTTTTGATTTTTGCCATCTCTTGTTTTACTTGTTTTGTTCAGTTTATTTATCTCGAAAAATTACTATATCGTTTCTTTACAGTTATTTACATTTAATCAAAACCATTTTTACGGTGCAAAATTATGATGAAACAGCATTGAAAAAACATTTTTTTGTGAATAACATAACAGTGTTACTAAATTAACATTACTGAATCTGACTTTTGAAAAAACCGCCCATTGCACCCCGTTATTTATCAGTAAGATAGCAAGAGCCAGATGCTTCATTTCGTGACTGTTACAAATCCTTACAGCCAATGAGCAGGTATGCTTTTGTTAGAAACGAAAGCAAACACAGCTCATCTTGTTAAATCCAAAATCGCATTTACAATTGTCAGCGGATGCGCCGGATTTCCCGGAATGAACAAGTCGACAGGATATCGATCCAAAAAACTGCGATCTATGGCCGGGCTTCCAGCGAAAATCCCACAGCTGATGGCATCGACACCAACAAGAACAATGATTTTGGGCGAAGGAATGGCGTCGTAGCAAATTTGCAGGGCTTCGGACATATTTTTGGTTACAGGGCCTGTAATTACGACGCCATCGGCATGACGAGGTGAAGCAACGAATTCGATTCCATAGCGGCCCATATCGAAGTTTGCGTTTCCACTGGCTCCCAACTCATATTCGCACGAATTATCGCCGCCTGCTGATACCTGCCGTAATTTTATCGATCTCGAAAATGTCTTTCTCACCTCTTTTCTGGTTTTATTCTTTTCAAAAATTATGGGATGACGATCGCCTTCTTTAACAATTAAGTTTTCGCGCACATTGGATGACGTTAAATAATCCTGGGTAAATTTTATTTTTTCGGGAAAAGCAAAAGCACATTCGCCACAAAAAGCACATTTCCCCATGTCGATTCTTACGGGATTGGTCGAAATAGCCTGCAAAGGGCAAACATCTGCCAGTGTCTGCTCGTCGACTTTAGCAGTAGAAATTTCCGGCCGTCCTCTAAATGGTGCTCTAAGCTTTACATTTCTTAAATCGGGAATGTACTGCCTCCCGTTGTGGAGCATTACTTTAAATTCTTTTATCATCGTTCAAAATTTTATAAGTCGTGACCGCAATAGCTCAGGTTATAACTTTTGTTGTTGATTGGGAAGTCAGAGATTTCTGTATTTCTCAGCGACAGCTCCAGGGCTTTCCAATTGTGCATCGAAGGGTCTTTTATTTTGTAATGCACCAGGTTGCCTTTTGCATCTGTAACAGCGCAATGACACACTTCGCCCCGCCAGGCTTCGTTGACGGAAATTGCGAGCTTGTCGGGTTTCAAAGGTAAATGGTAATTTGGCTTTTCTGTGTTGGAGGCGTCAAATTGGTAATTATCCATCAAATTTCGTATCCAGGCAATAGCGGCTTGTATCTCTT
>JAAYIU010000265.1 GCA_012523265.1 Bacteroidales bacterium | reverse complement strand
TATATCGCTGATAATGATCTATTTGAAGTCATTTTTTCGACAATAAACTTTTTTTTCAATAAAATGATGACAAATCTGGCCGGTTTGTTTTCATCAACTCGAAATTTGGCATTTAAACGGGCCAGCATAAAAATATTTTTAAAAACACGACTCTCAACAAGATTGAATTTTGGGAGTTATTAGACCGGACTCAAATTATGAATAAAACATGCAGGTGTCGGAAGTTCACCATTATCAAAACTTGCAAAATATGCAAGTTTTGATAATCTAATTTGTATTTGATTTGTGGCCAGGCTATTCACTAACCCCGGCCTAAAGGCCGGGGGTAAAAGACAAAGGTATTTTAGTAAGCTCTATCCCAAATAAAGAGCATGTTATGATGAGTTCATTGAAAGATACTGAAGTAAAAGTATTGTGGGCTAAAGCCCGCCGGTTTCTGACAGTTTTTTCTGACCCCGTCCTAAAGGGCAGGGTTATTGAGATACTACAGATGAGCCACAAACAATAAATAATATCAGAGCCTCCAATTGGTATCTTTGCACCATGGTTAATTACACAAATCGTAAGGAATACACCTCCTCCCAAAATAGAAAATGAACAATACAAATGACTTACATATCGAGGCGGAACTTTTGCCGCTGTTCGACTATTCTTTGAATGGGTTCGCCAGGAAACGAATTCTCGACATATTAGAAACACCCCTTACATCGATAGCCGCGATTACCCAACGACAAAACATCCTCAAAGGGTTTTCGGCCAACCACAAAATCTTAAAGGATTATTCCTACACCGTGCTGTACCTGAATGAAGTGCATTTTTTTCTTACTACCGAAAAAATTGAAGACCTCTCCCAAAAAAAGATCAAATACAGATTCTTTGCCTCTAAACAAGAAAAAATACGCTACGTAAGCAGGTTCAATCAGTTGATACTATTTTTTCATCGCCTGCAATCAAAGTATTTTTTGCGGCTGGATGTAGAACAATTTCCGGAAGAATACGGCGGGAGCATAAGCCGGATAGTGCAATTTCTCTCACACTTGGATCTGCACAAGCACGAAAACCTCGTCAGGGAACAACGGCTGAAGGACAAGCACATAATAGCGCTGACGGAGAAAATTAACGAACTTAAAAAGAAGGAATTGATTGCAACTTTTTGGGAGGATCTGTTTCTATTCGAGGCGTATCTTTCGATAAATTTCGGAATTATAAAAAACAACTTTGCCTTCCCGAATTTTACCACGAAAGGAATTAAACTTACCGGGTTTTATCATCCCTTGATCAACGAGCCGGTCAAGAACGATTTTGAGACCGATAGCAACGTAATCGTATTGAACGGCCCGAATATGTCGGGTAAATCCACTTTTCTCAAGGCGGTAGGGCTTTGTATTTATCTTGGTCATTTAGGCCTGGGAATACCCGCATCATCAGGGGAAATTCCATTTTGCGAACACTTTGCAATCCATATCAACCGCAGAGACGATATTCTAAAAGGCTACAGCCATTTTATGACAGAGGTGATGAACCTTAAAAACGTAGTCGAAAATGCCACCAGCGGCAAACAATGCTTTGCCGTCTTCGACGAACTCTTTAGCGGCACGAATATCGAAGATGCCTTCGAGATAAGCAGGACAACAATAAACGGCCTTAGCAAATTCGAAAACTCTTATTTTTTAATATCCACCCACCTGCAGGAACTCAAAAGTGTTTCAAACCCGCGGATTTCAAATTATTACATCGACTGCGAACTGATCGGTGACAAACCGACATTTACCTATAAATTAAAAAAAGGTTGGTCGGACATTAAAGTAGGCAGAATTTTATTCGACAAAGAGGGGTTGAACGAATTGCTGAGCTGAATGGAAGCGTGGAAAAATCTTCCTTAAAAAAGTAGGTGAGCAAGATTTCGGCCGCACCGTCTTTTGCGCAAAGCTGCAAATTTCATTGCGGCGATGTTTTTATCCGGCGCGTGCCGGCTTTCCAGCATTACGAAGACCTCACTCCCACCCCTGCCGACAATCGGGAGGGAGCGCCAACGCACAAGCCACTGCTGCGGGTGATTTCGGCGAAGAAATAAAAACCTTATTTCTAATCATTTAACCTTAGCAGAAAAATTCAACATCCCGCAACAACCTAATTACCTTATTAATTGCTACAAATTCGTGTGAATTGGCTTAATTCGTGTAATTTGCGGATTCTTAAACTATTCGTGGATTCTTAAAACTATCCGCTAATGACCTCATCCCCCACCCCTCCCGATAATTAGCAGAAAAGCACCACAACTCATCACAACCATACTACCTTATCAAATAACATATTACCTTATCTTTGCTGCCTTTCAAAAATCGTAAAAAGGGAGAATTTTTAGGGGGTTTTGTTAGAAAAAATTATTGTTGAAACAGAAAATGGTTGCTGCTGCAACCAGGATTTTATGAACTTACGACCATACCATTGATGAATAAACGGCAACTCGGGGCATCAGCATATCAGTACACTTTAATAATCCTTCTATTGGCTGCCCTGGCTTTGAGCGGTGGCAGGGATTTTTTGTTTCAGAAAGAAGAGGCAGAAGTTGTGGTGACGCTGGAAAACATCCAGGAGATTTACCCCACGGCAACTGCTTACACCAGGAACAGACTTGGCGCCTTTGACGTTTACAACCACAGCGGCGACAAAATAGGCGCAGCACTCCTCTCGTCCACCTACTCCCGGGAATATGGTTATGGCGGCCAGGTTCCGCTGTTAATAGGTGTGGATGATAATTTAACGATTACCAAAATTGCTTTGCTGCCAAATAACGAAACCAGCGACTACATCGACGCCATTTACGGCGATGCGTTTATCGGCAGGTGGGAGGGCGTGCGCCTGCACGATGCCATGCAGCTCCGGGTGGACATCGTTTCGGGCGCCACACATACCAGCAATGCTGTAATTGCGGGCGTTCGACAAACAGCCTCTTCGGTTTTAAAGTCTGATGCATCCATCATCACCGAAACCAACCTTTGGACAACGATTAAAAACGTGTTGTTTTTGGTTTTGATGGGTCTGTCGCTGGTGATGGTTTATAAAAAAGGAAAAGCAAAATACCGCACCATTTATTTGGTTTTGGTATTGGTTGTCAGGGGCTTAATCCTCAACAACGCACTTTCGGTGCAACTGCTCCACGGCTGGCTACTCGACGGATTTGGGTGGCGCGCCAATTGGCAAAGTAGCGTAATATTTCTCCTTGCAGTGGCCATCTCATTTATCGGCAAGCGCAAATATTATTGCAACTATCTCTGTCCGATGGGCGCTTTGCAGGAGTTAACCAACCATTTTACACCTTTTAAAAAAAGAAAACTGCCCACACGCTTTAAAGGAATAACTACCCGTGAAATTTATCTGACGCTCATTGCGGGCGCTTTGTTGTTGGGCTTTACGCCCGAATTGTCCTATTTGGAGCCTTTCATGTTTTTCTCATTTCGCATCGCAGGCATCGCACTTATCACGTTCGGTTTGGTGGTGATTATTGCATCACTATTTTTCAGCAAACCCTGGTGTTCGGTCTGTCCTACGGGATGTTTAATAGATACTGTATCCTACCAAAAAGTTAAAAATATCGAATCTTAAAAATTAAAAATATGCAAAAAAGTAAATTTTTAAACATCGTGCTTGCAGCTGCCGTATGGGTACTGGAAATTCTTTTAGCCACCAAAAGCGACCGTCCCGACAAGGTCGCCGCGGCACCCGGCGACATTCCACTGGCAGCATCGCTGGTGGCTGCAGTTCCGTTTATGAAAAAGTCGTTGGGAGTTAGCGCGGAGATGCACCCCAAACCCGCGGTGGTGATAGGCTCCTACGACAAGGCGGGCAAACCCAATATCATGACCGCGGCATGGGCGGGCATCTGCAACTCTAACCCGCTCAGCATAGCGGTTTCCATGCGCCCGGCTACTTATTCCTATGGCAATGTTACAGATATGAAATCGTTTACCGTAAATATACCTTCCGCCGAAATGGCTAAGTATGTGGATTATGCAGGCCGTTTTTCGGGAAAAGACGTGGATAAGTTTAAAGAGACCGGCCTCACGCCCATAAAGGCAGAGTTTGTAAATGCTCCTTACGTAAAAGAGTTCCCCATAGTGATCGAATGCGAGCTTACCGGGTTTCACGATCTTGGGTCACACCGGCAGTTTATCGGAAAAATTATAGATGTAAAAGCTGATGAAGCCATCCTGTATGCGGCGGGTCGCGTGGACGTAAATCTATTGAATCCGCTAATCTACGCCGGTGGGAATTATTATGAAACAGGGCGTCTGATAGCCAAAGTTGGCGAGTCGTTGAAAGATATCGACGGCAAACCCTTTGTTCCTGATTATAGTCAGCGATACGCGAATGAAACACTGGAGGTGATACACAACCGGAAGAGTGTGCGCCATTTTACCGACCAGCCAGTATCAAAAGTGCAACTGGAGACTTTGCTGCGGGCGGGCATGGCCGCACCCTCGGCAGTCAACAGGCAGCCCTGGGTGTTTTATGTTGTTACGCAACGCGAAACGTTGGATACGCTAAGCCGGCAGTTGCCTTACGCCAAGATGCTGACGCAGGCACAAGCCGCCATTGTGGTGTGTGGCAATATGGAGAAGGCCGGCAATCTGCAAGAGAAAGGCTATTGGGTGCAGGACTGTGCGGCAGCCACCCAAAACATTCTGCTTGCCGCCGAGAGCATTGGTTTGGGTGCAGTCTGGACAGCTTCTTATCCTTACGACGACAGAACCCAGGTGGTAATAAAAGCACTCAGTCTGCCTGAAAATCATGTGCCGCTCAACGTTATTCCCATCGGCTACCCCACGGGCGAGGACGTGCCTAAAGACAAATGGAAACCGGAGAATATCATTTGGAAATAGCGCATACCATGCAAGCCGGCAGGGATAAAAAGTATCTTTGGTTTACAGTAAACACATTATTATTAATATATCTTGCTGTTGTTGGTGTTTGCTTTGCACAAACCGATACGCTTTATCTTTATGAGAAATATGTGGAACTAAACGGACGCAGATTCAATAGGGTTGAAGATGGTTTTAAGACAGGCAAATGGAAGGAATTCAACATCGAAACCAACAATTCTACCCTATGGTTAAGAAGTGGTGAAGATTGCCATTGGCATGATATCGTTTCGACCGAGTATAGACCATTGAAGCAAGGAGAATACAATGGTATCGAAATATTGATGAGCGGAACAGATGGAGATACTATCAATGGCCAGATTTATTATAGTGGTTACTACATTAAGATTGTAAATCAAGTGCCGCCACACAAATTTTATGTTTCCGGAGAAGGTGTTTACAAGAAGAATAAGAAGACAGGCAAATGGTTTTACTTTTATGAAGATGGGAACATCAAAAAAGTGATCAGGTATAAAAATGGATTACCAAAGCGAAATTTTGATATTTTTAGACCTGATGGGACTATCATGATGGAGGTAATAAAAATTGACCGACAAAACTGGAAAATCAACAAATACACCGAAACGGGCATTCTTATCGAGAGTAAGATAAGAAAGATTAATGACCTTGAAGCACTGTATTAAAAAATCCCACTCTTAAGCACAGCGGGCACTCTTCCTTTTCGCCCCGCGTTCTTCGCCCTTCGCCCCGCGCCACGCGCCCTGCATTTTCGCCCCGCACCTTGCGCCCTGCGCCCTGCCCTCTTTTTTTTTCCGTCATTCTAAAAGAAATATTCCTACATTTGGCGTCTAATACTTAATCCGATGATGCTGAGCTATGCACCTTTAAAATT
>JAAYIU010000397.1 GCA_012523265.1 Bacteroidales bacterium | reverse complement strand
TTTACTTAGAGCTTCCGGTGGTTGAGTATGAAAATACCACCCAATTTGCGGGCAACGATTACGAAAACCATTCGGTTACTCCCAGTGTCGCCCTGCTTAGAGGTTATGATATGGATTTCAGGTTTACACTCGAGGAGGAATCCTACCTGAACGGAACTATTTCAGGTCCTTACTACGGGCCTTCGCTTTACATCACCGGCCGTTGTCCTGACAAAGACAACCCACCCTCTCTTTTAATAGGAGTAGAAGGAATATATGGAGGTTCTTTTGAAGATGTAATTTTGCCGGCAGGCGAATATTCTTTAACCATTTCCAGCCCGAAAGCTACAAGTTCTTATCCCGGTTATTCGCCATTTGTTCTCAACCTTGTGGCTACACCTACGCCTGATTTACATTCGGTAACCTTTAATCTTTATGAAGATTCGCCCGAGCAAAGTCCTGTTGCAGATGCTAAAATCAACATTACCGGATTTCAAACCAATCTTTCGCTTAAAACTGGAATGAATGGACAGGCAAAACGAGAATTGTATGAATACGAATACCACGTTTATATCTACAAACAGGATTATGCAGTTCACGATTTCATTTTCTATCCCACTTCCGATACCATCGTGGATATTCCAATGAATGATTTGATATGGACACCGCATGGTTTGGATGTTCAAACAGCAGGACTTTACCCGGGCCAGGCACACTTTACCTGGATTGAGAAACCCGGTGGCGAACCATGGACAGAAGGTTTTGAGCAAAATTATCCACCCACCGGTTGGGATACCATCGTTACCAATCACGGACAAGTGGACGAGCCTGGTGTCGATTGGAAATTCACCTGGCAGAAATATGGTGTCGTGAATTTTTCGGATCAGAATGTAGCACCACTTGAAGGAAACTATCAGGCTTTTATCATGTGGTCTTTCGATCCACAGGACGAATGGCTCATAACCCACGAATTTGAAGCCCCTGCCGGAGCACTGGAATTTTGGTATTTTGGTACCAACGGATATCCATACAATTATGGCCAATATAAAGTGAATGCTTCGACTGATGACGGTGAAACATGGACAACCATTTGGCGAGCCAATGATTTACCTTACGGGAAAAACCATTACAATTTTCCTGCAGTAGTCGATCTTCAGCCTTTTGCCGGGCAAAATATACGATTGGCCTGGCAGGCTGAAGCTGAAAATGGCCTGACTGGTTCCTGGCTCCTCGATAAAATTACCGTGGGCGATGTCAGGATTGATGAGGCTGAACTGATGCATATCTCAAAAACAGCAAAACAAGCTGAATTGCTTGTTGATGGAATCATTCCTTCGGCAAGAGAGGAACTTAATGCACCGACAGTAAAATTCGAGGACATGAATTACAATCTCTCCGGAACACGAACAAACAAAGGATTCAGTGTTTACCTTGATGACATGACTAATCCGGTTGCTGAGGGAATTCAAGAACCCGAATTTCTTTTCATTGGGCTTGATGCTGGCAACTACGTAGCAGGCGTACAGTCGGTTACCACCACCGGTCAATCTGAAATTGTAACGATACCTTTCAATAACCCCAACAGCGGCATTGCTTACACTCTTCGCTTTATGGTAAGAAATGAGGCGGGAGTTGCGTTATCCGGGGCACAGGTTGAAATCTCTTATGCCGGAAATGTTGTAAAAACGTTGCAAACTTTTAATGGCGTTGCCACAACACCACTTTATCCGGGAGATTATGATTTCACCATTTCTAAGGAGGGATACAAAACTTTTAATGATCAATTCTCAATCTCCAATGCTGCACTGTATATCAATGCAGTACTCAGCGAAGGTTATCCGATTCAGTTTGTGGTTACAAATAATGATAACCAACCCATCGCCGGTGCCACCGTCTATTGTGATGGAACCGCTAAAACCACCTCCACTTCAGGCACGGCAACTTTTGAAGTTGTCCCGGGCAGCTATCCTTATTCGGTAACGCATCCGCTTTACGATCGGGTACTCTCATCTTTGGAAGTTGGTCAAACCGGCATTATCCAACATGTGGTGATGCCCGAAATAACCTGCGAAACTCCCAATAAGCTTACGGCGCAAATCATAAACACGACAGCAGCGCTAAGCTGGCAAAAACCAACTATCGGAAACGATGGCACCTGGATTCATTGGGATCGGGAATTTGGCAATAATGCTATCGGCACCGGCGGCGCCGTCGACTTTGATGTGGCACAGCGTTTTGACGTGGAAGACCTGCGCCCCTACAGCAGGAATTTCCTAACCAGAATTTGGTTTTATCCCTATGCTTCAACCTGCGAATATTCTGTAAGGGTATGGACGGGCGGAGACATCAATGGTCCCCAAAACCTTGTCGTTGATCAGTTTGTGTCGAATCCTGTAATTGGCCAATGGAATGAAGTGTTTTTAATTACACCTGTTCCTATCGATGATACGCAGGAGCTGTGGTTTGGTCTGCGGTGCAATACGCTCTCAGGCTACCCGGCCAGTGTGGATGTGGGCCCGGCAACTAATGAAAAAGGTAATATGATAAGGCTGCCAGGCAATGATTGGCAAACATTGCTTGCGGTAAATCCCGACCTCGATTACAATTGGAGTGTTCGCGGATTGGTCGAAACCATGGACTTGCGGTTTCCACAGTTAACAGCCCTTCCCGATGATCGCTCCGGTCATTGGTCGGGTGAGCTGTCGATAACCAACAACCAGCCCGAGCGAAGTCTCTATTCTCCCAGAGTGCTTTTAGGGTACAACGTTTACCGGAATGATATACGCATCAATGATGAGGTGGTTCCTTACAGCGGCTACACCGATATGAACCTGCCGCTTGGCGAAGTGAGCTACAACGTTACCTCGGTTTGGAGCAATGGCTGTGAATCGGGATATTCTAATACCGCCGTTATCAGTAATGCTTGTCAGCAATTTACTTTTGCCTAGGGTTGGAACAGCATGTCGGCTTTTGTGGTTCCCGAAAATCCCGACCCGGAAATTTTATTCAGTCCGGTATCCGGAGACTTGATTTTTATGCAAAATCTCTCTGGTTTTTACTGGCCGACACAGGGCATCAATACAATTGGAGATTTCGACAACAATTCCGGGTATGCGCTAAAGTTTGCACGGGCACGCAGCATGGAAATATGCGGCACCCAATTCGCCGACAGGCAAATTCAACTGGCTGCCGGATGGCATTATCTGCCTGTGCTCAGCGAGTGCGAAGTAAATGTGCTGAGCCTTTTTGCCGGTGTTGTGGATAATATTGAAATTGTACAGGAGCTGATCGGGACAAGAGTTTTCTGGCCTGAGATGAATGTTTATTCGCTCGAAGAGCTTATTCCGGGCAGAGCTTACAAAATCAAGATTAAAAATCCGATAACATTAACTTTCCCGGATTGCAACGGCAAAACGTCAGCAGCAAAATCATATTCTTCAGGAAGTATGAGTTCCATTTGGGGCACTCTGAACCCCACGCCTTTTGCACAGCATATTGCATTCGGCATTTCGGGCAATGACCAACTTAAGCCGGGAGATGTGTTAGGTGTTTACGGGCAAAATGGTGAATTTTATGGTTTCCATCAGATTGTAGAATCAGGCGCCCGCTTTGCCATCACTGTTTTTGGTAATGATCCCACCACCGGAGTTCAGGATGGTTTTGCGGAAAACGAACAGCTTTCGTTTCAACTGTTCAGAGCCTCAACAGGCGAATACTTCGTGATGGAAGTTTCGTTCGATCCATCCTATGGCAATGCCACCGGAAATTATCAATCCAACACTTTGTCGTTGGTTGATGATTTCAAACTTTCAGCTACCGGTATCACTCCGGCAGAAGCCTGTAATTTTCAACTCTACCCCAACCCTGCCAGTGGAAAAATCACTGTGGTTATGCCAGCGTCAGAGGGCGAGGCGGGAACGATTGAAATATTCAACATTAAAGGCGAGCTTATGCTTTCGCAGAAATTTTCGGGAAAACAAACCCTCGACGTCAGCCAGCTTAGCCCGGGCATTTACGTGGTTCGCGGGTATGCTGATCAATTCAACAGTTTCAGGAAATTGGTAATAAGGTAAATTTTTTCATAATAGGTTTTTTCATAATAGGTTTTTTTTAATAGGTTTTTTTTAATTAGTAAGTTAGGTATGCAACAGCGCAGCCGGTCAACAATACGATCGTGCTGTGCTGTTTGCTTGTTAGGCAGGAATGGTCGTTGCTGATCCGGCGACAGCCTGATATCTTTTTTGTAATCCACCTCCACGGCCGGCTAATCAGCCAAAATAAAATAGCTCTGATTCTATCTGTTTTGGGCTAAAGCCCGCTGAAATGTTTTTGCCTGTTTATCTCCGGCCTAACCTGAATAATTCATCACTTGCTTCAATAGAACACTGACCCGTCAGTTGCCGGACAGGTGACGC
>JAAYIU010000332.1 GCA_012523265.1 Bacteroidales bacterium | reverse complement strand
TTTCAATGAGGTCTTACTTGTCGGGTTGGCTAGCTTCGAACTTTCGGCCTCTGCGTCCCGAACGAAGCGCGCTACCGGGCCGCGCTACATCCCGAATCCCAAATAATGGGTTTGCCAAAGTATAATTATCTTTTTAAATCGAAACATTTTGTTTTAAAGAATTTTTTCTTCCAGGGATTTAAAAACGTATCTGATAATCGTCACAAATCAGAAATTTTTATAGATTTAAACCGTGCAATAATCTACCACACAGATCAGAAACTTTTATAATTCCGCTTAAAAAAGAATGGGTTTTCTAATATGCAAATGCACAACAGCTCTTTAAAGTATCACCGCAAAATCACTTTCTCACTTGCCATCAAGCGGCCGTTGTCGGTCGATTTGAGCGTCAATAGATAAAGCCCCGGCGCAAAGCGGGAAACATCCAGATAGAATTGTTGCACGCCGGCATTGAGGTGCTCTTTTTGCAAAAGGCTGGTTTCATGGCCACGGCTGTCGGTGAGCGTGAGTAACACAGGACTTTTTTCCGGCAGATTGAAACTGACGGATAAGTTTCCGGATGCCGGATTGGGAGCTACCTGCAGCCCGTTACTTTCGGAGGTGCCTTCGGGGCTATCTTCGATGATTCCAACACCAAACGCATCGCCAAAAAGTTTTACGTAGGCGTGTCCGTTGGCAGCATATTGCTCGTCGTGGCCCGCAAAAGGAAATACCATTTCCACGCTGGTGACTTCGCCGGTGCTTTCGGTCCATAGCTTTGGTAGCAGCGCGTGGCCGGGCGTAAATCCATTGGCTTGTCCTGTTGCGGTATTCATCGAGGCAACCAGTTCCAGATATGCTTCTCCGGCAAGAGATTCTGTCAGTTTGCCGGCAGCCACACAAATAGTATCACCGCTTTGCGGATCGACATCAAAAAAGCCAACTTCATCGCCGGCAACCATTGGCAAATCATTAATCTCGGCTTCCAACACAAAAATGGTCATCGGATTACTGGCGGCTTGCCACACTTGCCCGAAATGATGTGGCGGTCCCGTTACCGTCATGCTTACGGGAATTTCGATGGAAGCATTGTATGGATCTGAATTGTTGAGCCGTATCTGCGCCAGGTAATCGCCCGTGGTAAGGTTTTCGGTCGCGAAGGTTACCTCCACCACCTTGCTTTCGCCAGGCTGGATGTTACCTGCCGTTTGGCTCAGGCTCAGCCAGCCATCAGCAATATTACGACTCACCATGGTGAAGTCGCAGCAATTGCCATAGGTGTAAGGATGTATGGAGCTGTAAACGACATTGTTCCAGTTAGTGCGGTAGCGCATATAATGTTTGCCTGCCGGTATCGAGTCAGGAATTGTGATCGTGAAAGTATAGGGTTCATCGGCGAGAGCGCAAAAAGCATCATCCAACACACATTCATTGGCCGTGTAATCCATATCATTATTATAGTCGATCCAAACATCAAAATAAGTATTGCTGTAATCGGCTTTTACAGTTAGTTCGTATTCGCCCGGCGGCATCAGATGCAGGCTATCCAGATATCCATGATAATAGGATGGACTCCCCGTACAAGGTATGTCGTGTATGTGAACATTGGCCAGCGACCAGTAGATCAGCCCGTCGCCAAGACTACAACCCGTAGTGTACAAACCATCCACAATGAAATATGCTGGGAAATTAGCAACTTGCTTGGATTTACAGTCATTTTCGGGGTCTTGATCTCCGGGCAAATTGGTGCAGGCTTTCACCACAAAATAATAATTCGGGCTGGAGAGATTGGCAGTAAGCGGGAGCGTAACAGAAACATCCTGCCCTGGTGCGATTGTGTTGGTATAAATATCACTGTAGCTTATGCCCGACCAGGTAACCTCGTAAGGAACATTTTGTATGATGCTTGTACCGAAATTCGATATTGAAATTGTTACAGGTTCTGCCCACCCCAAATTAATTCCCGTTTCGGGCTGAATAATCTCTGTAATGCCCGCATCAAATTCCAGTCTGTTTTGGGGAGCAACTGTGGGTGAATTTTCCACTTTTACAATCCTTTTATCGAACGAAGCGACAGGTGTTTGTAGCGATGTGGTGGTCGATAGCTTTTGCACGCCGTTGTAGAGATAGTCGATCTCAAGCTCGTAAGCCATAGGTGCATCGCCCGTATTGCCAATGGTAAGCTGCCGAACGGCGTATTTAGGAAGCTCGATGGTTTCGTGCATCGAATCGGGACTATAAACTACTACCGGCAAATCCTGCCGTTTGGCTGAAGAACCATTCTGCGAACCGGGAATCCACTGCGGCGCCAGAGCACCTAACGACAGGCTCATGCTGAACAGTATCAGAGAAATGAACCCGACACGGAGAGAAATGTGTTTTCTTTTCATAATAGCTTTGGGTTTTGGTATTGATCATTTTATTTGTTACGGGCAAATTTAGGCAAATTTATGATGGCAATTCCCTCCTTAAAAAAATTAAGAACTTTTGGCCTACTAATTATTTTTTAGTGAGTTAAGATTTCCTGTTCTAAAAAAATGCGACAAAAAAACAGCATGCCTGTGATGACATGCTGTTTTTTTATAATTTGGAAGGCTACTTATTGTATTATCACCTTCCGGGTAATAACATTTTCTGATGTCTGAACGCGGATGGTGTAAACGCCTTGCGGTAGTTCTTTGACGTTGATGATTGAAGTGCCGGCAACTATTTGTTCTCTTACAATTTGTCCATTAAGATTCATCATTGTTACAACGGCTTTTTCATTTATTATATTAATAAACAACTGCCCTGATGCGGGATTGGGATAAATGCTTATGCCGGCTTCTGCCATTTCCTTCACGTTGGTGAGGATGCCCTCGATGCGCGAAAGGCCTTCGTTCAAAAACGTATTGGTGTTAGGCATCGAAGTATCAAATAAGGCACTCACGATAAACTCTTCATTCCACGAAGGACGATACACCTTAAGGTAAAACATCTCGTTTTGCATCATTCCGTCACATTCGGCAGTAGTGCTATCGTTGCCATAGGCTACCAATGCCAGATTTTGTCCGGGCTCCTGGTAAATTGCATATCCAGTGCACAAATCATCCTGAATGGAAAATACGCCGAACTGATCGCCGGGTTCCCATGCTTGGAGGGCTTCGGCGGCAATGCTGATTACATGCGAGGTTCCGGTTGGCGGCACCACATCCCAACCTTCACGCAGCGGCAAAAGTTTTTTGTCGTCAGCGCCTTGATTGCTTTCTGCAACACCTTCGAATGAAATGGTAGCCGCAGCATCCATCTTCACCAGGTACGCTTTGGAAGGCATGAGCGTGGTTAGTGTGGCAATTTCCTGGGATGGCCAATAAACACTGCTGCCGGCCACTTCTTTTATAATCACCAAATCATCCATTACATCAGTAAACAAATCACTACAACTTACAGGTGCCTCCGACAACACAGGTATCAGGTTCCAGCCCTGGCTGAGTGTGATGGTTTGGCTGGCCTGCGAAGTTCCGGAGATCATCAGTCCGGCAGCGTCCGAAAGTTTTATTTTATAGCCCTGCTGTGCGTCCCATTGTCCGATGGTGTTGATGTTTTGTGCAGGCCACCACGCTGCGTCCATGGTTTGCACGATGATGATGTCGTCGGCAACAGGAGCCAATACCTCTTCGATGGGCTGCGCTTCGGGTACGATGTAGCTCGAAAATGCCGACCAGCCTCCCGGCAAGGCCAGATTTTGTTGCAACATTCCGCCTTCGACGGCAATCTGAAAATCGTCGATATACATCCCGTCGCGGGTTACGTACACATCGCTATAGAAATGAAACCGCAGCAGGATGTAAGTCTCGCCAAGGTATTCGTTGAGTGAGTAGGTTTTTTCTACCCAGCTACTTTGTACTCCATTGTATTGGTCAAGCTCCGTCCACGTGCTGCCATTGGTCGAAATTTCCAGCCACATGAAGTCATAATTTTGTTCCAGATCATATTTTGTCCAGAACGACAGCGAAGCGTCAGTATAGCCTGCCAGACTGAAGGCGCTGAGCGAGGCATAATTGTCGAGATTGTTGGCGTAATTTCCAGTAGGACTTTCGGTAAGGCTATTACTCGCCGAGTGTGATTGCGAATTGGAAAGCCCCCACGAATCTTCAAGCTCCCAATAGGGAGTGCCGTTTTCAAAATCGATCATCAGCGGCAGGCCGATGGGAGGCATGGGTGTAGCATAAACGATATTTGACGGATCGGATTCATCACCTGTATCGGTATAAATCGCAGTGACGTAATATTGGTATTGCGTACCATTGGTGACGTCGGTGTCCGTAAAGGAATAATTGGTCGTATTATCTATTAGCGCGCCGTCGCGGTAGATGTTGAAATAGTCGATGTCGAACATCTGATTCCATTGTATCAACACCTCCCCATCGCCGGGCTGCGCTACCAGATTTTGCGGTGGTGTGATGCGATCGGCCATCGAAACAGCCGTCGCCAGGATAGCTTTTGTGAAAATCACGGCCTGCTCCTCGAGGTTGTAGCTGGGGCCAACGATGTCGTTGCTGGTGTGTATGTAAGGGCTGTAATCGGAACCATCTTCAAAAGGAAAAATTCCCATGTATCCTGCATTGTTAAACGAGGTGTGATCGCTGTCGCCACCCACCAACATGCCGGGTTCTATGGGAAAATCGGGAAGATAAACCGAACAAACCTGTGTGTAATAATCGGCCAGCTCTTGCGCCGAAGCCGGATGGATAAGGTCGGTATGGATGTAACTGCCAGGCTTCAGATAGCCAATCATGTCGAGGTTGAGATAGCCATGAATATTCATTCCCTGCTGCGCACACCGGTCGGCGTAAGCTGCGCTTCCATAGAGGCCGTATTCTTCGCCAGAGAAAGCACAGAAAATGATGGTTCTGTCGAAAGAATACTGGCTGAGGATACGCGCAATTTCGAGCACACCCGCTGTTCCTGAAGCGTTGTCGTCGGCTCCAGGCTCCAGACCAGAGTAGGTGATAGAGTCGTAGTGTCCGCCAATGACGATAAACTCATCAGGATATTTGGTTCCCTGCAAAGTGGCTATCACATTGTCGCTGGCCGGGCCGCCGGGCATCGTAAAATCCTGCAACTCCACGCTAAGTCCCATACTTTCAAACTGCGCTTTTATCCAGTTCATGGCTTCTATGCTTTGGGGTTTGTAGGCATTGCGTGTTCCATAGTCCTGAAGATGCTGCACGGTGGCGGTAATATTAGCACCTGTAACCTCTTCGAGCAAATCAACAATAAAAGGATCGGGATCGAAACGCCCGTTTCCATCGAAAAACATGGTCAGCGGTAAAACGACCTGTTTGTTGGTAATGCGAACGATGCCATCGTTTTTGGCCGGGGGCAATTGCCCGTAAAGGGTTTCGTCGATTCGCACCACCAGATGGGTTCCGCCATCGTAGAGCACATCGGCAATGTTGTTAATCCTTTGATAATAAACATCCCGGTTTACGGTCTCATCGAGATACACCAGGTAATAGCTCAGATTGTTTTGCCAGGGATTGTGATCCAAAAAGATGTATGTGTCTTTAAGTGCTCCGTCAAGGGTAGCCACAACAAATTCGTCTTTGTAAAAATTAACCTGCACCTGCGGCATCCTGAAGAGGCTGCGGGTATGGTCAAAATCTTTGGTAGGGATAAGTACGAGATCGCCGGCAAAAGACGGTATCGTAATGAGGCCGATAGCCAGTAAAAATAAGAATCGTTTCATGGTAGTAAATTTATTAGTAAGCAATTACATTTAAAATTAGGATACAAAATAAAGGAAAATTTAAAAGCTACCGGAAAAATAAATATTGTGGCAATGTTGCCATTTTAAAAGAGATGGAAAATCGCGAGAGAGGGGATGACCATGTGCGCCTGATGCCCAAAGCGGCCAACAGAGAAATCATTACTTTTGCCAACTTAAGAAAAAACAGGTATGAACGTATCAGGATTTACCATTATCCGCAACGGCGAAAAGTTCGATTATCCTTTTACCGAATCCATCCGGTCGGTGCTGCCACTGTGCGATGTGATGGTGGTGGCTGTGGGTAATTCGGAGGATCGCACACGGGAGATTATTGAAAAAATCGACTCGCCAAAGATCAAAATTATCGATACGGTGTGGGACGATACCCTGCGCGAAGGCGGGCGCGTGCTGGCCGTGGAAACCGATAAAGCCAAAGCTGCCCTGCCCGCCAACACCGACTGGGGCATCTACATTCAGGCCGACGAGGTGCTGCACGAACAGGATTATCCGGCCATAAGAAAAGCGATGGAGCAAAACCTCGACGACAAGCGCGTGGACGGTCTGCTCTTCGACCATCTCAACTTCTACGGCTCCTTCGACTACATCGCCGACTCGCGCAAATGGTCGTACAAGCAAATCCGTATCATCCGCAACCACCCGGCCATCACCTCTTTTCGCGATGCCATCAGTTTTATGAAAAATGGCAAACGTCTCAACGTGAAAAAAATTGATGCCGCCGTGTATCATTACGGCTGGGTGCGCCGCCCCGACGCTATGCAGCAGAAGCTGGAGACCTTCAACAAAATGTGGCACGACGACGCCTGGATGGAACAGAATTTTGAAAAAACCGACACTTTCGATTATACCAACATCGACTCGCTGGCGCATTTCGAAGGCAGCCATCCCGCCGTGATGCACGACCGCATAGCGAGAATGAACTGGCACTTTTCGTTCGATCCCACGCAAGGCATCAAACTCTCGCCACGGCTGCGTCTGCTCAACTGGCTTGAGAAAAAGTACGGCATCGAAATCGGGAAATTTAAATCCTATCGCATTATAAAATAGAAACAACTGATGGCCAGAAAAATGCCACCCGGTGAAAAGCACGACGCGCAGCAATCGGAGATGACCTTTTGGGAACATCTGGAAGCACTGCGCTGGCATCTGGTGCGCTCCATTGTGGCAGTGGTAGTTTTGGGCGTGGTGGCTTTTCTCAACAAAGAGATCATTTTCAACTACATCATCCTGGCGCCCAAATCTTCCGACTTTATCACCAACCGCACGCTTTGCGCGATGGGACGATGGGCTGCCACACATCTTACTTTTCTCAATCCCGATGCGCTATGCATCGAAAACTTCAATCTCACCCTGATCAACATCAAGATGGCGGGGCAGTTTCTCACGCATCTTTACATCTCCGTCTTTGCCGGCGTCATCCTGGCAGTGCCTTACATCCTGTGGGAGGTGTGGCGCTTTATCAAACCTGCACTTTACAAACATGAGCAGCAGCATACTTCGGGCGCCGTGTTCTGGAGTTCGTTTCTTTTTTTGGTGGGGATTCTTTTCAGCTATTTTCTTATCGTGCCTTTGGCCATCATGTTTCTGGGCACCTACAACGTAAGCGCGAGTGTAGAAAATCAAATTGCGCTCAACTCCTACATCAGCACAGTGGTATCACTCACCTTTGCGGTGGGTTTGGTCTTCGAGCTGCCCATTTTTGTATTTTTCCTTACCAAAGTTGGTATTATTACGCCTGTTTTTATGCGTCGCAACCGCAAAGCCATGATCGTAGTGGTGCTCATCATTTCTGCTATCATCACACCCGCCGATGTGTTTAGCCAGATACTCGTGGCCATTCCATTGCTGGGACTTTACGAGATAAGCATACTCATTTCTGCCCGCGTTTATCGGCGCAGGCAGGCTGAGCTTGTAGGAGAAGCTTAGAAAAACCGATGGGTTTGTTTGTGAAGCTGGCGCAAGTAATGAGGCAAAGAAACCTACTTCGTCTTCCACTCCACCACTTTGCCGCGTTCGGGTAGGATCATGTAGGCTGGCACGTTGGCACGAATTTCATCAAAGAGCAATTGAAGCAGGCGATGCTTGGCAAAGTTACGCGAAAACACCAGACTCACCTCGCGCAGGGGCGTGTAATCATCGAATGATTTTATCTGCGGCTGTTTTTCGGCGGGCAAATCGAGCACAGCCAGGTCGGGCATCAGCGTGAATCCACCCTCCTGATCGATGATGCGCATAAGCGTTGCTAACGATCCGCCTTCAAATTCGTAAGGTGTCTGGTGTTCGCGGCTGGCAGGGATATCGCAAAGATTGATCACCTGATCGCGGAAGCAGTGGCCGTCGCTGAGC
>JAAYIU010000081.1 GCA_012523265.1 Bacteroidales bacterium | reverse complement strand
CTTCGAGCGAGTGTCTGATGGCCGGGATGATGATGGTTTTGTCGTCGGAACCCGATGCACGCAGGTTCGACAGCTTTTTGGTGCGCGTCAGGTTTACCACGATGTCGTCCTGACGGGTATTTTCGCCGATCACCTGCCCGAGGTAAATATCCTGGTTAGGCGCTACTAAAAATCTCCCGCGGTCCTGAAGTTTATCTATCGAATAGGCGATGGCCGTGCCCGTTTCCATTGCGATAAGCGACCCGTTGCGGCGGTTGATGATCTCGCCTTTCCAGGGTTCGTAGGCTTTGAAACGATGCGCGATTACCGCCTCTCCTTCGGTGGCAGTGAGCACATTGTTGGTAAGGCCGATGAGGCCGCGTGAAGGGATGGTGAAATTCAGCGCTGTGCGGTCATGGCGCGTCTCGATGTTGTCGACCTCTCCTTTGCGGCGCGTCACAACGTCGATCACCTTACCGACGAAAGCATCCGGCACATGCACCGTCAGCGATTCGACAGGCTCGTGTATTACACCGTCGATTTCTTTGATGAGCACCTGCGGCTGCCCCAACTGAAACTCATAGCCTTCGCGGCGCATGGTTTCCACCAGGATAGAAAGATGCAGGATGCCGCGGCCATACACCAAAAGTTTCTCCGGCGAATCGGTTTCCTGAATACGCATGGCCAGGTTCTTTTCGACTTCTTTGTAAAGCCTGTCGCGCAGGTGGCGGGAGGTGACGTAGATACCTTCGCGACCAAAAAACGGAGAGTTGTTGATGGTGAACAGCATGCTCATGGTCGGCTCGTCTACAGAGATAGGCGTAAGCGCTTCGGGGACTTCAAAGTCGGCAATGGTGTCGCCGATGTCGAAATTCTCGATACCAAGCACGGCGCAGATCTCACCGGCTTCCAACGCAGTCTTCACCTTTTCCTTACCCAAACCCTCGAAGCGATAAAGCTCTTTTATCACCGACTTTGTCACCGTGCCATCGCGTTTCACAACAGAAACCTGCTGCCCCATTTTAATTGCGCCGCGTGTGATGCGTCCAACAGCAATACGCCCCAGGTAAGAAGAATAATCCAGCGAACTTATCTGCATCTGTAGTGTTCCCTTCTGCACATCCGGCGCTGGGATGTGCTCCAGAATCATGTCGAGCAGATAACTGATGTCGGTGGTGGGTTTGTTAAAATCCGAACTCATCCAACCTAATTTCGACGAGCCGTAAACCTCCGGAAAGTTGAGCTGGTCTTCGGTGGCGTCGAGGCTGAACATCAGATCAAACACGGCTTCGTGTACCTCCTCAGGATTGCAGTTGGGCTTATCTACTTTATTAATCACCACGATGGGTTTCAATCCTAAATTGATCGCCTTTTCCAATACAAAACGCGTTTGCGGCATTGGCCCCTCAAAAGCATCTACCACCAGCAACACCCCGTCAGCCATGTTGAGCACGCGCTCTACCTCGCCACCAAAGTCGGCATGGCCGGGTGTGTCGATGATATTGATCTTAACATCCTTGTAGCGCACCGATACATTCTTAGACAGAATGGTGATGCCACGCTCACGCTCCAGATCGTTGGAGTCGAGGATAAGCTCACCCATCTCCTGATTTTCGCGAAAGAGCTTCACCTGATGCAGGATGCGATCCACGAGGGTAGTTTTGCCATGATCGACATGGGCGATGATGGCAATATTTCGTATGTCGTACATAAAATATCTTTTTTGGCGGAAATGCGGCTGGAAACAATTGATCCGCTGATGATTAGTAAGTAAGAAACTTTTTTTTTTAAAAATAGTTTGCAAAAGTACACTAATGCAACCAGCCGAAACCATCTGCATGTTAAGTTTTTGTAAAAACAGATTTCTTGCCGCACGTGCGGCATCGAAATAACAAACGCTGCGATGTTGATGAGAGAGGCGGGATCGGACACTGCGCGCCCCGCTCTTAGAATTTCGAGCATCCGCAGGATATCGAAACGTCAAAAATGCCTGGAATAATACCGCTACTCTACAATCTTCAACCTGGCGAATTTAAGCAGGAGATTCTTTTGGCCGATGGCTGCGAAAAACACCACAGCTTTGCGGTTGCCGCCCGTCCCTTCGATGCTAAGGACTTTACCCTGGCCAAACTGTGCGTGCAGCACTTGCATACCAGCCTGAATATCTTCTACCGGTGAGCTTTCGAAATGCTCCATGCGCGGCTGAGCGTCAGACTTTTTGGCTGTGTTGGTTGTCAGACGGCTGTTGGTAAACTTGGATGGTTTATGAAATCCGCCGCCAAAAGAGCTACTGCGGTGGGCCGGCTTGTGGTGCAGGTCGATGTAGCGTTCGTCGATCTCTTCCAGAAAGCGGCTCGGCTCGCAACTGGTGAGGTTGCCCCAGCGGTAACGATTCTCGGCATAGGAGAGGATTGCCTGCTTACGGGCGCGTGTGATGGCCACGTAAAACAGCCGTCGCTCCTCTTCCAGATCGGCGCGCGAAGTGATGGATTGGATAGAAGGGAAAAGGTTTTCTTCCATGCCCACCACAAACACATACGGAAACTCCAGCCCTTTGGCGCTGTGGATGGTCATCAGCGACACCTTGTCGGGATCGTTGTCGTCCTGGTCGGCGTCGGTGAGTAGGGAGATGTCCTGCAGGTATTTGTCGAGCGAGCGGATGGTTCCCTCCCCTCCTATCTCCAACTGCTCGCCACTTTCCGAAAACTCTTTGATGCCGTTGAGCAGTTCTTCGATGTTTTCGATGCGGCTGATGCCTTCGGGGGTTTTGTCTTCGTTCAGGTTGGTCATAATGCCCGACGACTGGGCAATATCGCGCGCCAGCTCATAAGCATTGCGCACCTTTTGCTCCACGCGGAAACGCTCGATCATGGTGGTGAAGTTACCAATGCGTGTAAGAATACCCTGGTTAATTTTCAGATCATAATCGTTCGCATTGGCAAGCACCTCCCAAAGGGTTGTGCCCATTTTATCGGCCGTCACCGTCAGGCGGTCGAGCGGGGTGGCGCCGATGCCGCGTGCCGGATAGTTGATGATG
>JAAYIU010000002.1 GCA_012523265.1 Bacteroidales bacterium | reverse complement strand
GGGCTTGTGAAAAGCCGGAAAGGACTGATGAAAATGAAAGTAATTAAAACCGATAAAGATGTAGCGAATTACATCAAGGATAGAATCCTGCAGCTGGATTATGAAGGAATTTACGACAAGCTGGAAAAAATCCAGAAGGAGCAAATTGAGCACAGCTATAAATTCGTAATGTTCCGAGCGATGATTTTAATCTGGTTGGCCAATCGAATAAGCTTTTGCGTTCCCAACAACTTTTTGTTCAGCTACGTGCGCGTGCTTGCGCAGCTAAAAGAAGAGTTATGTGATGTTCTGATGAAGCTGGACAAAAAAGCCGGAGCGGATGAAGTGAGCGTGCCGGAAAGTCTTATGAAACTGCACCAGCAAATTCTTACATTAAACACCACTTCACCGATTGATATTGCGCTTTTGGACCAATGTCAGGCAGAGTTAGAAGCGGTTTTCTGGAAGCGATTTGAACTTAACCGTACAAAATCGAATCCGTTCTACTGTAATCTGTTACTGCTCTTTATTGGTTCATACCTCACGTTTTTGGAAGAACCATTGCCTGAATTAGAAAAGATGTGCGACGATTATGAATATTAAGGTCGTTGAACTCTTTGCCGGGGTAGGTGGTTTCCGACTTGGGTTGGAAACCGCATCCCCTCTGTTCCAGACTGTTTGGGCGAATCAATGGGAGCCAAAGCGCAAAGCACAGCACGCTTTTGATTGTTATTGCTATCATTTTGGAAAGAGTGACAATCATATCAATCAGGATATCGCTTTGGTAAAGCATGAGGTGCCCGACCACGATTTATTGGTGGGCGGTTTTCCCTGCCAGGATTACTCAGTGGCTGCCACAAAAGCGAAAGGCATAGAAGGCGAAAAGGGCAATTTGTGGTGGCATATCAACGATATTCTAAAAGCCAAAAAACCGCCTTATGTTTTGCTTGAGAATGTAGACAGACTAATAAAATCTCCGTCAAATCAACGCGGTCGCGACTTTGGTATTATGCTCAAATGTTTTCTTGACTTGGGCTATGCTGTTGAATGGCGCGTGATTAATGCTGCCGACTATGGATATGCGCAAAGGCGGCGACGTATTTTCATATTTGCTTTTCATAAGTCATCCAATTTTTATCAGCAACTTGCTGACAAAACAAGTCTTTTGGTTGAATCGTATCACGAATGGCTCATATGCAATGGATTTTATGCAAACCCGTTCCCGGTTCAACGTAATGAATCACCGGCAAAGCAGACTTACATAACAGGGTTAAACCAAGGGGATGAAACTATAAAGGCACTTTCCGATGCGTTCACGGCTGATTT
Organism: Bacteroidales bacterium; assembly: GCA_012523265.1. Lineage (GTDB taxonomy): Bacteria > Bacteroidota > Bacteroidia > Bacteroidales > 4484-276 > SABY01. The sequence continues at coordinate 3,815 of JAAYIU010000002.1, read as the reverse complement.
TCACAATGCGGGCATCATGCATAATGGAGATATCTTTTCAGAAGAACTTACTCCTATAACTTGCAATGCAACTACTTTACGTCAGATACGCATGACCGAAGAGGTTGATAGTCGATTTTTCTTGGACGGGTCACTTGATAAGTGGAATTATTTAAAGGGCCCTAAGAAAATCCAAAGGGAAAAGCCGAATGGGGAACCGTATTTTTTCAGTGAAGGTGCCATATCTTTCCCGGACAATTTGGATGTGCCGTCTCGAACAATACTCACAAGTGAATCCAGTATTAATCGAAGTACGCATGTGATAGAAGATGCTCACACCGGGCAGTTACGCCTACTCACGCCAATTGAGTGTGAGCGTCTGCAAGGCTTTACTGATGATTGGACAAATACCGGTATGCCAGAGCGTTTTCGGTATTTTGTGATGGGGAATGCTCTGGTTGTTTCATTGATAGCACGAATAGGAAAAAGGCTGCTGGATATTGTGTAATCGTAAAAAATGTTCGTGATTTTCTTTGCCATTTAGATAGATATGGTGGGTAGTTCTAACAACAAAGATATCATGACGAAGTACGTTCTTGTTCGTCACGATGTCTTATGAGCTGTCGATTATTTATGTTCCATGTTTTTTGAATCCAGCAGATGTGTTACCGAAAACCATTTCAGGAGAATTTTCCAGTAGAGTCAGTAATACTAATCTCAAAATTAACATTCGACATGAAGATAAAAAAATGGTATAATGTAGTCGGAGGCGATGAAGATGCCAAAGACGCACACCATAAGCAAAGAGCAAGCGGAAGAAATTCGCGAGTTGCGTAAAACCATCAAAGATAAGCAAACCGACAAACGGTTAAAAGCGGTACAGCTTCGTGGCGAAGGCAAGAAAAACAAGGCGATTGCCGACCAGTTGGAAACATCAACAGATGTCGTCAGTCACTGGATAAGCCTTTTTGTAAACGGCGGAATTGAAGCTGTTTTGCCTAAGGCACGAACCGGACGACCGCTTAATCTCAGTTATGATGAGGAAGAAAAATTGTTGGCGGAATTTGAGGCAAAAGCCGAATCCGGGCAAATCATAGAAGTTTCAGACATAAAAGCGGCATATCAAGAAAAGGTTGGCCACACAATCAGCTCGGGGCAGATATATTATGTTCTGAAACGCCATAGCTGGCGAAAAGTCAAACCCCGCAGCCGTCATCCGAAAAAAGCATCACCTGAGGTCATAGAGACCTCAAAAAAATTAACACTCGAATCGAAGAATTGAGCCAAGTTTTCAACGAGTTATCCACAGGCAAGGTGCGCTTAATGTTTCAAGACGAAGCTGGTTTCGGGCGGATAAATAAGCCACGATATTGCTGGTGCCGCAAAGGGATTCGCCCTTCTGTTCCTTGCCATCACATCCGCGAATACCGCTATGCTTACGGAGCTGTTGAACCGCAGAGGGGCGAGTCGTTCTTCCTGGTTTTGCCTTACTGTGACACTGTCTGTATGAATGTTTTTCTTTGTGAACTTTCAAAAGCATATCCCAACGATTACATCATACTTGTCGCAGACGGCGCAAGATGGCACACATCTGGCGGGCTTGTTGTCCCAGGAAACATTGAGATTATCGCCTTGCCGCCTTATACTCCCGAGATGAACCCTATTGAACAAATTTGGGCTTGGTTACGCCGTCATGGTTTCAGAAATGAAGTGTTCCAAACTCTTGACATTGTCGTTGACAGGCTTTGCGAAACCATTTTCTCATTATCTGCTGACATGGTGAAATCAATTACCCATAGAGATTGGATTTTACCGACTGCTTAATTTGAGATTAGTATAATGTTGAAAATATAAGTTATATAAGGTATAATGGAGAAAAGTTATCGGACGTAGCAGGTGAATACAGTTGAGTAAAAAATACAATTTGCTAAACCATCGATTTGGAAAGTTATTGGTTGTCGACCGTGATATGAATTCCAAAGGAATTCCTTGGAAATGTATCTGTGACTGTGGTAATATCGTCTACATCCCCTCCCACCGCTTAACTTCCGGTGTTACCAAAAGCTGTGGATGTGCAAACCCAGATAGCCATATGCTGAACCTTTCCGGAAAAACATACGGTCGATTGACCGCACTTGCATATACCGGGCGGAAAACAGATGGAAATAGGGGATCTGCTATTTGGAAGTGTCAATGCACCTGTGGAAATTTTTGCGAGGTTGCCGCAGGTGCATTGCGTTCCGGATCGACCCAGAGCTGCGGATGCCTTTTAACCGAATCTCGCAGTCGGGCAATGAAGCAAATGCGTAAAGTTCGAGATAAAAAGTATGTTTGTGACACGGATATTGTTGGTTTATTACAAGAGCCCCGGAGAAATTGTTCCAGTGGCGTTGTCGGCATAAATTATGACTCATCTGTAAAACTGTGGAAAGCCATTATTCAATTTCAGAAAAAGCGATATTATCTTGGTTCTTCTTCTAATAAGGATGACGTCATTAAACTGAGACGAGAAGCTGAGTAACATATTCATGGTGAGTTTTTACATTGGTATGAATAAACTATACGCCTTTCAAAAAAGGAGCATGAGTAATGCGTTTTACATTTAACGACATTGTCATTCTATTGCCTGATACATTTTATATTGCTACTCGCGAGAGCGAAATTCTTGTTTCTAAAGCGAATGTAGAAAGCTTCGCCGATTATTATGTTGTCTCACTTTTTGCTAAAGGTGACTGCCTCGTTGTTAGGTTGGGAGATAAAAAGACGACTAATACAGTTGAATCATGGGAAGAAGAATTCAAAAAAGCCACCGGCAATTTTCCTTCATTTTTTTAAGACTAACAGCCATTTAAATTCAGTTCTACTCATAACAAAAGGGAAAGGCAATTGTCCTTAACCAATAATATTCTGGTAATAAAAAACAGGCCTTCTCAGCACACCATGGTCTATATAAAGTATATACTGTAAAGAAGTACAGCATATTTCTGACTTTTTACGATAGATATATAATCCGATTTGAAGTATACAGCAATCACAACGACAGCACTACTTTATATACTGAATACCATTTAATATAGTGGGCACAAGATCTTGTGGGTTTGTTAATGATATGTTACACCGAGGGTCAAAAAATCATGGAACACCTTTTTAGGTGACTACCATTTCAGATGCCGCATAGGAAACCCATTGTAATTACGGCTGTGAACAGTCAGTTGAGCCTTGAAATCATTGAATTAATAGAACTTATGCGTAGCATAGAAGTATTCGTTGTCCTTGCGATGGGAACGTTCAACCTTACCATTATGTCTGGGCGTGAAGGATCTGATGAGCTTGTGGCGGATACCACACTGTTTGAGCGTTCGCTCAAACAGTGTGGGGAAATTAGAATCGCTCCGAACCGCTTGGTAAATTCAAATCCACTATCCGTCTGCACACTTTCCACCTTAAAAGGGAATGCTTTCAGCATATTTTCAAGAAACAATTTTGAGGTATAGGTACTTGCTTCTTCAAAGCGCCTCCAGATACCGAAAACGAGAATATTCATTAATTGGCTGTATACTGGTAAAGCTTCTGTCCCGCAGCATTTATCACTATACAGGCCGTAGGCACATGTTTGACATCAATTTGCACCCTCTGGCCGGGATAGTACATGATTTCATAAGGCTTTGGAATATATTTGGGGTTAGGCGGTTTTACAGCCATCTGACCTTGCTTCCTTAGAACCCGATACAATCCGGTAACGGAACGCGTGTAACCACGCTGCATTAGCTTTACCTAAAAACCGACCAGTCCTGTCTCTGGATTCCACCTTCTCATATTTGTAATGAGTGTAAGCT
>JAAYIU010000198.1 GCA_012523265.1 Bacteroidales bacterium | reverse complement strand
ACAAACGAATACCATGTGGCTGAAAAATTTAAAATCGTTTTCACAACATCTTGTCAACAGCAAGCTCTACACAGCAGTTACTGTTTTGGGATTTGCCATTTCGTTGAGTTTCGTTATCCTGCTGAGCGTTTACATCAAAAACGAATTATCAGTAAACGATTCGCAGCTCAACAAAGACCGGATTTTCCGCTTGGTCAATGAACAAGATGCAACCTTCGCGCCCCCTATTGGCCAATGGTTACAGGGGGAGTTCCCAGAAATCGAAAGTTTTACGCGTATTTATGAAAACACCGGAACTTTGATCACAGCTGATGATGTTAAAGTAAAGTTTAACTATTTGCTTGCCGATTCCGCCTTCTTCAATATCTTTACTTTCGATCTTGTCGAAGGCGATAAAGAATTGGCCTTGAAAACCCGCAACTCTGTGGTGCTGAACCGCGAATTTGCCAACCGCATTTTCGGCTCGAAGTCGCCCATGCACCAACAGATAAAAATTGACGGTATTCCGTGTGTTGTAAACGGTGTAGTAGAAGATATTTCGCAGATCTCCAACTTTAGCTCCTGCGATGCCATTATCAACTTTAGGATGCTGCGTGATTTTTGGGGATGGTCAGAATTGCTAACCAGCTTTGGAAGTAGTTCCTTCGGGCTTTATTTCCTTGCCAAACCCAACACCAACCTGCCCGCAAAAGCTCCGGAAGTACTGGAACTTTTAAAGAAAGGTTTTTGGCTATATCAAGACGGTTGGGCAAAAACAGCAACCTTTGAACCACTCACCGACAGCTATTTGAGCACTATACCCGGCAGAGGAATTGATCAAAACAACAAAACACTAATTTTAATTTTGTTTGCCATCGTTGTCCTTATCCTGGTGCTGGCTATTATCAATTATATCAACCTCACCATCGCCCAGTCGGGGATGCGTGTGAAAGAAATTGCCATCAAAAAACTACTGGGCAGTAGCCGACGTAAACTCATTACGCAACTGGTGGGCGAATCTATTATTGTTTGCACCACCGCATCGCTTATGGCAGTAATGGGAGGCTTTTTGGCCGAACCTCTCCTCAACCGTGCATTGGATACCCAAATCGGACTTGCCGAAATATTTACACCCGAAACGGTATTTGTTTTATTCATATTAATTGTCATTGTTGGTTTTGTTTCGGGCATCGTGCCGGCCATCATCATCACCAGGCTGCGTGCCATCGACGTTATCAAAGGTGGCTTCCGCCGGAAAAGCAAAATATTGTATTCTAAATTCCTCATTGCTTTTCAATACATTGTTGTCATTGTGCTGATTATTGCCACCATTATTATCACCCAACAAACCAACTTTATGCGCAAGCGGGATTTAGGATTCAACAGCAACAACATTGTGTGGCTCGACAACAATATAGAACCCGAGCATAAAGAGGGTTTTAAAAATCTTATCAGGAAAATTCCGGGGGTCAAAAATATTTCGTTTTGTGCCGGCACACCCATCGATGGCGGCAATAACCAGTCGTTTATGTACGAGGAGCAACCGGTAAGCTTCCAGGAATTTGTTGTGGATAGCGCGTTTTTTGAAATGATGGAGCTAAAGATACGCCCCACTGCGGTGGCCTATTCAAAGGAGGGTATTTGGCTCAACCGATATGCGGTGGACAAGCTGGGACTTGATATGCTGCCCGTGAGTTTCAAATCATACAATGGTGAGGAACCGGTTTTGGGCATCACCAACAATTTTAATATCGAATCGCTGCACAACGAGTTGGGAATGGTGATGATCCGCCAGTTGAAAAAAGACGATTACGCTTGGAAAATTCTTGTTCAGATTGAATCGGGCGATATAATGTCAACTTTCGATCAGGTGAAAAAAACCTACCTGGACTATACCGGCGGCATGCCTTTCGACTCAGGATTTTTTGATGATAAAATAGAAAGCTGGTACGATGGCGAAAAGCGCACAGCGGCCATCGTGAGCTATT
>JAAYIU010000181.1 GCA_012523265.1 Bacteroidales bacterium | reverse complement strand
TGCAAGTTTGATGTGGTGGATTAACATGTGTTGTAATTGTAATTGATAGTAATTTGTTGTAATTGATAGTAATTTGTTGTAATTGATGGTAATTTGTTGTAATTGATGGTAATTTGTTGTAATTGATAGTAATTGATTTTGTTACAATTCACAATTACAATAAATTCCGCGAAGCAAATTACGCGCGAAGCGCAAATTCCATCCGAGCGAAGCGAGGATAAATTACGCCGAGCGAAGCGAGGCAAATTACGCGAAGCAAATTTCTATTCATCCCTCAGGCTCTCCACCGGATTCTGATTTGCCGCTCCGATGGTTTTAAATAAAATCGCCAGCGTGGCAATTGCCAGCGCAATGATTCCACCCAAAAGAAAATAAAGCGGCGACAGGGAGACTTTGTTGACGAAGTTCATCAGCACCTCCTGCATGGCGATGTAGGCCACCAGAAAAGCGGGAATCATAGCTATTAAAACCCAAATTAAAATATCCGTCAGCAATTTGATGGTTACCTGAAAGGTGGTGCTGCCATGTACTTTCCTGATGCCGATCTCTTTGGTGCGCCGCTCCACATTGTATCCCGAAAGCGCAAACATGCCAATAAAACTTAGCAGAATGGCCAGGAGCGTACCGCTTAACACCATCCTGAAAAACCGATCTTCCAATGCATATTTCCCCGCAAAACGGTCGTCGAGCGAAAAGCTGCTGAATTGATATTCCGGCAACAAATCATGAAATACCTTTGCCACAGCTTCGCGACGATCTTGGGTAAATTCGCCCGAAATTTTTAGATAAAAAACATTCACCTGACCCGAATAGGCGGTCAGACAAAGCGGTTCTATCTTTTGTCCGGCATTCTCGTTGTAATAAAAATCTTCCACTACGCCAATAACTTTCAGTGGTTCCTCGCTGTGCATGATCAGCAATTGCCCTACAGGATTTTCAAGTCCGAGCATCTTTACTGCGGTTTGGTTGAGGATAATGCCGGATTTATCTTCGGGCGTATCTCTGAAAAACCGTCCGGCGGCCAACTGCAAATCCATCACTTCGCAAAAGCCTGCCTTTACGCGGTATTCGTTGATGCTCTTACCTTTCTCTTCTGATTGGCCAAACAAATAAACGCCCTGCCCGCTGGGGCCGCCGCCCATAAAGTGAGCGCTCGTGCCCATCTGTTCCACGAAAGTGAGCTTTCGCAACTCCTGGCCGATGGCTTCGGCTTTGTTGTGTATTGGCACATTGAAATTACTGATCCCAACAACCTTTTCGGGATTAAAACCCAACGGAATATTTTTCATGTACGAAATCTGTCCATGAAACACCAACAGGCTTACAATTAACAAAATGCTGATAAAAAATTGCACCACCACCGAGGATACCGACAGCCATTTTTTACGGTGTACCGATTTTGCACCGCCATGCACAGCATCGATCAGCGGCAGGCGGGAGAGGAAATGTGCCGGATAGCTGCCTGCCAAAAAAACCAGCAGCACCAGAAAACTTATCATCATTATGATGCGGATTGGCGAAATTATTTCTGAAAAGCTCAAATCAACCCACATCAATCGGGAAAAATACGAAATGCCGGCCTGGGCAAGCAGCAAAGCCAGCACAAAAGCCGGCAGGATAATCAAGGCGGTTTCGAGGTAAAACATGCGGCGCAGACTGGCTGGTGTGGCACCATACGATTTGCGGATACCAATTTCCAGTAGCCGTTTCTCGCCCTGAAAAATGTAAAGGTTGATAAAGTTGATTATAGCAATCAGCAGAATGAATGCCGCAAGCGCAGCCACCAGAATGATTTGGCGCACACTGCCCTTTGGCGACAAGTCAAAATCGGCGCGGGTGTGCAGGTGCAAGGCGGTTAATGGCTCGATGCCCGAACGCACCATGGTGTTTTCGCTGTTAAAAATCTCCGAAACGATCTTGTTATTGCGTTCAGCAACCTTATCTTCAACAGCCTTTGCATCGGCGTTTTCGGTGAGCAAATAGTAAGTAAAAAACTCAAGTCCGCCAAAATACAAATCCGGATCCAGTGTTTTCATGCTGGCCAGTACGTCAAATTGGAGATGGGTGGTTTTGGGCAGATCATCTATTACTCCCGTTATCTGGTAATCTTCGCCTCTTATGCTGAGGACTTCTCCCAGGCAGGGCTTATCGCCAAAAATCGTGTGCGCAGCCGATTGCGCCAATACCAGTTGATGGCTGCCTTGTAAGGCTTGTGCTTTTTCACCCTGCAACAGCTCCATTCCGAAAACATCAAAAAATTCGGGATCAACAAAAAGCAAACTATTGATAGGGAATTGGGCTTCGCCTTTCGAGAGAATCATTTGCCAGCCCCGGTAAATCTGACAGGTTTTTTCTATTTCCGGTATTTCAGCAGGAATTTCAGTGTAAGCTTTGCGGGAGCAGATGGGGTAAGTTTGTGTTGCGTTGTCCTCGATAATTGTGTTGTAAAGGCGATAGACACGATCCCTGGTAGGAAAACTCCTATCGAAGCTGGTTTCGTGAACCACATAAATCATCAGCAACAGAAACGCTGCCAGCCCGATGGCCAGACCCGGCAGGTTGACAAACAACAGCATGGGGCTGCGTTTGAAATTCTTCAGAATTTTAACGATTTTAGTCAGCATTTTCTTTATGTTTTAAATTTTTCAATCAATAACTTGCTTTATTGAGGTTTGGATATTTTCCCTCGCAGACCCCCTCTAACTCCCCCTGGAGGGGGAGGACGCCGGGGCACGGGCCAGCAGGTCGGGTTTTGTAAATTTTGTAGGCTACTTTCATCATCATATTGTTGGTCACCTTTATATTACCCT
>JAAYIU010000273.1 GCA_012523265.1 Bacteroidales bacterium | reverse complement strand
GACAAATCTGGCCGGTTTGTTTTCATCAACTCGAAATTTGGCATTTAAACGGGCCAGCCTAAAAATATTTTTAAATACACGACTCTCAACAAGATTGAATTTTGGGAGTTATTAGACCGGACTCAAATGTTCAAAAAATCCAAAATTTTTCTATTGTTGAAGTTTGTATTGACGTCCATATGAGTTATGATTGAGAAATTACAATTCCGTGAAAAACTATTGATAGGTAAGAGCTGAGTTTTTGAAAAGCATAGCGAACATGTTTGGTTAATTTGATAGCTTTGCTGCAAAAATCAAAAGTAACATCTGATGGCATGGATTTATCGTTTAGAGAACGGAAGGTCGCTAATTCCCAACGACGAAATGTTTTGTCTGGATTTCCTTTCAGTGAAAAAAAAATGGTACAGCCGGTTTTTCGAGGAGGTTGCCATTTATGGTAAAAATGAAAGTGGTGAAGGCATCTTTGGTTTTGGGAAAATCATGGGCGAAGGGTATTTGAAATCATCGATTGTTGATCCAAAAAAACAGTTACGATTTTATGATCGTACTTATTTTCAAATGCCCATTCATTTGTATACTAAATCTCGCTTTCCGCTGATTCCCATCCGCTATCTTCGCCATTTTCCGACTTACAATTGTTCCCATTTTCAGAAACCCTTTAATCCTTATGTGCTTTATTTCTCGTCCATTGTTTACGATTATAAAGATTTTCAAAAAACATATCCATTTTGGTCAATATGGTATTCTGATGAAGGTAAATACTGGAGGTTGTTTGTTCATTTTTTGCGCGAACGAAGTGTGGATTTTATCTACAAAAGACGTCTTCTGAAAAATATCCGCGGATGCCAGCGATGCGGATGGAGAAACCATTCGCCCTACTTTTTGGAAATTCATGATACGCATGAGATTAATTTTGATGCTGAATTTCATCCGTTGAATAACGATGATCTATCGGTGTTGTGCCCTTCGTGTCACAAAACGATGCATCATAAAATCATCGGACGCTTTGGTTAGGAAGGTTAACTTTTTTAATCTTTTCATTATAAACTGTCTTTGTGACTGTATGTCATTTCAGTTCCAAAACCTTCGCTCCATACCCTTCAAATGCTATAGGAACTCCGCGTTCTGAAATCTCCTCCCTTTGAAGTCCCACCGTAGCGGGCTGCAAAATATCCGTCAATCGAAGCTTCTTTTTATCATTCCATCCCATCTCACCAAAGGCATGATCCGGGATTTTGATTAAGGTTTCAATTTCGGCATCTTCAAAATTGACTACGAGCAGCAGCTTTTCATTTTCGCTGTAGCGAAGCCAGGCATAGATGCCATGAGGCGCATTGGCATTAGCCCACATCAGATCGTAAAATTTTCCGCCGGAGATGGCTTCGTTGTCGCGGCTTAGCGTAAGCAACTGCTGGTAAAACTGCCTGAGTGCTTTTTGTTCGTCATCCAGCAAACCACCATCAAACTTTCCGTCGTTCATCCATTGTTGGTGCTGCGGCATACTGGCGTAATCGTAGATTGTGGTTCGCCCGTCGTCGCCGCTGAAGCCGGTGGCTCCTGCCGCCGTTTCGCCCGATTCCTGTCCGCCATAAATCATCACCGGCCCTGTATTCATCGCGGCGGCAACCGTCATGGCCGGAATGCCCGCCCGCGCCTGCCCCGCATAGGCCGCCGAAGCTATCCGCACTTCGTCGTGGTTTTCGACAAACCGCAGCATCTGTTTCTCTTTACCTTCCAGCGCCTGCCAGCAACTGGTAAGCCTGCGGGCGCTCGCCCCATGGCGGAAGATGTTGAACAGCGTATCATAAACACCGGCTTTATCGTAGAGATAGTCGAAGCCGCCGTGTTGCAGATAATCAGCGTAAGCAAAGGGATTATAAATTTCCGCTATGAAAATAATCTCAGGAAACTGTTTTTTCACTTCCCCGATTGCCCAATGCCAGAACTCCACCGGCACCATCTCAGCCATGTCGCAGCGGAAGCCATCCACACCTTTGGCAGCCCAAAAAAGCAGGATGTCGCGCATTTTGTGCCAGGTATCAGGCATCGGATCAAAATAAGTTTTGCGTCCATCCGGCACGTCCACGCCATAGTTGAGCTTGATGGTTTCGTACCAATCGTTTTTGTGGGGATGTGGCGTAAAGCGGTCGTTGCCGGTAGCTTTGGCGGGTGCTTCCCGGTAAGGCTCCTCTGGAATTTCTTTATTGATAGATTTTAGCCATTCAATCCCATCCGGCAATCGAAACTCGGTACCGGGCAGATAATAAGAGTTGTTTTGTGCATCAAACGCCTTTCCGGTGTCGTCGTTCTGCCCAAAATCTTCAACGCCTTCTGGTTTTGCATCTGAATAATATTCTCTGTAAAGATGATTGGGAACGAAGTCGATGATCATTTTCAGTCCGGCCTGATGGGTACGTTCTATCAACGCTTCAAATTCGTTCATTCGCTTTCGCGGATCATTGGCCAGGTCGGGATCTACATCATAATAATCCTTGATGGCGTAAGGTGAACCAGCGCGTCCTTTTATCAAAGTAATATGATCTTTTTTGATATCAAATTTGCTGTAGTCGGTGGTGGTGCCATGTTCGAGCACGCCGGTGTACCAGATGTGGGTAGCGCCAAGTTCGGTTATTTTCCGTAAGGCCGTGGAGGTGTAATCATCAAATTTTCCGCAGCCATTTTCGGCCAATGTTCCTTTAAAAACTGATTCTTTTTTTTTGTTACCAAAAAGTCGGGGCAGGGTTTGGTAGATAATGATTTTGTGGTTCATGTCGGGGTTATCGGTTGTAAATTTTGGTGATATGTCGAAGCCAGGCAGCTTTGTCGTGCGTGAGTTGCTGCTGTTGGTAGCGCCACTGCCAGTTGCCCGAGGGTGTTCCCGGAATGTTCATGCGTGCCTCGCTTCCCAGCTCCATCAGGTCTTGCAGCGGGATGATGGCCATATCGGCCACCGTGCTCCAGGCCAGACGAATGAGTTTCTGGTTGATGTTGCCGGTTTTGCTGTCGATATAATCGCGCACCGACAGTTGTTCCTGGGGTTTGAGATCATCAAACCAACCCTTGAGGGTATCGTTGTCGTGCGTGCCGGTATATACCACAAAGTTGCGGCTGTAATTGTGGGGCAGGTAGGTGTTTTCGGCGTTGCCGCCAAAGGCAAACTGTAGAATTTTCATTCCCGGAAAACCAAAGTCATCGCGCAGGGCTTCTACTTCTTCGGTTATTACGCCCAGGTCTTCGGCAATGATGGGTAATTCGCCAAGTCTGGCGGCGATGGCCTCAAAAAGTTTCTCGCCCGGCGCTTCTACCCATTTTCCATTTTGTGCGGTCTTGTCGCCATGCGGCACCGCCCAGTAGGCCTCGAAACCTCTGAAGTGGTCGATGCGGACAATGTCGTATTGCGCTATCGATGCCTGGAGGCGTTTGGTCCACCACACAAAGTCGTGCTCCTGCATGTAGTCCCAGTCGTAGAGCGGGTTGCCCCACAGTTGGCCGGTGCTGCTGAAATAATCGGGGGGCACGCCGGCCACATGGGTGGGTTTGCGTTTCTCGTCAAACTGAAACACCTGGTGGTTGCTCCACACATCGGCGCTGTCGTGCGCCACATAAAGCGGCAGGTCGCCCACGATGGAGATTCCTTTTTCATTGGCGTAGCGCTTTACACGATGCCATTGCCCGTGGAAAACATACTGGACAAACTTTTGAAACGCGATTGCATAGGCGTGTCTTTTGGCAAAACGGGCAACCGTTTCCGGCTGGCGAAAACGATAAGCATCAGGCCATTCCCACCAGGGGTTGCCGCCAAAATGCTCTTTGATAGCTATAAATATGGCGTAGTCGTCGAGCCATGCCTGGTTTTCATCTACAAACAAATTGTACGCATCGTGCAGCAGGTGGCTGTTGCCAAATTTGGCGAAAGCCCGCAAGAGGATTTTATTTTTAAAAATGATGACCTTTCCATAGTCCACTTTTTCATCATCAAAAGTCTCTTTGTGTTCGAGGTCGGTCTCGTCGAGCAGGCCATCATCTTTTAGGCTTTCGAGGTCGATGAGGATGGGATTGCCGGCAAAAATCGAAAAACATTGATAAGGAGAGTCGCCGTATCCGGTGTGTCCCATGGGCAGTACCTGCCAGAGCTTTTGGCCGGCAAGATGAAGGAAATCGATAAAGTGTAAGGCGTGCAGACCCAACGAGCCGATGCCGTATTTTCCCGGCAGAGAAGTGGGGTGAAGCAGAATGCCGCTGCTGCGTGTTGGTTTCATGTAGTGTTGATATTAGTAATACAAAAGCAAAAATATTATGGGCACGATGATGCCGGCAGCGGTGATGATGGCGCCACGCCGGGTGATGCCGTTGCGCCCTCTGATGATGAATAATCCCGTGGAGGCCAGCACGATCAAGGCGCCGGCAAAAGCATCCGAAAACCAGGTCCACCATTTTTTAGGATTATAATGCAGATAATTGACTGCATGAAAAATGGGGCGTCGCGAAATTTTTTCGATCACACCTTCGCCCGTTTCTACATCTATCAACAGGCTGCCGCCATTCAAAAAAATCTTAAGTTGCGACATGTTGGGCATAAAATGCTTTTTGTAGTTGTCGGCTTCGCCATAGGTTTGCAACAAGTCGAGCACTTGCTCGCGCGTTATCTCCTGATCCAGCGGATGCCCCACCTCCACCATCTTTCGCGTGATGATGTAGTTGGGGTTCCAGTCGCCGATGTGGTTGAGTGCTATGCCCGAAAGCCCGTAGATAAGGCTCATGGCAAAGAAGAAATAGCCCACGTCGCGGTGGACAGCCCGGTTCCATTTGCGCCATTTTATCTTCATTGATATTTTTCTTTTTTTATTAATAAAAAAGGCCACGAAACTACTTTCCTGGCCTATTTGTTCTTGCGCTGTTGGTGTTATTTTTTCTCTTTGTACTCGCTGGCAATGATGGAGTAGTAGGAAAGATGATCGACGTTTTTCTCGGCCAGTTGCGCACGGTATGCTTCTATCTGTTCATATTCGGCATCCGCATCGCCTTCGTCGTGTTGGTGACCTTCTTCGCCGCGATGAATTTTAAGCTCCGACTCCGGGTTGTCAGCTTTCAGCTCATTTTCCCATTGGGTGAGGTAAGCTTCATCAATACGCAGCTCGTCCACCATTCCATTAATAGTTACATCGCTGCCTTCCAGAGTTTCGTCGAAGCTGGCAATGGCGTCGCCGGCTTTTATCTGAATACGGTTTTCGGGATCGGTGCCGATGATAAACATCCGCTTGCCGCCATGTTTGCACACGTGCACAGCAGTGCCCTCGATCACTACATTTTTGTTGACAAAAGCGTCAGGGTTGGCGTTGAATTCGTCGGGCGAAACCATTACTACTTCGGTTCCGGCGGCGTACATTTGGTCGCCTTCTGCTGCCTGATCTTTTGGTGCATTGTTGCAGGAAGCAAAGAATATTGCTGCTATTGCAAAAAGAAATAATTTTTTAATCATTGTTACCTCCAGGTGTTTTAGTTTTGTAATTTGAAATTTGATTTTTATTAATAAGGGCGCAAAGGTAATGTTTTTGATAATCAAAAGCTGTGGCGCCTTGAAATTTTGAAAATTAACACATAAAAAACTATGGACGAACAAGTATTAGGAATAGGCTCCCGGGTGCGGCATCCCGAATTTGGAGCAGGCGTTATCACGCAGGTTTCAGCCGAGGCGTGGGAAATCGTATTTATCGAGCATGGCTGGCGCAAGCTGTCGCGGAGCTACCAGCAACTCGAGGTGATTGATGCTATGGAACCCGACCGCGACCTGGTGAGCTATGAGCAGGTCGAAAATATGATCGTTAAGGTGCTGCGCAAGTTTTCGGATGTGCAGGAAACCGTGGAGATGGGCGGCAAATGGGCCGGCGGCACCTTGATTCTGCGTCCGGGACGCAGCGATCTGTCGGAAAAAGAGATCCCCATCGACGCTTTCTTTCATAAAATTGTGATGGCACGCGACCGCCTGCGGGTGCTGGAGCAACGCATCAACAGCAGTGCGCTGAGCGACGAAGAGAAAGTGAACCTGCAGCAATACATCACGCGCATTTATGGAAGCTTCACTACCTTCAACGTGCTGTTTCGCTACAAGACGGATTATTTTACCGGAGAGAAATCAGGAAATTAAAATTCAAATTCCAAAAAACAAATCACAAATAAATTCCAACAGATAAAATTCCAAAAAATCAAACGCTCGCGACCATTTGAGATTTATTTGGAACTCGAAAAACGGCTAAGCATTTGCGACAAGCGCTTCGCTCTCCGCGCTTCGCTCTTCGCTCTTCGCTCTTCGCTCTTCGCGCTTCGCTCTTCGCTCTTCGCTCTTCGCTCTTCGCTTTCAATCACAAGATAGCCACCGCGCGTATCGGGGAACCGTCGCCACGGGCTATGCGTAGCGGGAAGGCGGCCAGCGTAAAGGGCTGCGATGGCAACAGGTGGAGGTTGGTGAGGTTTTCGATTACGTACATGCCGCTGCCCAGCACAATTTTGTGCACCGGAAAATCGGTGGAATCGATGGCGTCGATGGACACCACATCCAGCCCAATGCCGCCGATGCCGATATCTCTGAGATATGCAGCTGCCTGGGTGGAAAGCGTCGGAAAGTGATCGAAATATTTTTGGGTTCCCCAATGTCGGTACCAGTCGGTGCGTAATATTACCCACTTCAGCTGCTGTGCTTCCAGGTTAAACTGCCCGAGATGCGATTTTGTGATTTCCTCATGGCTGCCAAACTTCCGGCAGTCGATCATAAATGCTTTTCCATAAAATGGCGAAAGATCGTCGGTGTCGGTGGTGGCGCCGCCGTCGATAAAGTGCAGCGGGCAGTCGAGGTGTGTGCCGTGGTGGGTAGTTATTTTCATACGTGTTACCTGCGCACCATCGCTGGCGTGGGTCATTGCCAGGGTAAATTTTGGTGGCGCATCGCCCGGAAACACAGGCATATCGTTTTCCAGGGTATGGGTGAGATCGATAAGTAGAGCCATATTCTTTTTTATTCACAACAAAGAAAACAAAAATCCTTTTTCACCACAGAGGCACAAAGAATATTTATTGCTCTCAGCGCCCAGCGCCCTTCGCCCTGCATTTCTTTTCACCACAGATGTGTGGAGCACGTTGCGCCCCGCGCCCCGCGCCCTGCGCGAATAACCAGGTAGCTATTTTTTGATCAGCCCTTCCTCGCGGAGTTTCATCAATATTGTCCTGGTATATTCTTTAAACATTCTGTCGAAATTGTCGGGGTTGTAGGCTTGCGATTGGATCGACCACAAAAGCTGGTCGGTTTCAACATCATAGAAATTGGTTTCGATGTAAAAGGTTTTATTGGTAGTGTAATAGCCCGGTGAATAAACCACAGGATAATAATAGTTGTAGTAGCCGTAATAGCTTCTGTTGTATCCATAGCTCATCGGCGCGTAGGAGGATCCCTGATTGTAGGAGGTCTCAGTTTTTGTGTCGAGCACAGCTAAAGTCAAAACAGCTTCACTGCCCGTTTTTGCAATGGTTTCGACCAATTGTTCTTTTGTCAACTGCTTTACTGCCGAAAATGAAGGAGGGTAAATCTGGCTGTTCAAAGCCACTTTGTGTCCTCTCGAAACAAGTACATCCGCAAGTTCGTTTTCAACGGCGGGTTTCATATTTTCGTTTTGTGTGATTGCGATGATGTAAATGGTTTTAAAAGGTTCTTTTGGGATCGCCTCTTTATTTACCCAATAGCTCGTTACTTTTTGTGAAGGGCTGCAGGCAGAGACCAGCGTAGCCAGCAATACTAAATAGAAGAAGGTGTGTTTCATAAAAGTTTTTTTTTTGTAAAAATCTCCGGTGAATACTAAAAGTTAGCTCGAAAAAGCGCAAATATCTTCTTTTAAATTTAAGATGGTATAGAAATATGCAGATAGCCAAACCTTACAACAAAGCAACAAAGAAAGGCAATACCACCTTTAACCATGCATGGAACACGTTGCGCCCTTCGCCCCGCGTCCTGCCATTTCCATTCCATCAGAAACGATACTTTTGCCGGCAATTCACTATTTGTTAAATGCTGAAATTCATGAAGCATCTCGTTTATCTATTGTTGTTGGCGATGTTGGCCGGTCATCTGTTTTTTCTTACCTCCGACCCCGATCAACTGGTGGATGTGCACACGCGCGGTGCCTTTACCGACGAAGGATTGTACTCGGCACAGGCGCGCAACTTTGTACACAGCGGTAGTTTCGGCTTTACCGACAACACCACCCTGGTGCGGGGACCGCTTTTCGGCGCTTTGCAAATACCTTTTTTTGCTGTTGCCGGCACCTCGCGTGTGGTGGCACGGCTCATCACCATTGCCGCTGTAATGCTGGCGCTGTGGCTGCTGGCTGCAAAGCCGCGGTGGCGTTGGTTTGCGCTGCTGCTGGCGGCTGTGGCTTTTGCGCATTTTAGGGTGTTTCAGTTCTCGCATTATGCCATGGCCGAGATGGTGAGCATCGCAGCCGTGGTGGTCAGCTTTCTGTTTTTGCAATTTTATTTTATTAATAAAAAAAAGAAAAACCTTGCCCTGGCGGCGCTGATGATTTTCGTGGCTTATGGGCTTAAAATTCAGTTTGCCTACCTCGCTGCACTGCTTCCGACGGTGGTTGCGTTGTTTGGCCTAAGCAAATGGCTCAAAAAGGAAATCAGTTTCAAAGCTTTCGTCAGCGATGCTGCAATTCTTACCGGTTTTACGTTTGCCTTAGCCCTCTTGTATTTTGTGATTTGGTATCTGCCCAACAAGGATTTTTATGATGCTGTAATGGCCGAACAAACCGGCGGCATCTTCGAGGTGTGGGAGCGCATCAATTTGACGATTGATTTCAACTTCAATTATTATATTTGGGATGCACCCAATGTCCCATTGCTGATATTTTTTGGCGTGGCGTTGCTGCTGTGGATTTTGTCGGCGTTTGGCGGGATATTCAAAATAAAGAACCATCTGGTCATTCTCTTTGGTTTTATCTGGACATTGGCTGAGCTGCACAAGCTGGGCATGCTTTATTTGCCGCAGCGGTATCTGTTGGGCTTGTATGTGGCGGCAGGGTTTTTTGCCGCAGCCGTGCTTTATCAGTTTATCGAAAAAGGTAAGATTACGAAAATCATTGTACTGTCGGCAGCAGTTGTGGCGCTGTTGTTTAATGGCTGGTACAACCTTGAAGCCTACAACCGAAGGAGCTGGCAACTATCAGCCGCCAACAATTACCTGCAAAATTTTGATTGGAACAATCGTGTGGTGGCGGGAGCTTGGGCGCCCTCCGTTACCTGGGGCACTGCTGCGCGTTCGATGCCGGTTTGGCTGGGCATTACCGATCCCGGTTTTCTCCAGGAGGAAAACCTGCCCGCAATGATTGTCATGGAAGCTGATCAGGCTGACTCTGAATTGTTTTACGATAAAAATAATTTCGACTTGCAGGCACACACCGACTCGATGAAAACTTTCGAGGTGTGGAAATACAAATTGGAGCTGCGCTGGATTTCTCCCCGAGAGCAAGCCCCCGAAGATTAAAACTTTGCATTATTTTTTATTGATGATGATTCATGAGGTCGGATCCTAAATCCTAAATCCTAAATCGCAAATCACAAATCTTCCTTATCAAACTGCTTACGCGCGAGCTTTAGGTCGACTTCGGTAAAATCTTTCACCACCGGATAGTCGCCGCTAAGATAGTCGGCTGTGTGGGTGCTGGCAATCCCGATTACTTTCATGTTTGCTTTTTGGGCGGCTTTCAGCCCGGCGTAAGAATCTTCAAAAACAAGACATTGCTGCGGGGCAAAACCTAATTTTTGGGCAGTAATTTCAAAAATCTGTGGATCGGGTTTTCCGCGCTCCACCTCATCGGCGCTGGTGATATGAAGGAAATAGGTGGCCAGGTTGGTTTCGCGAAGGGTGAATTCCACATTGATTTGAGGAGCAGAGCTGGCCACCGCCATGGGTATGTTAGCTGCTTGTGCAAATTTCAGAAAATCCTCCAGACCTGCCAGCGGCTTCAGTTTACCCTGCGCATATTGCCTGTAGAGGTGTTCCTTTTTGGTGATAAGCTCGTTGAGTTCCTCATCATCCACCTGGCGGTCGAGCACGATGTTGAAAATCTCACGGTTGGCACGCCCGAAGAGTTTGGTGCGGAATGTCTCGGGCGACATCTGCAACCCCAGCTTGTGCACAAAGTCGATCCAGGCCTTTTGATGTAATTCGGCAGTATCGGCGATTACGCCATCCATGTCAAAAATGATTGCAAAGTTGTCCATAAGTTGTTTTTTAATGATCAACACAAAAATGCTTTCAAAGTTTTTATTTGATGTTTCATTTTTTTGTGTGGTAAAAGATGGGTTGTAAATTTCCTCAGCAAAAATTAAAACGATATTTGCATTTTTATTTAAAACAAAAAAGAGATGGTTATGAATGGATGGGTCGAAATTTTTAAATACACTTTGCCGGCGCTGTTGGTGTTGCTGTTGGCTTATGGACTTGTGGTGCGTTTTCTGCGCCAGGAGCGCTGGTATCGTGAACAGAACAATGCCGGCGAGCGCCGCAAAGATTGGATAAAGATAAAGTTGCTGGCTTACGAAAGGATCATGCTTTTTCTGGAGCGCATCAATCCGGAGCATTTGGTGATGCGTCTGGCCAGCGATTACCCGGATGCACTGCGGTTGCAGCAGGCGTTGTTGCAAAACATCCGCGACGAATATGAGCACAACCTGGTGCAACAACTTTATGTGAGCGATGCCGCCTGGCAAGCCGCCACCGATGCCCGCAATCAGGTGGTACAGTGGATCAATGAAGCTGCACGGCAAACCGACCGGCAAGCCGAGACGCCACAATTGGCCACTGCCATTTTGCAACTTGCTATGCAAACAAAAAATGACCCGATAGCTTCCGCCATTAAAACCATCAAAGATGATGTGCGGGAACTGATGGAATCTTCCGTTTTGAAATAATTCTACTTTCTCCCCCCCCTTGCGCCTTGTTCTTTGCGCCCCGCGCTCAGCGCCCTGCGTTTTCAGGATAGTTGTAGATTTTGCGCAGCAGCGTGTCGTAGCGTCGGTAGATGACGGCACGTTTTAGTTTGAGGGTTTGCGACAGATAGCCCGACTGTGGCGTCCACTCTTCGCACACCAACCGGAAACGCTTTATCTGCTCGTGGGCGCCCAATCGCTCATTGGTGCGGTTCACCTCTTTTTGTATACGATTGATCACCTCTGGCATATTCACCAGCTCCTGGTTGTCGCGATAGTGAATTTTATGTTTCATCGCCCAGAAGTGCAGGTAGTTGAAGTTGGGCGAGATAAGCGCGCTGGCAAATTTCTCGTTTTCGCCCACCACCATGATCTGCTCGATAAACGACGACTCTTTGAACATGTTCTCGATCAATTGTGGCGCCACATATTTCCCCGACGAGAGTTTAAAAATCTCTTTTTTTCGGTCGGTAATCTTAAGGAATTTCCCTTCGTCGAGCACGCCGATGTCGCCGGTATGAAACCAGCCTTCCTGGTCAATTACCTCGCGGGTGTATTCCGGATCTTTATAATAGCCCATCATCAGGTTGGGGCCTTTGGTAAGAATTTCGCCGTCTTCGGCAATTTTCACCTCCACATTTTCGAGCACCGGCCCTACGGTTCCGAATTTAAGGTTGGGGTATTCCGCATGGCTCACTGCTACTACGGGCGCCGTTTCCGTAAGTCCGTAACCTTCCATAATGCACATGCCGGCGGCCCAGAAAAGTCGCGAGAGGCGTGGCTGCAGCGCCGAGCCTCCCGACACAATTATTTTAACTTGTCCACCTAAAGCCGCCCGCCATTTGCTGTAAATCAACCTGTCGGCAATTTTTAGTTTTAATTCGTAAATAGGTCCGTTTTTACCATTGAGTTCGTAGCGCAACCCCAGGTTGAGCGCCCAGAAAAAGATGGTCTTTTTTATACCAGACAAATCTTTTCCTTTGGAAACGATGCGGTCGTAAACTTTTTCGAGCAGCCGTGGCACGGTGTTGAAACCATCGGCACGCACTTCCACCAGATCGGCGGTGATAGTTCCCAGGTTTTCGGCATAATAAATACCAATGCCTTTGTATTGGAAATGATAATTCATCATGCGCTCGTAGATGTGGCAAAGCGGCAGGAAGCTAAGCACCTTGTGGCGTTCGTCGAGCGGCTGCAGGCGCGCCGTGGCGATGAAGTTGCTCACAATATTATGGTGCGAGAGCATTACGCCTTTGGCCGGTCCGGTGGTGCCCGAAGTGTAGATGAGTGTGGCCATATCTTCGGGGCTGATGCTGTCTTTGATTTGCTTTAGCTTTTCGCGATGTTTGTTTTCGTTGGCTTTGCCTGTATCGATAACCTGTTGCCACGCAGCAGCCTCTTCTATACCATTAAAAGTGTAAAGCTGGATTTCGATGTTGAGCGTGTCGAGGACTTTGCGCAGCTTTTGGTAAAGCGTTTTGTCGGAAATGATGGCCGCCTTCACGCCCGAATGGCTCAGGATGTGACGATACTCGTCGCTGCTGATGGTGGGATAAATCGGCACATGTACCACGCCGATTTGCATCATGCCCATGTCGGCAAAGTTCCATTCCGGACGGTTGTTGCTGATGGTGGCTATCTTGTCGCCTTGCTGAAAGCCTAGCTCCATCAGTCCGTAGCTTACCAGATTCGACTGACGGATGTAGTCGTTGTAGGTGTACTTTTTCCATACGCCGTTTTGCTTGCCGGCGAAGACGTCGGGGCGGTGAAAATGCTCAGCATAGCGGTCGAGCAGATCAAAAATGCGCGTTACTTCCATGCAGTTGTGTTTTTTAATAAAAAAAGAAGGCAAAAATACAAGAGTTTTTATCTTGGCACTTTGGCGGGTGGTGTGGGAAAGTATTAAAATGTTATTTTAGCCGCCACTACTTTTTCTGAACCTGACTATTTTTTTCTACCAATTACTACGTAAATTATTTTGAATCAAAGGCTCAATTGTAAATTTTCGACCAGGGGTACGTTTTTCTTTCGGATAAGTTTTGCCTTACTTTTTATGTTCATTACGGTGACTTTGAACGCACAGGAACGCGTAGGTATCGCCCTGAGCAACTATGGCGGCATCAACTCTGTGCGGCTCAACCCCTCGCAGCTTGTCAATAGTAAGTTGTTTTATGATGTCAATCTTCTCTCGGCAGACATTTTTCTGCAAAACAACTTTATCTACATCCACAGAGCCGATTTTCGCTTGCGCGAGATGCTCTCAAGCAATCCTGTTTTCCCAACCAATGAAGTAAAAGGCGAGGGGGTGGATTATGACGCTTCCGTTGATTTTATCAATGTTTTTGAGCAAACTGACTTTTATGGCCCTTCGTTTTCGATGGTGTTAGGAAAACATGCTTTTGGGCTTTTTACGCGCGCCGTTACTATGACGCACGTCAACCGGTTTCCGGGATATCTGGGCACATTGATTTACGAAGGCTTCGACGAAGAATCGCTGCATGGCATCCCACAGCATCACCAGGAGTTCAGTTTTGCCAGCGTCGCCTGGGGTGAAATTGGATTGTCGTATGCCACAACTTTTCATAAATTCAGATACAATCAATGGTCGGCGGGTGGGAATATCCGGCGGCTTATTGGCTATTCCGGGGCGCATCTCAAAAGTTATGACGCCGATTACACGGTGATCAATCAGGATCATATCGACATCCGCAATCTGGATGCACGCATTGGCTACAGCCTGCCATTGGATTACAATACCAACGACTTTCCTGATCCGGGAAAGTTTTTCAAAGGGCGTGGAATGGCGGCAGATGCAGGTGTAACGTTTCGCCGAAACCGTGATCTACCCGACACGCGAAGAGCCAAAAACTATTGTGCCGAGGAGTTTGAAGATTACATCTACAAAATCGGTATTTCATTGCTTGATCTCGGAGCCATTACTTTTAAAGAAAATGCCGCTGAACAATATTTCGATAATGTGTCGGCCGACTGGGATCAGCTCGACACGCTGCAATACAGCAACATCAACCAGTTGGCGCACGAGTTGAGCACGGTGCTCTACGGCGATTCGCTGGCCTCCTTTTCCGCCGACAGAATAAAGATAGGAATGCCCGCAGCTCTTAGCCTGCAAGCCGATTACAATTATTTCCCCGACTGGTATGTTTCGGCCGTGGTGATGATTCCCCTCAAGACAAGTGCTTTTCAGTTCAGGCGTCCGGGGCAGGCCATTGTGAATCTGCGCTACGAGACACCCCATTTCGAGATGTCGTTGCCGGTTTCGTTGTATGATTTTAAAAAATTGCATGTAGGACTTGCTGCTCGCTTCTACATGATTACCATCGGCACCGATCATCTGGGTGCTTTTTTCGGCGCCGGCGATTTTTATGGATTTGATTTGTACTTTGCCGTCAAATTTCACATCGCCAAAGGATGGTGCGGGCGCTATAAACCACGCAGCGACTGCCGGTATCTGGATTTTTAATACTAGTTGATGCATGGTACTCCTTGGGGGCAATTTTGTTTGCGGGATCAGTGATGCTCGCATGGAATTTGAAAACACATTACATTTTCATTTTTTTTGATCGGATAAAAAAGGTGTTATTTTGAAATTAACTTATGTTCAAGTGCATACCTAATCAGTCCTGCCATACTTTTTGTTTTTGTTTTTGCAAAGATATTTTTGCGGTGAGTTTCTACAGTACGCTCGCTGATGAAGAGTTTTTCGGCAATTTCTTTATTTGAATTTTCGTAAGCGATTAGATTTAGAACTTCAGTTTCACGTTGAGTGAGCTGTACTATGCCAGGCTGCAACTTCGTTATTGCATCATCATACCGGAAAATGTTGTCCATTACTATTGCCTGTACCTCGGGACTCAAAAACTTTTTGCCATTAGCCACCTGCCGAATAGCTTCGATGAGTTCGTCGATACTATTGCTTTTGATTACAAAGCCAGATGCTCCTGCTGCAATCATCTGATTAATCACAGAGCTTTCGTTATGCATCGTAAGAGCCACTAATCGTACCTTTGGATATCTGGTTGTTACCTGTCGGGTGAATTCAATACCATCCATACCAGGTAGATTAATATCAGCCAAAATCACATCTATGTTCTTGTATGTCAGTTCTGTTAATGCCCTCTCGGCGTTTGCTACAGCGCCAACAATGAGTAAATTGTCCTGTTCGGTGAGCATCGTCTTTAATCCGTCAAGCATCAGTTGGTGGTCATCGACCAATAAGATTTTTATTTTTTCAACTGTGGAGTTCATACCTCGAAAATGTTTTTTATTGGAATAATAATATTAACAATTGTGCCACGACCTGGCATGGCATCAAGATGGAAATGTCCACTTAGGTTTGTGATTTTCTCATCAATGAGTTGCAACCCCATACCTTTTGCTGAATTACATTGGTCGAAGCCTTTTCCGTTGTCTTCTATCATAAGGGTCAATTCATGGCTGGTTTGCAACAGCTGAATATCAATATTGCTACATTCAGCATGTTTTATGGCGTTGTGAACAGATTCCTGAATCACAGCAAAAACAGTGTTTTCAATTAGATCATCCAAACGCTGGTCAAGGTTAATCAGATTTAGCTTTAGTTTGATCGCCGTATGAATGCGTAGATGATCGATCATATCGTTGAGAGCCGAGGCTAGTCCTTTTTGGTGAAGCATCACCGGTGACAGGTTTTGCGAGATGATCCTCAATTCGCTGATAGCCTTGTCGGAGAGGCTCATCATTTCATCTACGCGTTGCTTTGCTGCTGCATTATCAATAAGATATTTTTTGTTTAGGACAGTCAGATTCATTTTAAGCAACGAAAGAAGTTGACCTAAGCTGTTATGAAGTTCATGGCTAATACGTTTGCGTTCGTTGATTCCTGCTTGAATAATCTTGTGCGCCTGTAGAGATTTTTGTTTTAAAGTAGCCTCTATTAGTTGTCGCTTGTAACGCTGGCGTAGTTTATTGTGTTGAATGTAGAACAACATAAATACCACAAGCGAAGCGCTTACAGTAGCGATGATTAGCAGGTTACGTTTACTCAAAATCAATTCTTGCCGTTCCAGTTTTAATTGATGCACTTGCTGCTGTTGTTCGAGTTGTGCGATTTGGGTTTGCTTTTTATCCAACTGATGCTCCAGTTCAAACTGATAAATATTGTTTAGTTGGCTGGTATTGATAAGACTGTCCTTTAAAGCGAGGTATTGCTCTAAAGCAAAGTATGCTTTTTTAAAATTACCCTGTGTTCGATGGAGCTTTGCCAGACTATTATAATGATCTGCAATGAGCTTGCGATCCATAATGGTTGTTGCAATATCATAGGACATCTTGTTATAGCGAAATGCTTTGTCAAAGTTTTTTCGATTGGCAAAAACATCTTGTAAAAGTTGATAAGCGGTAGCTTGTGCAGCAAGGTTATTGGTATGCTGGCAATAAATTAACGATTCTTTGAGCAATGGATAGGCTGCCTCAATTTCTTGGAGCTCAATGAGAAATAATGCCTTTTGGTTTAGAGAAATGCTTA
Source organism: Bacteroidales bacterium (assembly GCA_012523265.1). Taxonomy (GTDB): domain Bacteria; phylum Bacteroidota; class Bacteroidia; order Bacteroidales; family 4484-276; genus SABY01. The sequence goes on along the minus strand of JAAYIU010000273.1, from coordinate 4,375 downwards.
AGCCATACAGGTCTTTCATTCGACGTTTGATAAGTATAGAGATGTCGAGTAGCTGAAATGCTCTATGTGGATGTCCCATTCGAAACCAAGCAATAGCCAAATTGGTTTTGACTGCCCCAAGACCCAACGAATCATTTTGGTTTTGATAAAGCATTTGCGTTCTATTGAAATAGCTGACCGATTGCTGATAATCCTTCATTTCGCTATAGAGTAAGCCAATATTGTTGAGGACATTGGCCATTTCCAACTCGTTATGCTTTGTAGTTTCAAGTGCTTTAAGTGCTTCGTAAAGTTTTTCAAGCGCTTTGTGAAAAGAACCAAGATGCCAAAACGTGAGACCGATGTTGCTAAGTGACCCGGCAATAAGTAAAGTATCCCTGCTAATGCGTGCTTTATCGAGTGCTAAATAATAATGTATCAGAGCACTATCGTAATTGGATTTTACATCATGGGCAATTCCCAGCAGCATCTCTGAACGGATTTCCTCTATAGCCAGATCATTTATCTGGGCAATTGCTCTGGCTTGATGACTGTAGTAAATTGCAGTGTCGGGATGACTGTAAATAATTTCCCAGCTTAGTTGGTTTAGCCTATGAATGCTGTCACTCGGTTGGGCGACGCCTACCAAAAACAATATCAGCAACCATAAAAATGCGGGTACTTGTGCCATTGAATCGTATTGTTTGTGTGCACAAATATATACCTAATCACGGCTTAAAATAACACCTGTTTTCAAATATCCGTGCTGGTACGGATAAACAGAAAAAAAAAACCGCATTTTGTGGTATTGTCGGGTAATCAACCCGCACTTAATTTTGCAACATCATTTTATCTATTCATTTAATTAATAACAAGATGAAAAGACACAACAAGTATTTAGTAGTGCTGCTGTTGCTCTTAAGCTCGAGTCAACTTACAGCCCAATCTACATGGAAACATCAAAATTCGGGAGTGGATTTTGATCTGAAAGCTGTGGATTTTATCGATCCACAGGAGGGAATTGCCGTTGGTATGTTTGGAACGATTTTACATACCTTAGATGGCGGAACTACCTGGACGAAAATTGATCTGGGGATAAATAATGCGCTCAATGATGTGCAGTATGTCAATCGTCATCGCATTATCATCGGCGGCGATCAGGGCTTAATTATCTATTCGCCTGACGGTGAGAAGAGTTAGGAAACCGTGTAGCAAGGTAATCAAGAGTATAATATCTATGCCATTGCAGTGGATGGGTTTTCTGGTAATGGGATAGCTGGAGGCAGCGGTAATACCGTGCTTTGGTCTAATGATTATGGTCTTAACTGGACATACATCGACGGTGGATTCGTAAATAATTATCATTGTGCCTGCATGGCAGGTGGTGAGTTTGGAGCCGTCATCGGACGCAATGCGATTTTCGAACCATTAGCTGCTTACACAAGCGATAGTGGTCAAACTTGGGATACTTTCGATTTTTATCCAACTTTGAACAATGTTGCCTATGAATCTACTGTGTATGGTTGCCATTTTTTCACGCCTGACGATGGCTTTACCGTTGGAACCACATTCGATGCCGGCGGGTTCATTACCACCAACCCTGATTGGAATAGCCAGTATTGGGAAGCGCAAATATTTCCCGGGATTATGTTCTTTGGAATCGATTTCATCAACAACTCCTATGGCGTTGTAGTTGGTGGTGATTATAATGTAACGACTTACATTTATGAAACTTACAATGGAGGGATTAATTGGGAGCCGGCAAACATTCATAGCGATGGCAATACAATGCTCGATGTATCTTTGGTAGGTAATACAGGATATGCAGTGGGAACCTTTGGTGAGATTTTAAAAATGGAGATAGCCTCAGTTATTCCTGACAAAATATCACAACCCTACCGTTTGTACAACTATCCAAATCCTACGCAGAATCACACAGAAATATTTCTGGAATTGGGTCAGTCTGAAAATATTCGTCTGGTGGTGTTTGATATCAACGGAAAAGAAGTGGAGGAGTTGTATGATGGCTTTTTGACCAGGGGAAGTCATTCCTTTAGCTTCGATACCCAGCGACTGTCTCCCGGATTATACTATTTAACCTTTGCAAGTGCTACGGTTATTACCAATCGCAAATTAGTCATTAATTAAACCTCATGACTTCCATAGTAATCCTCCAGCTTTTTGGAATTCTCTTTCTATGGCGGGGCCTTTTATCTTTTCTTAAGTTTCACATTTTTTGCTACCGGATCGACCGATCCGGTAGCTTCTTCTTTTAGAATTATGAAAATCAGCAAAAATTGTTAAATTCCAAAAACTTTTTTTTACACAAAATCGATGAATACAAAAAAACACTACTTTTGCCGCGATTTATAGAGAGTTCTTCTTTAAACATGGTGCGTGTAGCTCAGTTGGTTAGAGCATCGGATTGTGGTTCCGAGGGTCGTGGGTTCAAGTCCCATCATGCACCCCATTTTTAATAGATGAGATGATCCCGCAAGGTTTTGCTACCTGGCGGGATTTTTTTTAAGCCATAACTTTTGTCGCCTTTCCGGCGAAATTCCACTATTTTTGTTGTCATCAAAACTTATCAAAAACATTGATTTTCAAAATGAAAAATCCATATTTTCTCTTTTCTGTTTTCCTTCTGTTTGCCACACCATTTCTTCTGTCGTGCAGCTCCGAAGAACGGCCGCAGCAGTTGCAGATCAAAATCATCGAAACCAGCGATGTGCATGGCGCCATTATGCCTTACGATTTGGTGGAAGATAAAGCCACAAAATCTTCGCTGGCGCAGGTGCACACTTACGTGGAGCAGGAGCGGGCTAATAAAGATCAGGTGGTGATCTTGCTCGACAACGGCGATATTTTGCAAGGCGACCCGATGGTTTATTTTTATAATTACGAACGCACCGACACCGTGCACCTGGTGGCTTCGGTGATGAACTATATGCGTTACGACGCAGCCACCGTGGGCAATCACGACATAGAGGCGGGGCATCCTGTTTACGACCGCCTGCGTGATGCGTTCCGCTTCCCATGGCTTGCCGCCAATGCTATCAACACAAAAAGCCGGAAGCCTTATTTTAAACCCTACACCATGCTGGAGTTTCAAGGTGTAAAGGTGGCTGTGCTTGGAATGATCACACCTGCCATCCCAAAATGGCTGCCACCCGACATTTGGTCGGGGATGGAGTTTCAGGATATGATCGAATCGGCTAAATATTGGGTAGAGGAGATCAAGAGTACGGAAAAACCCGACCTGTTGATTGGGTTGTTTCATGCCGGCGTGGATTATACCTACGGACAGCAGCAGGCCGAAACGCCTATGAACGAAAATGCTTCGCGGCTTGTCGCCGAGCAGGTGCCCGGTTTTGATATAGTGTTTGTGGGCCACGACCACGAAGGATGGAACGAGCAGATCGACAACTGGGCCGGACACAAAGTTTTGTTGCTCGGTACCACCAGCCGTGCCCACGATGTGGCCGTGGCTTCCATACGTTTGCAGCTCAACAACACCACAGGTCATTATAAAAAAAATATTACCGGAGAAATTGTAGAGATGATCGACTTTGCACCGGATTCAGCTTTCATCCGGAAATTTTCGCCGGCGTTGCTTCAGGTGCAAGAATATGTGTCGGAGCCACTGGGAACAATTGGGCATACCATCTCTTCGCGCGAATCATTCTTTGGTGACGCTGCCTTCACCGATATGATTCATCAGGCACAGCTTGAGCAGGGCGATGCCACGATTTCCTTTACGGCTCCGCTGTCTATGGACAGGCAACTGGATGCCGGGCCTTTGTTTGTGCGCGATCTTTTCAAAATGTATCGTTTCGAAAATCTCCTTTACACCATGAAGCTGGGCGGCCAGGAGATAAAAGATTACCTCGAATACAGCGCCGGCTTGTGGGTTGCTACCATGACCGCTCCCGACGATCATCTGCTGCTTTTTGCTACCGATTCCACAGGAACCATCATAAGGCGCAATGGAAAGGCTCGCCTCGAAAAACCCTTCTACAACCTCGACGATGCCGAAGGGATCAGCTATACTGTGGATGTGCGCCGGCCTGCAGGCACTCGTGTAGATATTATTTCGCTGGCTGATGGCACCCCTTTCGATTTTAACAAAACCTATCGTGTAGCAGTCAACTCCTATCGCGGCAATGGCGGCGGCGGCCATCTCACTACAGGTGCACGAATTCCGCAAGAGCTGTTGCAGGATCGCATTTTACAGTCCACCGAAAAAGATTTCCGGTTTTATCTCATGCAATGGATCAGAGAAAATAAAACCATCGCGCCACAGGTTACCAACAACTGGAAAATAGTACCTGAAAAATGGGTTGAAAACGCAAAAAAAACGGATCGAAAATTACTCTTTGGAGAGCCGCAATAAGCT
>JAAYIU010000314.1 GCA_012523265.1 Bacteroidales bacterium | reverse complement strand
TTTTGGTCTGTCCGCCGGTGTGGATGTTACCAATGTTCGTCTTTCTAATTCGTGTACATATTATTCGGTGCAATACGATCCTATGATAGCTTTCAACCTGAATGCCTTTGCCGCCTACCGCAGCGCAGGCTTTTGGGGCATCACCGCCGAGCCGGGTTTTATTAGAAAAGGAGCGGTAATGTCTGTTGCCTACAATCTTGAAAAGCACGAAACCCACTTGCGTCTTAACTACATCCAGCTTCCGGTGTTGGCGGATTTTTACATCACCAAAAAACTCTCTTTATCCGTAGGGCCGGAATTTGCCTATCTCCTGAGTGCAAAGGTTCACTATGACGGAAACAATACGGATATTTCTGATGGTTACGACCCGAAATTTGAAATCTCCGGTATGGCTGCTATCAACTACACCATCCTGCCCAAAGTAGATATTGCATTAAGATACAGCCACGGTTTTACAACAATTTCTGAAATGGAATTTACAAATGAGATGGGTGAACCCACCGGGGAAGCCAAAGAGAAAAGCCAGTATCTGCAGTTGATGGTGCGCGCCAGGATATTTTCTTCCAGGCAATAGTCCACCGCATTTTTATTTGTTTCTCTTCTCCCGCTCCAGCCCTCCTACCAGCCACAGTGGCGCTGGGAAGATATTCCTGACTTTTTCATTTTTTAGAATTTTAATGCGGTCAGATAATACTATCGAATTTTCCTGGCGTAAAAGTAGCTCAAAAACTGAAAACTAAAACAATCGCCGCTTTCGCTAAAAACAAAACCGCAATACTTACGAGCATTGCGGTTTCTATCTACCACACCGGATCTGTGTTATTTAATCTTTTTCAATAGCTCCGGAAGCTGCCGCACAGCAGCCATCTCGCGCCACTTTTTGCGGGCCTCTTCGGCAGGTGCTCCAAAATACACCTTGCCGTTGCCTTCTAAGGATTTATCTACTGCCGAGGTAGCCAGTATGATGGCGCCTTTGCCAATTACAATGTCTTTGTTTATGGCCACGCGTCCCCACAGGATTACGTCGTCTTGGATGCGTGTGACGCCGGCAATGGCGGCATGTGAGCCTATCAGACAGTTGCGCCCGATGTAGGTGTCGTGCCCAACCTGGCAGTGGTTGTCCATTTTGGTGCCCTCGTCGATGGTGGTGTTGCCCGATACGCCCCGGTCGATGGAGCACAGCGCGCCAATCTCTACCCGGTTGCCGATCACCACGGTGCCGCACGATTCCATTTTGCGAAAGCCTTCGGGTTTTCGCTGGAAATAATAGGCATCGGCGCCAAGCACACTATTGGAATGGATGATCACATCGTCGCCGATTATCACATGATCGTAAATACTCACATTGGCGTGGATGATGCAGTTGCGGCCAATCTTCACGTGATTTCCAATAAAAACATTGGGTTGAATCACCGTGCCTTCACCAATTTCGGCTGATGGGCTGATGGCTGCGGCGGAAGCTACAAATGGCCGAAACTTCTGCGTCAGCAAAACATAAGCGGCAAACGGATCGTCACTTAATAACAAACCTTTTCCGGCAGGGCATTCCACTTCCTTATTGATGATGATGGTGGTAGCTTTGGAGTTTAGTGCTTTATCGTAGTATTTGGGATGATCTACAAAGGTAAGGTCGCCGGGTTCCACCATGTGTATCTCGTTGATGCCCGTCACGGCGTGATCGGCAGCGCCGGTGTAGGTGGCGCCAATCATTTGGGCAATTTCGGCCAGCGTGTAAGTTCTGTCAAGTTTCATCGCTTATCTGTTTGTGGTTCTTTTTTGAAGCTATTGCAATAATTTTTTCTTAATAAAAAAATAAGACACAAACGCGGGGTCTATGTCTTATTCTGATTTTTTTGGAGGAGGTTAGCTCTTCACCCTTTCCAGGTATTCACCCGATCGGGTATCCACTCTTATTACCTCGCCGGTATTAATAAACAGAGGTACTTTAACGGTAGCCTCTGTTTCCAGAATAGCATCTTTGAAAGTGTTGGTGGCGGTGTTGCCTCTTTCGCCGGGCTCGGTGTAGGTAACCTTTAGCTCCACGTTGGCCGGGAGTTCACATAGCAGCGGGGTCTCGGTGTCGGCGTGATAAATAATTTCGGCCGTGCTGCCTTCTTTAAGAAACTGCGGCGCATTGATAAGGCTCTCGTCGATGAAAGTCTGCTCAAAATTTTCGGCGTTCATAAAGTGGTAATCTTTGCCGTCTTTATACAAAAACTGATAGGCGCGGCGCTCTACCCGCTGGATGTCGATTTTTACACCCGCATTAAAGGTGTTGGGGATCACCTTGCCGGTTTTAATATTTTTGAGTTTGGTACGCACAAAGGCGCCGCCTTTGCCAGGCTTTACATGTTGAAACTCCACGATGGTGTAGAGGTCGTTGTTAAAATTTATTACCAGTCCATTCTTGAAATCTGCTGTTGTTGCCATAAAAAGTATTGATAAAATATTTGGGTCTTAAATTATTTTGCAAAATTAAAAAACCAATCCTTACGCTTTCGCGGATAGATGCTTAGGGGTTGTTTTTTCTGTCGAGACGTCCATAGCCTTTCATCAGCCCGCGTGTGGAGCGGTTGATAAAAGCGAGGATGTCGTCGCGGTCGCTGGTGGCGGGCACGTCGGCTTCGATGATGGCCGTGGCCTGCGACACGTTGTAGCCTTTCAGGTAGATGATGCGGTAGATTTCCTGGATGGCGTTGATGCGTTCGTTGGAATATCCGCGGCGGCGCAGCCCGATGCTGTTGATGCCCACGTACGAAAGCGGCTCGCGGGCTGCTTTGGAAAATGGCGGCACATCTTTGCGCACCAGCGCTCCACCTGAAATAAAACTGTGCATGCCTATTTGTACAAATTGATGTACCGCCGTCATGCCGCCGATGATGGCGTAGTCGTCGATGATGATGTGGCCGGCCAGGGTGGCCGCGTTGGCAAGGATTACGTTGTTGCCGATGACGCAATCGTGGGCAATGTGTACGTAGGCCATCAGCAGGCAGTTGTCGCCGATCACCGTTTCCATGTTGGCTTTGGTTCCGCGGTTGATGGTTACAAATTCACGTACCGTAGTGTTGTTGCCGATTTTCACCAGTGTATCTTCGCCGTCATATTTCAAGTCCTGCGGGACGGCGGCTATCACCGCTCCCGGAAATATCCTGCAGTTGCTGCCGATGCGTGCGCCTTCCATGATGGTGACGTTGGAGCCTATCCAGGTGCCATCGCCGACCACAACATTTTTTTCGATGTTAACAAAAGGCTCTATCACCACGTTTTTGGCCAGCTTGGCCTGCGGATGAACGTAAGCTAAAGGTTGATTCATTGTTTAGTTTTTTTTCATGATACGTGCAAGCATCTGTGCTTCCATAACTACTTTTTTGCCGACATAAGCTGTGCCGCTCATGTGACATAATCCCCGCCGGATGGGATCGATCAGGTGTAATTTGAAGATAACCGTGTCGCCGGGGACTACTTTATTGCGAAACCTTACTTCCTCAATTTTCAAAAAGAAAGTAAGATAATTTTCAGGATCAGGAACGCTGTTCAAAGCAAGCATCCCGCCGGTTTGCGCCATGGCTTCTATTTGTAGTACACCGGGCATCACAGGTTCTTCCGGAAAGTGACCGACAAAAAACGATTCGTTCATCGTTACGTTTTTAAGCCCTACTACGTGGCTCTCGCTCATTTCCAAAATTTTGTCGATGAGTAGGAACGGTGGCCGGTGCGGGAGCATCTTTTGGATGGCGATGATGTCGAAGAGCGGCGCGGCGTTGGGATCGTAAACCGGAATATACTCTTCGGCGGTGCGCTCAAAATGTTTTTTTATCATGCGGGCAAAAGCTATGTTGGCGGCATGCCCGGGACGGCTGGCAATTACGTGGCCGCGGATGGGCTTACCTGCCAGGGCCAGATCGCCCACCACATCGAGCAGTTTGTGGCGTGCCGGCTCGTTCTGAAAATGAAGCTCAAGATTGTTGAGGATGCCTTCCGATTTTACCTTTACCGTAGGTTTATTAAAAAGTTGTGCCAGCCGGTCGAGTTCCTCCTGGGTTACTTGTTTATTAACAAAAACAATGGCATTGCTCAGGTCGCCGCCTTTTATCAGATCGTGCTTGAGCAGATGCTCCAGCTCGTGCAGAAAGACGAAAGTCCGACAATTGGCGATCTCGCTGGCGTAGTCGCTGATGTTTTCGAGCGAAGCATTTTGTGTTCCGAGCACCTTGGTCTCGAAATCGATCATTACAGAGACCCTGTAATTTTTGGCAGGGATCAGGTGCAGTTCTGTTTTGCTGTCGGGATCGGTAAAACTGATCACCGTTTCAGGCTCGTAATATTCGCGCTCAGCCTCCTGCTCTTCGACACCTGCTTGCTGCAGTGCTTCCACAAAATAGCGTGCGCTGCCGTCCATAATGGGCATTTCTGGGCCGTTCACTTCTATCAGGCAGTTGTCGATGCCCAGGCCGGTCAGTGCCGAGAGGGCATGCTCCACAGTGTAAACGCGGGCGCCATTTTTTTCGATACAGGTGCCGCGGTCGGTGCTGAAAACGTTGTCGACGATGGCTTCGATCACCGGCTGGCCTTCCAGATCGCTGCGTCGGAAAACATAACCATGACGGGCTGGTGCCGGATGAAAGGTAACGGTGACCTCCGCACCGGTATGCAGCCCCAGGCCGGATATGCTGACGGGCTTTTGAATGGTTTTTTGTAATGTCATAATTTCATCTTAAAAGTCCTAAAGGAAGCGCGTGCAAAAGTATCAAAATTTTAAAATGAAGAGCAGCAAGAAGTGTTGGCCAGAAAGAGGAAATCGTCGGGGTTGTAAGGTTGAACGAAATGCGGTTCGATATTAAAAAAATAAAACGAATCTTGAATCCCGAATACTGAATCCCGAATGTAGAAGTGGTTCGATGTTCGATGAATCTGAATTCTCCGAAAGCGACGGAAAGGAGAAAAAAACCAACGGCGTCGCTAAAGAAGACACCCGGTAAAACCAACGGCGTCGCTTTAAGCGACACCGTTGGTAAACTCTCCGCGCCCCGCTCCATGCTTTGGCGTTTCGAGGTCCTGCGGACGCTCGAAAGTCGAAAGCGCGCAGCAGGTGTCGCTAATTCTTCGCCCTGCGCCCAGCGCCTTGCTTCCCTTACTTCATTATTCAATGATTCGATATTCTTCGGTTCGATATTCAAAAAATCTAAATCGAATTCCGCACGTGCGAAACTAAATACCGAATCTCAAATTTAGAGGTGGTTCTGATGTTGGTTGAATTTGAATTTCACTAAAGCGACGGAAAGGAGAAAAAAACCAACGGCGTCGCTAAAGAAGATACCCGGTAAAACCAACGGCGTCGCTAAAGAAGTTAACCGGAAAAACCAACGGCGTCGCTCCAAGCGACACCGTTGGTAAACTCTCCGCGCCCCGCTCCATGCTTTGACGTTTCGAGGTCCTGCGGACGCTCGAAAGTCGAAAACGCGCAGCCCCTTCGTCCCGAGCGCTTCGCGCTCCGTGCCCCGCGCCCTTCGCTCCGTGCCCCGCGCCCTTCGCCCTGCGCCCCGCGCCCTTCGCCCTTCGCCCTTCGCCCTGCGTCCCGCGCCCTGCGCCCTGCACCCTGCGAACTACTTCCCCACCTTCTTCTCGAGGGCATCGATACGATCCACTATTTTTTGAAAATTACGGAAGTGTACATAAGCCTTTCGGTATTTGCCGGCCTCGAAGGCTGGCGAGCCAAAGATCACGGCATCTTCTTTTACATTGGTCGAAACGCCCGACTGCGCAGCTATCTTTACGTTGTCGCCAATACGGATATGGCCGATGATGCCTACCTGTGCGGCAATCATGCAGTTGCGTCCTATGTGTGTGGAGCCGGCAATGCCGCTTTGAGCAGCTATCACCGTGTTTTCGCCAATCTCCACATTGTGGGCTATCTGTATCAGATTGTCGAGCTTTGCTCCGCGACGGATGATGGTGGAGCCGAGTGTGGCCCGGTCGATGCAGGTATTGGCACCAATTTCCACATTGTCTTCGATAATCACATTTCCGATCTGGGCTATCTTTTTATAGTTGTGGTCGCTCTGCGGTGCAAAACCAAAGCCGTCGGCGCCGATAACAGCCCCTGAGTGGATGACGCACTGTGCTCCGATTTGGTTGTCGGAATAGATTTTAACACCTGCAAAAATCGTGGTGTCGTTGCCTATTTTGGTGTTGTCGCCAACAAAAACCTGTGGATAAATTTTGGCGTTGTCGCCGATAATGGCATTCTCGCCAACAACTGCCTGCGAGCCGATGTAAACATCTTTGCCAATGGTAGCTGACGGTGCAACAGAAGCCTGCGGTGAGATGCCCTTTTTGTTGAGTTTGATCTGGTTGTACACTTCGGGCAATTGCGCGAAAGCGCCATAAGCATCCTCTACGCGGATGAGCGTAGGCGCTATGGGCTGTCCGGCATCAAAATCTTTATCCACAATCACTATCGAAGCCTTGGTTTCGTAAATGAAATGCTTGTATTTTGGATTGGCCAGAAACGACAATGCGCCCGGCTCACCTTCTTCTATTCTGGCTAATTTATCTACGGTTGCCTCTGCGTTACCGTCCACGGTACCTTGCAGGATTTCTGCGATCTGTTGTGCTGTAAATTTCATCTGATTTCAGAAAATATAGTTAATATCTTGTCAATAATTCTTGTGATGTTTTTCAAATTCCCAACCATTGTTGTCTGGTAAACATAATTTTACATAAATAGATT
>JAAYIU010000328.1 GCA_012523265.1 Bacteroidales bacterium | reverse complement strand
GGTAATTTAAAATCATTGAAAATAGCCGGCGGGTTGTATTTGATAACCCTGACAGGGCTTAAAGCCCTGTCAGGGTTGAAACGGTAAAATTAAGGTGGTGGTTTATGAATGCTGAATCTCCAGCGATTCTTTTTGGGAAGCCCTGTTTATGTAACGAAAATTTTAAAGCTGTACATTTGTCAAAAAGAAATTACCATGAATAGATGCACATCTCACACAATTTTAAAACAAAAAGTTATGCAACCAAAAATTTACCTGATCGTAATGCTATGCGCAATCTTTAGCATCAGCCTGCATGCACAGTTTACTCCTGCTAACTACAATCACCCGGTGCCAACCATACAAAAGCATTTTATCCAGGATAAACAAAAGATGAATGAGTTACCACAAATGCAAATACGGCAATTCGCTAAAACCAGACACGGACATGAGCCATTTGGGAAAAGTGACTATTTGCGGCACAACCCCACAGAGGCTTTTATCAATCCCGACCTTGACTTTAGAGATCAGCGGACGAAAGACACCTCAAACACCGATGACGCGGTGTATGTTTGCGACTCTGCCCTAAGCTACTCCACCCACGGCGGCATGCAGCGAACCGAGTACACCCACGATGCCAAAGGAAGAATACTGGTTGATCTCAACCAGATTCGGAATTCCGGCAGTGGGCTGTGGGTAAATGATCGACAAATACTATACACCTACGATGTTTCAGGCAACATGCTTACCGAGCTTTATCAGTATTGGAATACTGAAACTGGTAATTGGATAAATCATTTGCAATTTATCTATATCTACGATGTTTCCGGAAAAAGGCTTACCGAGCTTCTTCAGGCATGGGATGCCGAAACGGGTACTTGGGTGAATCGAACGCAACACAGCAACAGTTATGATGCCTCCGGAAGCTGGATTATACGGCTTTCTCAGAGTTGGCGCACCGGGGTAGGTAAATGGGTAAATAGTAGTCAGACTCTATTTACTTACGATGCTTCCGGAAACATGCTTAGCAGGTTTTCTCAGGTTTGGAGTATCGGAATTAGTAATTGGGTGAATTACTACAAATACAGCTATTCTTACGATGCTTCCGGAAACAGACTTACAGAGCTTTATCAAAAATGGGATACCGAAACTGGTAATTGGATGAATCACGCGCATGACAACTACTCTTGGGATGTTAACGGGAACATGCTTACCGGACTAACTCAGAAATGGGATACTGAAACTGGCACTTGGTTGAATTACAGGAAAGACAGCTACACTTATGATGCTTCGGGGAACGTGTTTACCAGGATTATTCAAGATTGGAATATCGAAATTAGCATTTGGATGAATGCGTTGATATCTGAATGAACCTACGATGCTACCGGAAACAAACTTATCGAGCTTTACCAGCTTTGGGATCACGGCATAAGCAATTGGGTGGATTACCGGAAAATTGAATTTCAATATGATTATGTAAACAAAAAAATTACCGCTTTGTCTTACGGTTGGCAGGGAGAATGGTTCCCAGCTGATGATCATCCTGCTATTTCTATTAACGGTAATTGGCTATTTTTTGCTTCTATGAATGCTACAAGATCGAACTATGGTACGATACCCATATTAGCGGCATCGAACATCAAACTGCCAAAAGCGATTTCACAAACTCCTTCTGTAGCCCAAACCCTGCTACGGGTGCAGTTACACTAAGCAATCCCTACGCAAAGCAAGCTCAACTTAAAGTTTTCAACGTGGCCGGCACACTGGTGCAAGAAACACAACTTGCAAGTGGGCAAAACACTGTTTCGCTGCAAAACCTCCCGCAGGGAATTTATCTTTTTGTGCTGCAGGCGGGGAGTTCTTTTGTTCAAAATAAGGTGGTGGTTTATTAAATTTATAACCCTGACAGGCTTTAAGCCCTGTCAGGGTTGAAAATTTATTATTAATCGAAAAAAATAATTAAGGATATTCAAGCGGATTGAAAGCAAAAGAAGTTTGTTCAAAATTAAGCAACTATCATTCTGCAGCTAACTAAAACTAACACAAGAGCTATTTGGTGGTTTGTTGTGTTAATAGGCTTTAGCTTTGCAAGCGATATGTATGCAACGACATGTCGAGATTTGAATCATATCAGCTTAAATTTATTATTAACAACATAAAAAGAAAGTTATGCAAAAGAGTATGTTTTTCGTTCCAACGGCTAAGAATGAGCCTGTATTGAGTTATAAGCCAGGCTCCGAGGAGCGTGCAAGACTGGTGGAAGCCATTAAAGTTGCCAAATCAGAAGTGGTGGATGTTCCTATGATCATTGATGGGAAGGAAGTGCGCACCGGTAATCTTCAGGAGCTTCGTCCGCCGCACGAACGCGCTCATTTGTTGGGTCGTTTTCATCGTGGTGATGAAAAGCATGTGCAGATGGCAATTGATGCTGCACTGCGTGCAGGCGAGAAGTGGTCGGAAATGCCATGGGAGCAGCGTGCCTCCATATTTCTAAAAGCTGCCGGATTGATTTCAGGGCCTTACAGGGCGCGTCTTAATGCTGCTACCATGCTGGGGCAGAGTAAGTCGGCGCACCAGGCCGAGATTGACGCAGCTTGTGAGTTTGCCGACTTCCTTCGGTTCAACGTACAATATATGACCGAGATTTACAGCGAACAACCCGATAGCGGAGAGCTGGTATGGAACAGACTGGAACAGCGGCCACTCGAAGGATTTGTCTTTGCACTTACACCCTTCAACTTTACAGCTATTGCCGGTAACCTGCCATCAGCTCCGGCATTGATGGGCAACACGGTGGTGTGGAAAGCAGCCGACACCCAAATTTACGCTGCACGTATCATCATGGAAATTTTTATGGAAGCTGGCTTGCCTGATGGTGTTATCAACCTGATTTTTGTTCGTGGTCCGGTGGCAGGAAAAGTTATTTTTTCGCATCCTGACTTTGCCGGAATTCATTTTACCGGTAGCACGGCAGTTTTCCAAAATATCTGGAAAGAGATCGGTACCAACATCTCAAAATATAAATCCTATCCGCGCATTGTTGGCGAAACGGGTGGAAAGAACTTTGTGCTGGCACATCAATCGGCCAATCCGGTGCAGGTAGCCACTGCCCTTACACGGGGTGCTTTCGAGTATCAGGGGCAAAAATGCTCGGCAGCTTCCCGCGCATACATTCCTAATACTATGTGGGATGAAGTGCTGAAAGAGATGAAGCTGGATCTGGAAACCATAAAAATGGGAACAGTAGAGAAATTTACCAACTTTGTGAATGCCGTTATCGACGAGGCATCCTTTGATAAGTTGGCTGGAGTACTCGATCGTGCACGCAAGGATGACAATGTGAAAATTCTTCATGGCGGCAATTACGACAAGAGCGAAGGCTTTTTCATTGAGCCTACCATCTTGCTCACTACCGACCCACATTATGCTACCATGGAGGAGGAGCTTTTTGGGCCTATCCTCACCGTTTACGTTTATGATCCCAACAAATTTGAAGAGGTTTTGACAGAAATCGACAAGACCTCCATTTACGCCCTCACCGGAAGCATCTTCTCCAAAGACCGCTATGTGGTGGAACACGTAATGAAACGACTGAAACATGCTGCCGGCAACTTTTATATCAACGACAAGCCTACGGGTGCAGTGGTTAATCAGCAGCCTTTTGGCGGCGCACGTGGTTCCGGCACCAACGACAAAGCCGGCTCCAAGATTAACCTTTTACGTTGGCTCAGTCCACGTACCATCAAGGAGTGCTTTTTGCCGCCGGTAAGTTACAAATACCCGTTTATGGCAGAGTAACAGAAAATTCAGTTTCAAAGATCACATCACTAACTCAAAAATCGCCAGCCATCGTGCCGGCGATTTTTTTTTGCGTCAGCGCTAAATGGTGAGGCTCATCTGCCACATTTTGTGGAGTTGTCTTACCAGAAAAAATACCGAAAGAAATAGCTCTATCCTGCTTGTTTTAAAGCGTTAGCCGGAATAATGCCAATTTGATTTGGCGGATGGCATGATGTTAGAACCACCGCATTCTTTTAATTTTAACTAATAAAAATAAATCATGAAAGTAGCAGGAATCATTTTGATAGTATTAGGCGTAATTGGTTTGTTGGTTTTTGGAATACAGGCTGCCAACGATTCAGAGAGTTTTTCTCTTCTGGGAATGGATGTAGCCGTTAGTTCGGCCAACTGGACACCCGTAATTATTAGCGGGGCTGTGTTGGTAGTGGGGATTATTATGGCTGCGATGCGCCGAAAGTAATTTTTGATAAAGTTATTAAGAACAAAGAAAAATGTCACTATGGATAAAATTGATGTAGAAAGTCCGATAGCAATGGTCGTGGACAAAATACAAGGATGGGTAGAAACCTTTATAAGCATGCTCCCCAACATGGCTGTGGCCATCGTGCTGCTTATCATCTTTATTGTTGTGGCCAACTTAGCATCCAGACTTTTTAAAAAGGTGTTCTCCAAAACTTCGGATCACAAAGCTTTGGAGGGCTTGTTTGCTACCATTATCAAGTGGTCGATTCTCTTTGTTGGTATTTTTATCATCCTCAGCATTCTTCAACTCAGCAAAGCTGTAACGTCTATTCTGGCTGGTGTGGGTATTCTCGGCTTGGCGTTGGGTTTTGCTTTTCAAGACATCACCGCCAATTTTATCTCAGGCATCATCCTGGCGTTTCGCCGCCCTTTTGCCATCGGACAGGTAATAAAAGTTAGCGATATTATGGGCACCGCCAAACGCACCAACCTGCGCGTAACGGTTATTCAGACTTTCCAGGGTCAGGAGGTTTTTGTGCCCAACAAAGATGTTTTACAAAATCCCATCATCAACTACTCGGCTATCGGCAAACGAAGAATCGATTTGGGCGTAGGAATTTCCTATGGCGACGACTTGGCCAAAGTGCAACGCGTGGTGCTCGAAACCATTAAAAACCTGGAAGGAGTAATTGATAAAGAAAACATCGTTTTCGACTATGGCGAATTTGGCGACAGCAGCATCAACTTCACCATCCGCTTCTGGATAAAATATCCGGGCGATCCCGGTTTCCTGGTGGTGCGCAACAACGCCATTATGAAAATTAAAGAAGCCTTCGACCAAAACGACATCATGATCCCGTTCCCCATCCGTACGCTCGATTTTGGTATAAAAGGCGGCGAGAAACTTTCGGAGATGAAGCTC
>JAAYIU010000018.1 GCA_012523265.1 Bacteroidales bacterium | reverse complement strand
TGTTATGGCGGTTGTACCAGTGGTTACGATGTACGCAGTTTGTGAGGTGACTAGAAAATTCGGAGTTACGACTATTGTTTCAATGAATAGCATTATGGTTGATGGCACAGGAATGTGTGGATGTTGCCGAGTAAAAGTCGGTGGAGAAACTAAGTATGCGTGCGTAGATGGGCCTGAATTCGATGGGCATTTGGTAGATTTTGATGAGCAAATATTGCGCTCAACCTACTACAAAGAACAAGAAAAAGACGACTATTGTAGATTACAAGAGAAAATAAAGAGAGAAAAACTATGAAGCAGCGAAATAAACAAAGAGAACAAGACCCTATTATTAGAGGGAAAAACTTTAAAGAGGTAAGCCTTGGATTTGATGAGAAAACAGCTTTAATTGAAGCTGGTCGCTGTATCCAGTGCAAAAATCCTCCTTGCGTAAAAGGCTGTCCTGTAGAAATCAATATACCTTTGTTTATTTATCATTTGCGAAGACAAGAGTATGATCTTTCAGCAAAGGTATTAAAGGAAGCTAATGTGTTGCCAGCGGTATGTGGTCGAGTATGTCCACAAGAAACACAATGCGAAGAAAAATGTGTACTAGGCAGAAGGGGTGAACCCGTTGCAATAGGAGGACTTGAAAAGTTTGTTGGTGATTACGCGGTTAAAAATCCTATTCCCGTAAAAGAGATAAAAAAAGTTGATAAAAAAGTAGCTGTAATTGGATCAGGTCCAGCAGGTCTTGCCTGTGCAGCAGATTGTGCAGCCGCAGGATTGTCCGTTACAATTTTTGAGGCCTTTCACGAGGCAGGCGGTGTTTTGACATACGGAATTCCGGAGTTTAGACTCCCAATAAGCATAGTAAAGAACGAGATAGAGCAGCTAAAGAAAATGGGGGTTGAGATTGAGTTAAACGTGGTTATTGGAAAAACTATTTTTATAGAAGAGCTTTTAAGTGAGTATGACTCTGTGTTTATTGGGACGGGTGCTGGGCTTCCTGTCTTTATGAATATTGAGGGAGAGAATTTGCCTGGAGTGTACAGTGCCAATGAGTATTTGACTCGGGTAAATTTAATGGGCGCATATAAAAAGGAGATGGCAACCCCGATTATAATAGGGAAGCGAGTGGTTGTTGTTGGTGCGGGGAATGTTGCAATGGATAGTGCCCGTACAGCTTTAAGATTAGGTGCGGAGAAAGTTAGCATAGTATATAGGCGTTCAAAAGCGGAAATGCCAGCAAGGGTAGAAGAAATACATCATGCGGAAGAAGAGGGGATTGAAATGCTTCTTTTGACAAATCCGGTGGAGATTTTGGGCAAGGAAAAGGTTAAGGGAATGATTTTGCAAAAAATGGAGCTTGCTGAGCCCGACGATAGCGGGAGAAGAAGGCCGGTCCCTATAGCAAATAGCGAGTATGAAATAGAGTGTGACCAAGTGATAATGGCGATTGGGACGAATCCTAATCCGTTGTTGACTGATTCATGCAAAGAGTTAAAAAAGAATAAATGGGGGATGTTAATCGTCAACGAGAGTTTGGAAACATCTATTCCAAATGTTTATGCTGGTGGGGATGTAATTAGCGGATCAGCCACCGTCATTTTAGCAATGGGAGCGGGCAGGCAGGCGGCAAAAGAGATTACAAAAAAACTAAAAAATGACTAAGAACAAAACAACAAGAT
>JAAYIU010000275.1 GCA_012523265.1 Bacteroidales bacterium | reverse complement strand
AGCTGTAACAATGCATAAAAGTTTTTTATTAATAAAATAATGATAACGTATAAAATAGTTATGAATATGATATTAGCAACCGGAATTGGTGGGGTGATGGGTATCAGCATCGCCATCTTCCTGGCCATCATCATCCTGCTGGTGGGCATCCTGCTCTTTGCACGCAAAAAACTGATGCCCCAGGGCAAGGTAAACATCACCATCAACGACGAGAAAGAACTCGAAGTCGACCCGGGCAGCACCCTGCTCTCTACGCTCTCCAACCACGATATCTACCTGCCCTCGGCATGTGGCGGCGGCGGCACCTGCGCCATGTGCAAATGTCAGGTGCTCGAAGGCGGCGGCAGCATATTGCCTACCGAGGTGGGGTATTTTACACGCAAAGAACAAATGAACCATTGGCGCCTGGGCTGCCAGGTGAAGGTGCGCGAAGACTTGAAAATACACGTGCCGCCCGAAATATTTGGTATTAAAAAATGGGAATGCGAAGTGGTTTCTAATAAAAATGTAGCCACTTTTATCAAAGAGTTTGTGGTGAGATTGCCCAAAGGCGAAAACCTCGACTTCAAATCGGGTGGCTACATCCAGATCGACGTGCCGCCTATCGAAGTGGATTTTAAAGATATGGAGGTAGCCGAAAAATACCGCGGTGAGTGGGACAAATTCAAGATGTGGGATTTGAAGATGAAAAATTCAGAGCCGATCTTCAGAGCTTACTCCATGGCCAACCATCCTGCCGAAGGCAACATAGTGATGCTCAACATCCGCATCGCAACACCTCCCTTCGATCGTAAAGCGGGGGGATTTATGAAAGTAAACCCCGGCATCTGTTCGTCCTACATCTTCTCGCGCAAGCCCGGCGACAAGGTGACCATATCAGGCCCTTACGGCGAATTTTTTATAAAACCTACCAACAAAGAGATGATGTTTATCGGCGGCGGTGCTGGCATGGCGCCCATGCGTTCGCATATTTTCCATCTTTTCTACACCGAAAAAACCAAACGCAAAGCTACATTCTGGTATGGTGGCCGCTCGCTGCGGGAACTTTTTTATGTAGATCAGTTTGAGCAGATTGCCAAAGAAAACGACAATTTCTCCTTTAATATCGCGCTGTCGGAACCACTCAAAGAAGACAACTGGAGTGGCTACACCGGATTTATCCATCAGGTAATCCTGGATAATTATCTGAAAACCCATCCCGAACCCGAAGAGATCGAATACTACATCTGTGGCCCGCCCATGATGAACGCTGCCGTTATAAAAATGCTCGACGACTACGGCGTGCCGGAAGAGAACATCGCTTTCGACGACTTTGGAGGGTAGGAAGTAGAGGTTAGAAATTAGAAGGAAGAAGTTAGAAAATTTAAGTTGAGACTACTGGAGAGGCTGTAAATGGCCTCTCTTTTTTTTGCTCGCTGATGTGGTGATGTGATGATGTGGTGATGCGGTGATGTGCTGATGTGCTGATGTGATGATGTGATGATGTGCTGATGTGATGATGTGCTGATGTGATGATGTGCTGATGTGCTGATTTGGTGATGTGTTGATGTGTTGATGTGTTGATTTGTTGATGTGATGATATGATGATTTGTTGATGTGGTGATTTGTTGATGTGATGATTTGTTGATGTGATGATTTGCTAATGTGATGATTTAGAATTGGGTTTAAATTTTGAGATTTGTAAATTCAGAACTCCTGACCTGTTTGTTGGTTTTCAGTTATTTAAATATACTCAGTCGTAATTTGACTTGTCGCAAAAAGTAAATTATTACCACTAAAACCCCCAACTGATATTTTTCTAATGGAATTATTAGGTTTATTAGATTCCTCACTTCGTCGGAAAGACAATGGCCGGGGTGAAGTGGAGGGAGGTGGGATCGGGTGCGCAGCGCCCGATCCCACCTCCCCATTTCCGCAACAATTCGTGTCATTTCGACCAAATTTGCATAGCAAATTTGAAAGGAGAAATCTAAAAATCGCGACATGATATTTACGCTGGATCAGGAGTTCTCAAATTAACATGCATTTACTTTCAGTACCGGATTAGCATAGTAGCGACGCTATTGCGGAGTAAAATATCAACAACACAATCCAAGACTTTGTATGGACGACAAAGACTTTGTAGGAACGGCACCATTAATAATTAGTGACTGTCTGTTTAGTCCGTCCATAAGGTCGATGCTTTGAATTGCCCCGGGTTAAAATCCGGGGAAAATAAGCCTGGCATTAACTCCCCTGCGATTCCGCCACGCTTTAGGCGTGGCGGAATCGCAGGGGAGTTTTCAATTTTCCAATTTAATACCGCCCTAAAGGACGGGGCAATTCATAATTCAAATAACTTACTTTAAAGACAGTCACTAATTTGATTTCCTAAAAAGTCCGGAAAGTTCTAAGCAAACCAGGCAAAAAAAAGGCAAACTGTCGATGCAGTCTGCCTTCTTTCTTTGGTTCTGGGCACTTAGCGCCAGGGAAAAAGAAATCCTTAGCCCCTAATCCTTCTTACCGATTGCTTTAGGATTTTAAAACCTGCAATCATGCGTTCTTAGCTGTTTATTCTTGCATAATATCACCCAGTTTATTGTTAAAGAAAGTGTTGTTATTTTGGGTAAGGTTTGCATCTCCGGGAGAACTATGTATTCCCCAGGTTTCGCTATCGGAAATGGTGCTGTTGACAATAGTGAGCTGTGAGCCTGGTGTAGAACCGAATAGGTGTATGTTGCCTCCCAGTCCGTTAACATCACCACCGTGGCGGATGATTACGCCATCCATTTTATTGAGTGGGGATGGTGATTGGATGGTTATGCCCACCCAGGCACCCTGAGCTGCAACTAATCCTTCAAAGGTTATCGGGTCACTGTCTGCGATTGCGATAATAGCTGCATCAGCATTTATTCCCATACGCAAACCCTTGTCGAACCGGCAGGTAACTCCCGATTCAAAAGTTACATCCGCTTTCAGGTGAAAACTACTGTAAACATGGTAGGGGAGTCCGGCAAATACCACTGTCCCTGAGGTGTTGAAGTCAGTAGCGGTACCACCAGCAAGCTCGATGGCCTGAATGCCATTGTTTTCAAAAACCGAGTTTTTATCCAACACATACGTGTTCATTGCTCCAAAACGTATGGGAGCAGCCGCATTGTCGCTAAAATTATTGTTGGAAAATTCGGTAATGATTCCAGTATCGCCATCAACATATAACCCATATCCATCGGAATGAGCTATTGTGGTGTTCTTGATACTGATTCTGGTATCTTTATTACTTTGAAGAAACAAAGCTGTTTTTTGACCGCTTTGTTCACTACTGCCGGCATGCAATATTTGTACAAAATTGAGTTTATTATTTACATTATTGGAAGCTATATGAAGGGTTTTCCAGCTTCCTTTCACCTTATCCATACCACGGAATATGATGTTTTTATCAGCAGTCCCTTCGGCACTCAGAAAAGCACTGTTACCAATAATTCGAAATCTCACATCAGCCCCACTTTCGATAACTACGCCCGGTTCAAGGGTTACACCCGCATTTATTTCGATGCTTTTGGGAGCATAGTAATCAGGGTAATCTTCATTATCGAAAAGATCGGGATAAACCGTATTGGAACTGATGGAGGTGGGCAATACCCCTCCAATGTATAGTATTAAAATACCTGTATCGGATTTGTCCTGTCCGTTGCTTGCAGTGATTTCCACTTTGTACAAGCCGGCAATATCGGTGGTGAATGATGCAGAGGTAGTGCCAATTTCCTGTATTTCGGGAGATGAATTATCAGGTGATTCAATCATCGTCCAGGTCAGGGTAATGTCGTTACCATCAGGATTTGTTACGGTAACATTCATTGGGTAGGTTTCGCCGGTCATCCCGATGATATCATCCCCTATTTCGAGGGTCGGTTTTTGGCTATCCGGTTCGCTATCATCCTTTTCACAGGATGTGATAAATAAAAAGGAGGCCAACAAAGTGGCCGAAAACAAAAATTTAGTCAAATTTTTCATGGATTGGTTTAATTTTAGATTTTAAATTAATAATTAGTTTTTTACTGTCATACATTTACTCTTTACTGGGAAAAGCAACTTGTTAAGGGAGATTGTTTTGAATTGTTTTTAGAAAACCTTGCTTTATTTTGTGCGTTTCCAGCAGATGGTTTAACCAACAGAATAGGGTTGGAATGGTTCAAAAAACACAAATATCTTAAATACACAGGCTGATGTGCTGATGTGATGATGTGCTGATGTGGGGATGTGTTGATTTGGTGATGAGTTGAATTTCAATTGGTTTACTTTCCATATCTCCGACTTTCGAGCGTCCGCAGGACCTCTATACGT
>JAAYIU010000127.1 GCA_012523265.1 Bacteroidales bacterium | reverse complement strand
GGGTTACACCGAAGGCAGCAACTCCGACTTTAGCTGGATTTCGTATCAGAAGCGCGACTTTCAGGCGCCGCATGTGGTTGGCTATATGGAAAGCCACGACGAGGAGCGGTTGCAGTTTCGTAATATCAGCTACGGCAACAGCGTGAGCGGCTACAACATCCAGGACAGCGCCACCGGACTGAAGCGGCTGGAGATGGCCGCCGCCTTCTTTTACACCATCCCCGGCCCTAAAATGATTTGGCAATTTGGTGAGCTGGGCTACGACTACTCCATCGAATACAACGGCCGCACCGGCCCAAAACCCATCCGCTGGGATTATACCAACGACGGGGGCCGGATGTATTTGTACCACGTACATGCCGCCCTGGCACAGCTCAAAAAGGAGTTGCCGGTGTTTGCCACCACAAATTACACGCTCGACGTGAGCGACGCGCAGAAATCGATTGTGCTGCGCGGAGATACGATGGACATAGTGGTGGTGGGAAATTTTGGGATGTCGTCGGGTAGCAACACGCCGACCTGGACGAAAACCGGCACCTGGTATGAGTTTTTTACGCAGGATACGCTACAGGTAAATGCGGAAAGCCAACCTGTTGAGCTGCAACATGGCGAATACCGGCTCTATTCAAATAAGAAAATCAGCAAGCCGCAATGGCTCAACACTTCAGTGGAAGAATATTTTAACACCCCAAACGAAAGTTTTTTGAATGTTTATCCTAACCCATCTGCCGGCGCCGTTAGCCTGACCATGGAATTATCGCAGCGCGCTACGATAGATATTTCCATTTACAACCAAACCGGACAAATGGTTTCCAATGAAACACTCAGCGCTCTGCAGGGGCGCTGCGAGATACCGCTTAACACGCACCGCCAGCTCAAGCCCGGAATCTATTTTGCCAGTGTAGCCATCGGCAATCAACACTACAATACCAAATTTATCATTCAATAATCAACTATCAACTTTTTATGAAAAAGCGATTCTTTTCAATTTTAATCCCGGCCATGTTGCTTTTGGCGATGGCGTCGTGCAGCAAGTCATCGTTCGATTATCTCGGAAAATCGTATCCGTCGTCAGGCACTCCCGAAATTTTCTTCAGAGACCAGGACGTACCACAGGATTATGAGGTGATGGGCAAAGTAACAGCGGAAGTGCCTTACAGCAAAAAGCTGAAATACATCCAAAACAAGGTGATGACAGTGGCGCGCGAAAATGGTGCTGATGCAGTATTGTTTTCGGATGTCAACATCCGCTCTACCGGAACCACCCGTAGCTCGGGCGGTGCAGCCACAGGCAGGCGGGTGCGCGGGGGAGGCAACGTAAGCCGCAGCAGCGACAACGAGGTGAAAAACGTGGAAGCAGTGCTACTGAAATACAAGAGCAACATCCCGTCAAAATCAGAATAACAAAAAGAGAGGCGCATGATCCCAGCCTGGGTGAGGAGCATGCGCCTCATTTTCTATTTTAATAAAATAAAACCCCGGCAGAGAATGTAAGCCTTATTTTTACCTACCCAAGCTTAGTGGAAACAAAAGCTCCCTTGATCACATCCAACCTTATTACCTTATTTCAGCTTAATAGTCACCGATCAAAAAAATAATAAGCTAATAAAGCCCACGAAATCAGGCGGTTCAAATTTTCTACTTTATCGATTCCGGCAGTGCGTCTCCACATTCCAAAATCGTAATTCAAAAATCGTAATTCAAAAATCTTATTGGTTCATCATGTCGTCGGCGCGTTTCCTGCGCTTGCGATCATTTTCGTCAAGGATGATTTTGCGGATGCGGATGGATTTGGGCGTTACCTCTACGTACTCATCTTCTTTGATGTATTCCATGGCCTCTTCGAGCGAGTGTCTGATGGCCGGGATGATGATGGTTTTGTCGTCGGAACCCGAAGCACGCATGTTCGACAGCTTTTTGGTGCGCGTCAGGTTTACCACGATGTCGTCCT
>JAAYIU010000264.1 GCA_012523265.1 Bacteroidales bacterium | reverse complement strand
TGTTCGCCTGTCCCACATAATGTAACCAATCAAAAAAGTTATTAGCCCAAATAAAATTCCAAAGAGCCAGTAAAGTAAATCAAATTTCGATTCCATGGTTTCAAACCGCTGATCAACAGCATCAAACCGCTGATCAACAGCATCAAATCGTTGATCAACAGCATCAAACTTGGCATTCATCTCATTGCGGAGGGATTCGATTTTATCGTTTGTTGATTTGATTTGCTCCTCGGTACGCATGATCCTGTCGCGGTCGTCCAAAGTGAAAGGAACCTCCTGCACCTGGGCAAATGCGCCGGTGGTGAGACTGATAAAAAACAATATTACTAACAGGTTTTTCATATTCTTACTAAAAAACAAGAACAAAGATAAGAAAGTTTTATTTTCATAATATTTGTCATTGCTGACTTCTGCCACCCCTTTGTTCTTCCCACATCTGTCGGAAAGATTTTGGCGCAAATACCGGCAATGATCGCCGCGGTCCCCAGGCTTTTTTGATGGCCATGCGCATGGCCATATTTTTGAGCTTGCCGCTGCCAAAATCCATGCGCCATCGTTTCATCATCATTTTGGCGGCCACCGATTGCATCCTGTTTTCGCTACGGTCATTTAGGCCGAGCTTCACGGCTTCGAACCTATTGTAGAGCAAAAGCTCGTGCAGGTTGATATTTACAGGACAAACCTCAGTACATTTCCCACACAAAGAGGAGGCGTAACTCAGATGTTTGTACTGTTTAAAACCTAAAAGATGCGGCGAAATAACAGCGCCAATAGGTCCGGTATAGGTGGTGGCATAGGTGTAGCCGCCAATGTTGCGATAAACGGGGCAGGCATTAAGACAGGCGCCACATTTGATACACGCCAGGGAGCGCCGCAACTGGTTGTTGCGCAGCAGTTCGGTACGCCGGTTGTCGAGCAGCACCACGTACATTTCAGCAGGGCCGTCTATTTCGCCATTTTGCCGTGGGCCGGAAATTATGGAATTATAAACCGTAAGATTCTGTCCGGTGCCATGGGTTGCCAGCAGCGGCCAAAACAAATCGAGGTCGCGTAGTGAAGGAATGATGCGCTCGATACCTGCAATGACGATGTGCACTTTAGGAAAAGAAAACGACATCAGGCCGTTGCCTTCGTTTTCGGTAAGCGCCACCGAACCGGTGTCGGCAACAAGAAAATTGGCTCCCGTAATTCCTGCGCCCGCTTCTACAAATTGCTGCCGCAGCTTACGCGCCACAAAAGCGGTGATCTCTTCGGGCGTGCTGTTGGGATCTAAACCAAACTTCTCATGAAACAAAGCGGCGACATCTTCTTTGGATTTGTGCATCGCAGGGGTAACAATATGATAAGGCTTTTCGCCGGCCAACTGCACGATGTATTCGCCCAGATCGGTCTCCACCGCTTCGATGCCGGCATTTTGTAGATGCTCATTAAGCTCCAGCTCTTCACTGATCATCGATTTTGATTTTACTACCAGGTTCACCTGGTGCCGCTTAAGGATGCGGGTGATCTCCGTCAGAGCTTTGTTGGCGGTAGGCGCCCACAACACTTTGCCGCCATTGCGCTCAAAATTTATCTCAAACTCACTGAGATATTTATCCAGATTTTCGATGGAACGATGCTTGATCAAAGCCGCACGCTTACGGGCAAGCTCAAGATTTTTGAACTGTTTTTTACCATTCACCACCGCAGCATCATACCTGCCAATATTAAAGTTGATCTTGCGCCGGTGTTCTTTATCAAAGGAGATTTTTTCGGCCTGCTGATTAAATATTTTGTTCAGATCGTCCATCATCCGGGAGTTTTAAAGGTTGGGATTAATTTTGTTGATGCGCCTCAGATGTCGTCCTCCCTCGAAAGCTGTTTCGAGAAAAGCTACCGTCATGCGCACCGCCAGATCAAAATCGATAAAGCGGCCGGGAAGTGCCAGGATGTTGGCATTGTTGTGCTGCCGCGACAGAATGGTTTGCTCAATATCCCAACACAACGCCGACCGAACTTGCGGGTATTTGTTGGCAGTCATGTTGGCTCCCTGTCCGCTTCCGCAAATAACAATTCCTCTGGCAAACTCACCATTATTAACAGATGCAGCTACCGGGTGCACAAAGTCGGGATAATCGACGCTTGCTTCGGAAGTGGTTCCGTAATCGCGAAAGCGAAATCCTTTTGCGGAAAGTTCGGTGATGAGATGGGTTTTCAGCTTGTAGCCGGCATGAGCGCTCCCAATAGGGATAACTTCTTGTTCTTGTGTCATTTATCTATTCGTTAATAAGTTATTATTTTTTGATTGTCGCAATCTGTCGAAAGATTACCATCGCTCAGCATACGGCTGCCAAACATAAATGTTTTTTGCCGCATGTTAAAGTATTCAAAATGAATTTTCAAAAATGATTATTCAGTTTGTAATCTGTTGGTGCCAAAAATTAAACCCGTTGATTAAAGCAAATTTCTGTTTTTCAACAGCGGTATCATTATCAATAGCTTGCAATTTATTAACAAAACATTGTCAACTATGTTGATCTATTGTCACCAACGAATAGCAACTTTTGCAGTTATCAACAATTAAGACAAAACTAAAGAGTTTATCACAAAAACAGTTTATTTATCAATAATTGTCAGGATAGATTTGAACAACACGGAGCATTACTTTTGGAAATAGTTATCAGTTAATAAATCTAAAAACCATTATCGAAATGTTGACAGAAAAAAACTGTTACAACATAATCAACTAATTAGCGCAAACCACATTGTTAATTAATTGTTGACAAGGTATTAACTACTGATAAACCAAATTTTGGAGGTACTTTTTATCCACGCTGTGAACAGGATAAATACATTAATCATTATCTTTTAAATAAATTAATAATATTATGATGATGCAAAAGAGCAGGATGAAATCGGATGAAAATAAAAATGCGATCATTGCCGAACAGATTGTAGCCATGAAAAAAGAAAAAAACGCGGTGCTGTTAGCGCATTATTATCAAATCCCGGAGATACAGGACATAGCCGATTACATTGGCGACAGCCTTGGACTTGCCCAGCAAGCCAGCCAGACAAAGGCCGACCTGATCGTTTTTGCCGGTGTGCATTTTATGGCCGAAACGGCAAAAATACTAAATCCAACCACCAAAGTAGTACTGCCCGATTTGGATGCGGGATGTTCGCTGGCCGACTCCTGTCCGCCACAGGATTTTGCGCGATTCAAGGAGCAACATCCCGGTCATGTTGTGGTTAGCTACATCAACTGTTCGGCAGCCATCAAAACCATGTCGGATGTAATTTGTACCTCGGGTAATGCCGTAAAAATTGTGGAGAGCTTTCCGCCCGATCAGAAGATCATCTTTGCGCCTGATAAAAATCTCGGGGCTTACATCAATCAGGTGACAGGTCGCGATATGGTGTTGTGGGACGGCACTTGCCAGGTGCACGACCTGCTTACCACCGAAGCTGTGATAAAGCTTAAAGCCGACCACCCCGACGCAAAACTTATCGCGCATCCCGAATGTAAAGCGGCGGTGCTGGCTCTGGCTGATTTTACCGGTTCTACTACCGCACTACTCAACTTCACTAAAAAAGATTCCGCAAAAAAATACATCGTTGCCACCGAAACAGGCATTTTACATCAGATGAAAAAGCAATCGCCCGACAAAGAATTTCTCATCGTACCTGCCGACAGCACCTGTTCGTGCAACGACTGCCCTTACATGAAATTGAACACGATGCCCAAAATACTTGCCTGTCTGCGCGACGAAACTCCCGAGATCATCCTCAGCGACGAAGTGATGAGTGCAGCACGCAAACCCATCGACAGGATGCTTGAGATAAGTCGTCAGGCCGGATTGATCTGATGGGTGTTTTATTTTTTTATTAAAAAAGAAATTGCTTTAGCTTTGCCAATCAATCAGCACGATAGTAATTCAAAAACATCTTATGATAAAAAAAGTATTGGTTGCCAATCGTGGCGAGATAGCCATTCGTGTGATGCGCTCGTGCCGTGAGATGGGGATACAATCGGTGGCGGTTTTTTCGGATGCCGATCGTACTTCCATGCATGTGCGCTATGCCGACAAAGCGTTTCATATCGGCGCATCCCCTTCGAGTGAAAGATACCTCAACATCGAAAAAATAATTGATGTAGCCAGGCGCTCCGGTGCCGATGCCATCCATCCAGGCTATGGTTTCCTTTCGGAAAATGCTGCTTTTGCCGATCGTTGTGCCGCCGAGGGCATCATCTTTATTGGCCCCGATGGCCACTCTATTTCGAGCATGGGCGACAAAATAATGGCCCGCAAGCGAATGATCGAAGCCGGCGTGCCGGTAGTTCCCGGAACTACAGAGCCTATCACCGACGAAAAAGAGGCCATCGAAGTGATTCATAAAATTGGCCTTCCGGTGATGATAAAGGCTTCGGCTGGCGGCGGCGGCAAAGGGATGCGGATGGTAAAAGATAAAAATGAAATAGCTGCTGCCATTCGCGGCGCCCGCTCCGAGGCCAAAACTGCCTTTGGCGATGATGCCGTTTACATCGAAAAATACATCGAATCGCCACATCACATCGAGTTTCAGATACTTGCCGACAAACACGGAAACGTCATTCATCTTTTCGAGAGAGAATGCTCGGTGCAACGCCGGCACCAGAAAGTGATCGAGGAAACACCTTCGCCGTTGATGACCGAAAAGCTGCGCAACGAAATGGGACAACATGCCGTAGCTGCTGCACGGGCTGCCAATTATCACGGTGCGGGCACCATCGAGTTCATCGTCGACGATAGTCATAACTATTATTTTCTGGAGATGAATACCCGCCTGCAGGTGGAGCACCCCATTACGGAGCGTGTGGTGGGCGTGGATTTGGTAAAGGAGCAGATAAAAATTGCGCAGGGTGAAGTGTTGCAACTGCGGCAGGAAGATTTGCGCCAGGACGGCCATGCCATCGAATGCCGTATCTACGCCGAAGACCCGACCAGAAATTTTATGCCATCGCCGGGCGTGGTCAAGCACATCAGCGAGCCATTGGGTTTGGGCGTCCGCCACGATGGTTACGTGTACGAAGGTTATGAAATACCGATACATTACGACCCGCTGATTTCCAAACTCATCGTATGGTCGTCAACCCGCCAAGAAGCTATCGAACGCATGAAAAGAGCTTTGTACGCCTACAAAATTACCGGCGTAAAAACATCCATTCCCTTCCTGTCGCGCATCATGGATGCCGAAGAATTTCGTGGCGGAAATTACAATACCCATTTCATTGAGAACAATATGGAGTTCCTTATGGACAACAAACCTTGTGGCGACATCTGTGAAGACATTGCCCTGATAGCGGCTTACATTCATTATAATAATAAACTCGACGCTGTGACGCCGCTCAAAAATGGCGCAACGCATACGCCGAATCCCTGGAAAGAATTTGGCAGGCGTAAAGAAAAAACAACTTTTTAAAACATCAAAACCTGGATTACCATGTCACTCGAAATAAAAATCAACGGACGTACTGCACGCGTGATGATGCACAAAAAGCAAGGCCATCTTTACGAAATTGAGGTAGACGACAAGGTGTATCATCTCGATGCTTTGATGGTGGAGCGCGGCGTGTACAGCATTTTGAACGATCATACTTCTTACAACGTCGAATTGATCGAAAAAAAC
The DNA here is from genome assembly GCA_012523265.1 of Bacteroidales bacterium. Taxonomy (GTDB): domain Bacteria; phylum Bacteroidota; class Bacteroidia; order Bacteroidales; family 4484-276; genus SABY01. The sequence goes on along the minus strand of JAAYIU010000264.1, from coordinate 8,598 downwards.
GACCACCGGCATTTTAATGTCAACACGCTGTATCATTCGTATGATGTCGAAATTATAGATGCCGAAACCAAATACAAACGAAACCGCAGCAAAGAAGAGCTTGACGATATTCGCAATATTTCAAGTCCGATGCCCGGAAAGATTGTAAAAATTCCCGTCAAGGTGGGCGATCACGTCAAAGCCGGTGATACGGTGGTGATTGTTTCGGCTATGAAAATGGAAAGCGAATACAAAGTGCAAAAAGACCGCGTGGTGCGCAAGATAAATGTAAAAGAAGGCGACATCGTGGAGGGTAATCAGGTATTGATAGTTGTAGAATAGATTTAATAACAAAAAAAGTAGAAATCATGGCCTCGTTAGAAGATAAGATAAAACAGTTTGAAGAGAAAAATTCGTTGGCCGAGCAGGGTGGCGGAAGCGAACGCATTGCACGGCAACATGCCGCCGGCCGGAAGATTGCCCGCGAGCGTATCAAGGATTTGCTCGATCCGGGATCGTTTGTGGAGATGGACAAATTTATGACCCATCGGGCCACCGATTTTAATATGCAGGAAAATCTTATCCTGGGCGACGGTGTGGTGAGCGGCTATGGGAAAATTGATGGGCGGCTGGTGTACGTTTTTGCACAAGATTTTACGGTTTTTGGCGGAACACTCTCGCGTGCCAACGCCGATAAGATTGTTAAAATAATGAAGCTGGCCATGAAGATGGGCGCACCGGTGATTGGTCTCAACGATTCGGGTGGCGCACGCATTCAGGAGGGTGTAGAAAGTCTGGCAGGTTATGCTGATATTTTCCTGCTCAACACCAAAGCCTCGGGCGTAATCCCGCAAATCTCGGCTATCATGGGACCCTGTGCCGGCGGTGCTGTTTATTCGCCAGCCATCACCGATTTTATTTTTATGGTAAAAAATTCGAGCTACATGTTCGTCACCGGCCCCGACGTGATAAAAACTGTAACCCACGAAGAGGTAACCAAAGAGGAGCTTGGCGGCGCCATGACGCATAACTCACGCAGCGGCGTAGCCCATTTTACCGGCGACGACGACGAGCAAACTCTGCAGATGATTCGCGAGTTGATGGGATATTTGCCCGGCAACAATATGGAAGACCCTCCGCGTTATCCATCTACCGACGACATCAATCGCGAAGACAAGAAACTGGACAGTGTGGTGCCTGCCGATCCTAACAAACCCTACGACATGAATGAGATCATCACCTCGGTGGTGGATAATCACAATTTCTTTGAGGTGCAGCCCCATTATGCAAAAAATATAATAGTAGGTTTTGCCCGCTTCGATGGACGATCGGTAGGAATTGTGGCCAACCAGCCGCAGTTTTTGGCTGGCGTACTCGACATCAACTCTTCGCTGAAAGCCGCGCGTTTTGTGCGCTTTTGCGATGCATTCAATATTCCGTTGGTCACTTTCGTGGATGTCCCCGGATTTTTGCCCGGAACTACGCAGGAGTTTGGTGGCATTATCAAGCATGGCGCTAAGTTGCTCTATGCTTTTTCGGAGGCTACCGTTCCTAAAATTACCATCATTACACGCAAAGCCTATGGCGGCGCTTACGACGTGATGTCGAGCAAACATATTGGCGCCGACGTCAACCTGGCGTATCACACCGCCGAAATAGCTGTGATGGGACCCGAAGGCGCCGTGAATATTATCTATCGCGGCAAGCTCGACGAAGAACAGCGGCTGATGGCTGTCGAAGAATACAAGCAAACATTTGCCAGCCCTTATAAAGCCGCGGAGCTTGGCTACATCGACGAGATCATCTATCCACGTCATACCCGCAAAAGGATTATTCAGGCGCTCGAAATGACCCAAAACAAGAGCGAGCAAAATCCTCCAAAAAAGCATGGGAATATTCCATTGTAAAAAGATTCTGTGAATATTAATCCATCGCAGGCAAGCGTACTACGAAGGTGGTTCCTCGTGGAATGGCATCCTGATACGAAATGTCGCCGCCGCTGCCGGTGATGATGTTTTTCACAATGCCCAGCCCCAGCCCCATTCCTCCCGACTTGGTAGTAAAATAAGGCGAGAATATTTTCTTGGCCACCTCGGGTGTAATACCTGTGCCGCTGTCGGTTAGCGTTAGTTTGTGCATCACTCCCTGTCGCTGCAGCACGATTTCGATACGCCCGTCAGCCTCTTCGCCGATAGCCTGCACCGAGTTTTTCAATAAATTATTCAAGGCGCGCAGCAGTTGTTCTTTGTCAGCATAAACGGTGAATTTCTCACGGGCATCATAATTAAAATCAAAGACGATGTTTTGATAATTTTTAAAAAGGCTGATGGCACTTTGTATCACCTCCACCAGGTCGACGGGTTGTTTGTGTGCTATGGGCATCTTGGCAAAATCCGAAAACTCCGAAGCTATGGCCGAAAGGGTTTCTATCTGCTCTATCATGGTAGCCGTAAATTTGTTGAGCCGCGTCTCCCAGTCGGGTGCATTGTTATTCCAGGCATGCTGCAGGTACTGCACGCTAAGTTTCATAGGCGTGAGCGGATTTTTTATCTCATGCGCCACCTGCCTCGCCATCTCCCGCCAGGCCATCTCGCGCTCCGAACGCGCCAGCAGCTCAGCGCTTTGTGCCAGCTCAGCAATCATGCGGTTGTATTCCTGCACCAACTGTCCTATCTCATCGCGGCGTTTCCAGTCGATCATCTCATTTTGTCCGCCAAGCTTCACCTGCCGGATGCGCATCATGATCAGCTTGAGCGGACGAGAAATGTAATTGGAAATTACCAAAGCTATTAAAACTGAAATTGCGATAAGAATTACATAGATATTGATGTAAGCCACCAGGAAAGCGGATATCTCGCGGTTCAGATCGTTTTCTTTCGCAAAGTAGGGGAGGTTAAGAAAAGCAATCACGTTGCCGCGATTGTTTACAAAAGGAATATACGCCGAGAGATAGTGCTGCTGCCCGATGTTTTCGCTGTGGATAAACAAGGAGCTTCCCTCTATCGTAAGCGCTTTAAAAGCAAAAGGATTCATCAGACGGCTAATGAGTTTCTCTTCGTAGATCTGTGGCCGGGAGGAGGCCAGAAGATGCCCGTGAGGATCAAAAATATTGATGTCGGTAAAGAAGACATTAGAAAATTTATTCAACTGCTCTCCCATCCTTTCTGTTGATTCTTCGGAGAATCTATCCAGATCAGAAAATTTGTGCTGCATCTCCACCAAAATAGAATGTGTCTTTTCGCTCAGCAGATCTTTGTTTTTTTGGTCGTTTAAATTATTAATATAAAACAAAGTGAAAACACCGATTACCAAAAACGAAAACAATATTACCGCCGACATCGAGAGCTGCAAGCGAGTGCGGAAGCTGAGTTTTATTTTATGATGCGAAAAGGGAAAAATGAAAATCAGGAAGACCAGTGATGCAAACCCGCCGAAGAGCAGAAAAAAGTACGAAAATGGCGCCAGAATATCGGAAGCCGACTTTTGTTTGCGGCTGATAATCAAGCTTTTATTATCAGAAATTTGATAATATAAATGGCTGTAATTGTTTTGATTAAAAAAGCAAAATGGCTTGTCATCCGGTTTATAGCTGGCGAGCCTGAAATTATAGAAATAGTTGCCTACGCGTTTGTACAGCTCACCATCCTGATATTTGGCATACGAATACTGCGACAGATCGGGCGAAGCACTGATTTCGGCATCAACGAGCAGGTCAGGAAATCCCAGGTCGCGGGCATTATATTTCGGAAACAATTCGATGTAAAGCGTTATTCCAGTATCGATGCTATCGTCGTAGGGTTGTAAAGAGATAGCTGCAATATAACCGTTTTCGCCAGGGCCATAATTTACAAACGCCAGTCCGGGAGCGTCGGTGGCGGTTCCGTCCATTTCTATTTTATCATCAAAATAGGTTTTGCAATCTACAGCTACATTTTCGGGCTGTATCATCAGAATGTCATCATCATCGCACAGCGTGATTTGACGCTCATATTTTTTCCAATATCTAGCAAAATATTTCTTTAAAAAATAAGCCTCAAAAGCCTGCTGATCAAAGGCCTTTGCTCCATAGTTGGTTAGCATGTTTTGCAACAGCGTATCTGCAATAATATTATTTCGCTCACGCCCAAAGAGGTACTCGGTCATTGGGTCGCGTTGCTCGCTGGCAAGCTGCACAGCAAGCATTTTACGATTTTCGTGCTCCCGCAGGTCGTTATATTTGTGTACCAAAAATGTGGAAAGCAACGAGAACAGCAGCATGTAAAAAACTATATTGGGCAGGTTGAACTGGTATTTGCGACGACGCAAAAAGAAGCCATAGGAAAGAATATAAATCCATACAAACAACAGGTGGTAAACATCGGTGTTGCCGAGCAGCTTGTTTAGAGCAAAGAGAAAAACAAAAACTATCGTAGCCAACAACATGTAGCGATCCAAACGGTGGCTGTATTTATATGCAAAAAATGCCAGCTTGGCGCTGATAATCAGGTAGGCATGAATGGCAGCGGCAATAATTATAAAACTCAACAGGCTCATCCACGACAAGCCGAAGATGTTGTTGAGATCCAGCGAAATATTGGAGTCGATGATCAGGCTCTCGAAAATGAACGTTATCCCTTTAAAAAAAATAAAGATGTGCATAAACAGCGTAAGGATGAGAAACACCCGATGAGCTGAGCTTTTTTTCAGATTTGCAAGATGAAATTTTACATGATAATAAAAGAAGAAGCCAATGACCAGCACGAAAAGTACGTTCAGAAACAAATCACCCATGGAGGGAATCCAATCGGAATATGCATAGTAATGCGGCGTAAAAATCTGACTTTGGAACAATGCTTCCGGTTTTCTGAAGTAGAAGAGCAACACACGAACAATCACTACATCCAGGATAAAACCAACGATGAAGAGCTTTCGACGTCGCGTACGGAGATAAAACAGATGGTAAATCTCATAAAGAAGACCCAGCAACAATAATACTGCAACGATATATATTACAAATAAAACATTGGATTGTGCATTGCTAAGATGCGAGTGTGGACGAAAAGAAAGCGAGAACAGAAAGTTGTGGCTCGCATCATATATCGAAAAGCTATCGTCCGGTTTGGGTGAAAAGAGTGTAGCTTGTGGCAATCCGAAGCTACTGTGGAAAGTGTTGTGGAGATATTTATTTTCGTAATTATACTCCTGCTTTATCAGATAAAGTCCTACAAGTTTTCTTTCGGCCGATTGGAGTGTGATGCAACGGTACCAGCCATTCCCGCTGTCCACTATCCTATCTTTATAACTAATATCGACCGGCATATTGTTGTTGCTCCAGAAAACCAGCGAATCCTTCTGGAAAATTAAAAATACAACACCCTGTTTTACGTATCGGCGTGAAAGCGATGAGAAGTGTTCAAAAATACTATCGTTGCCGGAAGTGTAATGATTCGTAATTTCTTTTAATCCCTCATAAAGTTGTTGGTCTTTTTGTTGAATGATGTGTTCACAATGTTCAACATATTTTTTCGCATTGTAGCTGCCTGTAAAATGCCACGACAAAATCACCAGCAGCATCACAGCCATGGGAAAAAGGATGGCGTAAATGGTAAGCAGGTGTCGTTTGCCGTTTTGTCGGTTCATTTTTGTAATAAATTATTTTAAAAGTACAGATAATCAATGAATTAGAGGCATCATTATTTTTATGCTTTATAACGCCGTTTTTTCAAGATTTCGAGTTGATGTTCCACCGAAGGGTGTCACGGTCTGAAATCGCTTTTAATTAATTATTTATCTTTTTGGCCAGATAAATCAGGCTTGAATAGTTAGCATTGCGATGTTTGGCCGATTTGTTTGATTTTAAGCCATTGCGAAAAGCAGCCAAAAAATTACTCTTGCCCGATTGATATTTTTCGCTTAGCAAGCTCACATAATAAGCATCAAATTTCATCGGCTCTGTTTTAAAAATTTCGAAACCATGTTTTGAAAGTAGCTTTGAAATTGTATCGGGTGTAAAATGATACAAATGGCGCGGCACGTCATAACCTGCCCAGTAGTTTCCGTAATGTTGCGCATCCCACGAAAGATGATTTGGCAAAGCTATCACCAAAAGGCCATCGGGAGCCAGCAATTTGCTGATCTGCTCCATGCGTCCGTTGAGGTCGGGCACGTGTTCCAGCACATGCCACAGCGTGACTACATCAAAATGTCCGGCCGGAAGCTGATCAATTTTCTCTTCCTGAAGAACATGTAAGCCATAGGTTTCGATGGAAAATCCCCGGGGTGTTTCGGCGGGTTCAATGCCTGTAACCGTCCAGTTTTTTTTGTTGAAATAGTGCAAAAATTCTCCGGTAGCACTGCCAATGTCGAGCAGGATTCCAGGCGTTTTAAAGCGTGTAATAAGTTGATACTTCTTTCCAAGCGAATAATTCTTCACCAGGTTGTAAAGCATGCTGGTTGCACTTTTCTTTTTCTTGCTGTGCGATAGGTAATCAGTTGACTGATAGTATTTTGACAAATCTGATGCAACGGGTCGCGGGTTTGTAATAAGAAATCCACAGCGGCTGCATTTTGAAAGATGAAAACTTTCGTGTGTAAGAAAATAATCTTCAACTTGCATCATATCAGCGAGTTGCTTATTTTCACAAATTGGACAGCGAACGATATTTTCCATTTATTAAAAAAGTTACTAATAAAATTGTTCCACGTGGAACAATCAGTCTAACGTCCTAAGTACACGATCAATACAGAGATGTCAGAAGGGTTTACGCCACTGATGCGCGATGCCTGCCCGATGGTTCCGGGCCTAATTTTACTTAGCTTCTCGCGGGCTTCCCAACTCAATGATTTTAGCTTGTGATAATCAAAATCGTCATGAAGCCGGATGTCTTCAAGCCGCGAAATCTTGGCCGCAATCTCTTGCTCCTTTTGAATATAATTGTCGTATTTTATTAATATTTCAGCCGATTCTACAACTTCAGCATGATGGTCGTTTACATGTGTAGCTAAATAATTCTGCAGCGCAGGGGCTTGTTTTGTAAATTCGTCGAAGCTTATCTCGGGACGCAAAATCAAATTCTCGAGTTTTACTTTTTGCGAAAGCGGTGCAGAACCAATCGTCGCCAGATAACTGTTGATGTCGTCAGGCGCTATGCTTTCTTTTTTAAGAAAAGTTCTGAGTTTAGAAATGGTCTCCTGCTTTCTCAGCACACGGTTCAACCTTTCGTCGTCAGCCAGACCCACCGCATGGCTCATTGGCGTCAGCCGTACGTCGGCATTATCCTGACGCAGCAAAATGCGATATTCGGCCCGCGAAGTAAACATGCGGTAAGGCTCATCCACGCCTTTTGTGATAAGATCATCTATCAGCACACCGATGTATGCGTCGGAACGTTTTAGAATAAATTCTGGTTTCTCGTTAAGTTTAAGATGCGCATTCATGCCGGCAATGATTCCTTGTGCGCCGGCTTCTTCATAGCCGGTGGTTCCGTTTATCTGTCCGGCAAAATACAGGTGCCCGATCAGTTTGGTTTCGAGGGTAAATTTAAGCTGCATCGGCGGGAAATAATCGTACTCGATGGCATAGCCAGGCCTGAATATTTTCGCACTTTCAAACCCAGGTATTTTGCGCAAAGCAGCAAACTGTACATAGTCGGGCAGCGAGGAGGAAAAACCATTGAGGTAATATTCGTTGGTGTTCCAGCCCTCAGGCTCTACAAAAAGCTGGTGGCTGTTCTTATCCGAAAAGCGATCAATTTTATCTTCAATGGAGGGGCAGTAGCGCGGCCCGATTCCTTCGATGCGCCCTGTAAACATGGGAGAATCCAGGAAGCCGGTGCGCAGTGTATCGTGCACTATGGTGTTGGTGTAGGCGATGTAACAACTGCGTTGGCGTGTGATATTGGGCGTATCGGTAAACGAGAAACGCTGTGGGTTTTCGTCACCTTTTTGTTCGTCCAGCCTGGCAAAGTTGAGGCTCCGGCCATCTACACGCACGGGTGTTCCGGTCTTCATGCGACGCGCTTCAAAACCCAGCTTTACCAAGTGTTCCGTAAGTCCCTTCGACGCCTTCTCTCCTATTCTGCCGCCACCAAATTGTTTTTTGCCAATGTGGATGATGCCATTCAGAAATGTGCCGTTGGTGAGGATTACAGCTTTTGCAGAAATCTCCTGTCCCATTGCCGTTTTTACACCGGTTACACGACTATCTTTTACCATCAGATCAACGACAGTATCCTGCCAGAAATCGAGGTTGGGTGTGGCCTCGAGCATTTCCCGCCACTTCATCGAAAACAACATGCGATCGCTTTGTGCACGCGGGCTCCACATCGCCGGGCCTTTGCTCTTGTTGAGCATCCGGAATTGAATGCGCGTGTGATCGGTGACAATAGCAGAGTATCCGCCCAGAGCATCAATTTCGCGCACGATCTGGCCTTTGGCAATGCCGCCCATGGCCGGGTTGCACGACATCTGCGCCATGTTGGTCATGTTCATGGTGATGAGCAACGTTTTGGAGCCCATGTTGGCTGCTGCCGCTGCTGCTTCACATCCTGAGTGGCCCGCACCGACCACAATAATATCGTATGTTTCAAACATCCTTTTCAAAATTGTTTCACGTGGAACATTCCCCGCCATCCCTTAACC
>JAAYIU010000156.1 GCA_012523265.1 Bacteroidales bacterium | reverse complement strand
TATTATAATTACAATAGCTACAATAACTAACATAACCTCATCTAATGCAGGAGATTAAATTTATGGTTGACTGGAAAAACCCACCGAAGTTATTCATACCCGGACCGGTACACGTTGCACCGGAGGTGTTGGAACAGCTCTCACGCTACACCTTAGGGCACAGGGCAAAAGAGTATGCCTTGCTTCACGGCAATACCGTCGGCATGCTCAAAAAAATACTCTGCACCGAACAGAATGTCTTTTTGGTTACTTCAAGCGGCTCGGGAGGCTGGGAGGCGTCTATGCGAAGCCTCATCAAAGACGATGAGAAAATCCTCTGCTGCGGCTGCGGCGCTTTTAGCGATAAATACGCAAGCGTTGCCAAAGCGTGCGGCAAGCAAGTTGAAGATTTCAGGGTCGATTGGGGCAAGGCGTTTACCGCCGAGATGATAGATAAAAAGCTCTCGCAAGGCGACTACAGCGCCGTAACATTCGTGCATAATGAGACAAGCACCGGCGTTACCAACCCCGTTGAGGAGATTTCGCAGATGCTAAAAGCCAAATACCCCGAGCTATTGATCTTCGTTGACTGCGTTAGCGCTATGGCAGGCTTGCCGCTGAAATTTGACCAATACGGCTGGGACTTTGCCTTTGCGTCGGTGCAGAAAGCCTTTGCGATACCGCCGGGATTGGCGATTTTTGCGGTGAGCGATAGAGCACTCGAGAAGGCTAAGGGCGTCAGCAATCGCGGCTACTACTTCGACCTTCTCGAATTTGCCAAAAACGGCGAGAAAAACCAAACTCCAACCACCCCGGCAATCCCGCAAATTATGGCACTAAATTTCCAATGCCAAAAACTGCTTGCCGAGGGGATGGAAAATGTATGGGCGAAGCATAAAGAGATGGCGCAGCTCGTTAAAAATTGGGCGAAAGAGAAGTTTGCTCTGTTTGCCGAAGATGAGAGGTGTGCATCCAATACGCTCACGACCGTTAAGAACACGAGAGGAATCGATGTCTCTGCTGTGATTAACGCCGTGAAATCGAAACACGGCTTAGCCTTCGGCAACGGCTACGGCAAACTCAAACAAGAGACCTTTCGCATAGCGCACATGGGCGATATGACAGCCGCAGACCTCAAAGAGCTCTTAGGCTATATAGACGATGAGCTATAGCGGTAAAATAGCTAAAGGGACGACAAAAATAACTAAAAAGAAGTGCTTAGAGGCGCGCTATAAAAACCAAATAAAACCCAACTAAAAATAAGCCTCCGGCAAACTCAAACCATTAACAACAACGGCGAGGCGCTCTTCAATGAGCACCCCGCCGTTTTCTCATAAAAGTAGAGAAGACAAGTAAGCAGGCAGGTTGTTGTCAATTTATCTACTTTTAGCTACAAAGTCTGTGATTAGCGCTACTCTTTTTTTATATATACATCCATTTAGACGGTATTAAATGCGTACGCCATCTTATGGCAGTAGGTAGCGTCTGGGGTAACGAATATGTTGGGGAAATTACTCTTATTGACAGAATTCGGATATTTTTGAGGTTCGAGGCAAAAGCCCGAATACTTGTCGTAGTATGCCCCAGATTTGCCGTAAATATCGGACAAGAAATTACCCGAATAAAACTGCAGCCCCGGCTGGTCTGACCATACTTCAAGTG